>NZ_SZWU01000020.1:47058-63775 GCF_005280935.1 Citrobacter sp. wls757 | reverse complement strand
CCCCCGCGAACACGGGGGAGTTTTCTTTTACTTAGCCGCCTCATTCAGCACGCTATCGAACTTATCTATCGGGCAAAAACCATCCGCATCTATCGGACATCCTTTCAGCTCCAGCGTTACGCGCTGCGCCGGGGATTTCAGCGTCAGAACGTCTGCATTACGCAACTGCTGCGAGCTCTGATACACATACTCGATTTTCATCAGATCACGATTTGCATTGCTGTCATGCCAGCGCTGGAAGACAATCTTCCCGCCAATCGGCGTACGCTCGTTCTGATCGTGAAGCTGGTACGGTTTAAAATCCAGCGCGGTGAGCAACGAAGCGATATTTGAATCATGCCCCACCAGCACGGTTATTTTCGGTGATTTCGCGCGTTCAGTAACCAGCGCATTATCAATATATTTCACCAGCGGTTTGGCGACGTTCTGCGCCACTTCCGGGGAGGTGAACAGGCTATCCTGATAGCCGTTTTTCAGCTTCGACAGAACCTTCCACTGCTGATCGGATTTAATCTCGCCCCAGGCAACCTTGTCCATCGGGAAGCCTTCGTAATATTGCAGCGTGAAGGCATCAACCAGCGAATTTCCCACCTTCAGCGGCCCCGAAACGCCTGGCTCCTGCTGGTACTTCGCGCTAAACGTATCTTTGGCATCGGTCAGGGAACACTGCTGTTTTTCTTTGCAGGACGGAGAGTCTTTATAGTCGGTCATTTGCTCAAGCAACTGATAGCTATCGTTGAGCTGCATTTTGCTGCGCTCTTTCTCCATGGCCTGAACGGCCTGCTGGCTGAAGGCGGCGGAATCATCGGTGATCACCGGGTTAAAGGTGGGATCCATGGTGCCCATTTTTTCCTGATGATGGACCGGAACATCGCAACCAGGGAAAGCACCGGTGACAAAGAACTGCGCCGTGGCGACCGTACGCTGCAGGCTGTTAGCATAGGTATAGACCGTGTTCGGTGCCGGGCATTCGCCCGATTTCACCATCCCCTGCTCTGCCAGCCACTCTCGCATGTAGTGGCCCATATAGATTTCCAGCACACCGCCTTTAGTAGTGAGTTGTCCGCCGGGGACATCCCATTCTGGCCATTGTTTGGGGGTGGACTGCTCAAGAACGCTGCCATTATTGGCTAAAGGTGCGCGTAAGTTATGCCGACTCATCATCAATACTTGCTGAAGCTGATAGCCTTCCGGCGCGGTCTGCGCCTGCGCGGCGGTTGACAATAAGACAGCCCCTGCCACGGCTGTGGCGATTAACGATTTATTCATCCCTACGACCTCTTGTTGTTATCAATCACAACAGAGTGTGACAGAAATATGACATATTTCCGGGAACGCTTTCGCAAAACAGACCATCTAGCGTGTCGTTTTAACACCAAACTCGGTTTCGAGTTTACGAATGCCAAGAGGTGTGAAGATGACATGGCGGCTGCCCTGTTCGGTTTTTATCCATCGCTGTTCACTGAACCAGCGCAGCAGCGTTGCGCCAAGCACACCACCAGGATGATAACGTCGTTCGCTCCAGTCCAGACAACCGCAGGTTAACTTCCGCCGGGATGAGCCCGCCGCCAGGACAATCCCCATCTGTGCCAGCTTTTCCAGGCCAAGTGGAGTCAGCGTTTCACCATCCGGCGTTAACCACTGACGGGAAACCAGCGTATCGAACAACCTCACCGCAACCTCTCCGGCGAGATGGTCGTAGCAGGTGCGGGCATGCCGCAAATCTGGCGGTGTAGTGATTCTGCGGGGCGTTGATGTCGCCCACGCAACGCCCATCAGGCGTTCCAGCAGTTCAGCGATATCGGAACCTGCAAGGCGAAAATAACGATGTCTGCCCTGCGCCAACGCGACAACAAAACGTTGTTCGCACAGACGCGCCAGATGCGCGCTGGCGGTCGACGCGGATATATCCGCCACCGCGCTGAGCTCAGTTGCAGTCCAGGCGCAGCCATCCATTAGGGCGCACAACATACGCGAGCGCGATTTATCGGCCATCACTGCCGCAGTGAGTGCCATTTTTGACTCCAGATCGCCCTCTTCTTCATGTAACATCACGGATGCCATAACGACCTCATTGGCCCTGAATCTCTGAATTAACGATGCCATGAAAGTCGCGCAAAGTCACCGCACCGGTCACACAGCACGCAGCATCATCTCTGTACCCAACCCGACCAGACAAAACAGAAAACAGCGTTTAAACACGAGCGGAGAAATAACCCTTCGCACACGGGTACCTATCCATTGGCCAATCAGCGCAGGAACAATGGCCAAAGCCGACAAACTTAACGATTGTATGGGCAGCGCGTTGTGCCACCACAGACCCAGCGCCAATGCCAGAGTCGAAAAGGTAAAAGAGATCCCGAGCGCCTGCACCAGTTCATCTTTCTCAAAGCCGAGGGACTGGATCCAGGGCACGGCGGGCATCACAAACACCCCGGTTCCGCCGGTCAATAAGCCGGTCACAAATCCAATAACGAGGGAGTACGGTTTTTCACGCTGCGGGGCCACCGCGATTTTCTTTCCCGCCAGCGTCCAGATAGCGTAGGCCACCAGCGCTACGCCGAGTGCAAACTGAGTTCGGGTGGTGTCACCACCGGTAATCCAGGCGCTGGCAAGCAGTGTCGCCACCACTACTGTCAGCAGCATTGGCCACAGTCGTTTGAGTAATTGGCGTGTATTTCCACCACCGCCAAACTGGAACAAATTGCTTATCAGCGAAGGCAATAACAGCATGGCCGCCGCGGCAACTGGCGAAATAAGCGATCCGAGGATCCCCATTGCCACGGTGGGTAATCCCATACCCGTAACGCCTTTCACCATCCCGGCGAGGACAAATGTGGCGGCAATCATCACCACCAGAGCGGGTCCAAACGCTAAAGAACTCGTCATGTTGCACTTTCCTGGAAAAGAGAAGATGACTGATTCTGGACGTTAATCACCGTGTTTGCTTCGTCAGGCAACGAAATATGCCTTCCTGGGGAGGGCGACGCCATAAAAAATGCCGGGTTTCCCCGGCACATTTATCAGAACGTTTTCGCCCACCACAACCGAAGTTTCATGCCCCAGTAGCTGGTCCAGCCGCTGGTGGTTGATACTACCCGACCTTGTGACATCACCACCAGCGTTGGCGTGACGCTGATTGCCCAACTGCGGGAAATGGCCCCGTTCGCATCATTGATGACCGGAAAGTCCACGCCTTTACGCGACAGCCAGCGAGATACCTCAGCTTCATTTCCGGAACGTAACGCAATGGTCATCACATTTTCCCCTTCCGAACGCAGCCTGGCGACTTCCGGCGTCGTGAAGCGGCATACGCCGCACCAGCTCGCCCAGAAATAAAGCAACACCGGCTCGTCTTTGCTGAGCGCCGCCAGCGTGACGGTTTCACCATCCAGTGTTTGTAAAGGCGTGCTGTCAAAGGAGGCAGGGAGATGCGGCGCGCGCCAGGCATCCATCAAGAGCATTGCCCCCGCCAACAGTGCCAGTAAGATCAGCCCTTCGCGCAACCAGCGGCGCAGTTTACTGAGCATTGGCCGCCGCCAGTTTTTCTTTTACTACTTCCTCAAGGGTTTCCCACGGCACCGCGCCGGGAATAAGTTCATCACCAATAATCGTTGCCGGGGTTCCCTGCACCCCCACCAGTCGCGCCAGTTGCAGGTTAGTGCTCAGCGTTTCAGCACTTTGGGCGTCCAGCGTCACCGGACTGGCCCCCGCTTTTTCCTGCGCCTGTTTGATACTGACGTCGGTATGGTAGCCCTTCTTCTGCATCAATTTTTCATGTAATGCCAGGGACTGTTGCGGATGCTCATGCCATGTCGTCAGCACGGTCCGCGCCGCCAGTTCCGAACTTTCACCTTTAAACGGCAGCGGTTTAATCACTACCGCCACGTCAGGGTATTTCTGCACAATTTTTTCCAGCATTGGATCCAACTGCTTGCAGTATGGGCAGTTGTAATCGGTGAAGTTTATCAGGGTCAGTTTCGCCTGCTTCGCGCCAATCCGCGGGCTGTTGGGATCGTTAAACAAGGCTTCCTGAATTAATGCTTCAATTTGCTTTTCCTGTTCCGGGGTAAACGGCGCAGGCTCTTTCGCGATACTGACGGCAGAAAACAGGGTTAACAACAGAACAATCATCATTTTCATGGGGTTACTCCTTTGGCATCATTCAACGTTTGCAGTACCGCATCGCGGGTTAACAACGTGGGTAACGCCAGGCCATCCGGCAGACCGGGGCCATAAATTTGGTTATACGGCACAGCAACCTGGCCGCGTTTTTTTAGAAATTCGGTAATAGCTTCAGAAGGGAGTGTCCAGTCGCCGCGCAGCGCCACCACATCCGGCTGTTGCAATGCGGCCTGTACGTCTTCTTTATGCAACACGTTGTATTTGTTTACCTTACAGGTGATGCACCAGTCGGCTGTGACGTCAATGAACACGCGCTTATGTTGCGCCAGCGCATCCTCAATCGCCTGCTCGCTTAGCGGTTGCCAGTTCACGCTTTCTTTAGCGCTACTTTGTCCGCTAAACCCTAAGTGTGGGAGCAGCAACGTCGCAAGCCAGATAGCCGAACCCAGCATCATCACGCCAAGCAGACGCCGCAAAATATTCATCCACCTCCCTGGCCGCGGCAAACGCAGCGCCAGACCGGGACGCAGGGCCACCAGCAGCCACGGTAAGCTCATCCCCAGCCCAAGTGCGATAAACAATCCCCACAACGTCGGCAGCGAAGCGGTCAATGCTACCGCCACCGCCGTTCCCAGAAACGGGGCACTGCACGGCGTGGCAAGCAGTGTCGCAAATGCACCTTGCCAGAAATGTCCCGACAGTCCGTTGCCGCCGTGAGTCGCCAGCGTGGTGGTCATAGCAGAAGGGAGTCGGAATTCAAACCACCCGAACAGGCTGGCGCTGAACGTCAGCATCACTAGCACCATGACGCCAATGAACCACGGATTCTGAAACTGGATCCCCCAGCCAAGGGCCTGATTGGTTAAACGCAGCACCGTCATCAATAGCGCCAGTGCCATAAACGAGACCAGTATTCCGGCTACCGATGCGAGGAACTGACGACGGATCTGGCGACGACTTTTTTCCTCGACCAGCAAAATAGAGCCCAGCTTCATGCCCAGAACCGGTAACACACAAGGCATCAGATTGAGGATCAAACCACCCAGCAGTGCCATGAGCACCACTTGCCACAGTGGGAGTGAGGCGTTCTCAACAACCGGGGCTTCGCCAATCGCAAGACGACTCTCCTGGGCAACACCGTTATCTGCCAGCACCAGCGTGACTGACTTACCACGCAGATCCGGCGCGCCTTCTCCCCAACCGTCATGAACGGGTACCGTGGCGCGTAACGTCTCCCCCTCAACATGAATTTGCGGCATGCCAAAATCCGCATCATCAACAGCATCCAGATACAGCCCTGGTTCAGTCCAGCCTCCCGCACGGCGTGCCTCGACGACTAACTCTCCCGCCCGTGCGCCTGCGCTCAGAGCATCGGTCAGGCCGCTGGCAAGTGGGATCTGTCCCATCGCCTGAGCATAGTCATGTGCAAAAGTCGGGTCCTGGGCTGTGGGCATCACGGAAAAAGGAAAATCCGTCAACAGGCAAACGTTGCTACAGGTGGATAGCGTCAAAACGCCGCTGAGCGTGGCGGGCGCTCTACCGCGCACCACCATCGGGAACGTCACCTTATCGTGATACCCCTGAGTAGTGATATTGGCGACCTCAAAACGAGCAGGGGTTGGCCAGAACCAGTCGACCGCGGGCATTTCCCCTTTCCAGGCGATAGCAGGTGCAACGCCTCCCTCGCCCGGAGAACGCCAGTAGGTTTTCCAGCCGTCCTCCAGTTTGACATCCAGCAACAGACGGGTTTCTCCGCCTGCGGACGTATCAGCGCGTAACCGCACGCTGGCGTGATCGTTACCGGGTGAACGCAGCCAGCCGGGTTCAGCCGCCCAGGATACGGGCAGCCATAGCAATAACAGACAGAGCAGCGCCTGTCTGAAAACAGTCATCATAGTTTTTCTCCGTGAATAATTATCTAACAGTCAGCAACGGCTGTTCTGTCATTCACGGAAGACGCAAAATCGGAGATGCACCCGGAGAGTGGGCGGCGAGATGGCTCGCGGTGGGAAAAAAGGTAGACGAAACGCCCGCACTGGCGTCAGCAACGACAGCAGCAGGCACAGCACCAGAATAGCACCTTCAAACAATACGGGTGGCGCAGCCAGTAATGATTTCGCACTCAGTTCACAAGGGGTAACGGGTGAGGCCTCATCGGTCTGCACTTGTGCGCTGGCGACAACGCTTGTAACGGCGGTATCCATCTGCAACGCGTGCAGGCCCGCCATGCGTTGTGCGGTGCAAACCATCACCACAACACATGCCAGACAGAGGAACCACCATCCCATCCGTTGACGTTTCGCCATTATACCCTCACTCATTGATGCGAGTTATCTTAACCACTCGCCAGGTTTTGGCAACCTTTACGCTGTAAAGTTATGTCCTGCCATCTGCTGGATATACCGCGATTTCAATCAGATTGAGATCGGGATCCCTGACATACACCGAGCGAATAGGTCCTGTCGCACCGGTACGTGCAACGGGCCCTTCAATAATCTCGACCCCGTGGGTTTGAAACGTCTCCATCACCTCTTCCAGCGTACGCGTGGTGATTAAACATAAATCCAGCGCCCCCGGCGTTGGCGCGTAGGCTTTGGGTTCAAACTCTTTTCCCCGAATGTGGAGATTGATTTTCTGATTGCCAAAGACGAAGGCTTTCCGACCTTGCGCGAAGGTTTCCAGCCTCATGCCTAAAAGCTCGACATAGAAACGTACGCAAGCCTCTTCATGATTGGTGGTTAGTACCAGGTGATCCAGGTGGTCGATCATAGCGATATCCATTTGGGTTGCTCATCTCTGACACTTACCCTATTCATTCACGCGCGACAAGAAAAAGAAAATCTACGGAGTTATTTGCAGAACTTAACGCAACAACCTGCAATTCACGCTTTAAAAACGAAATGATAATTAATCATATTCCCGCCTTTATTTATTACACTATAACATTGCTAAAAACACCCCTGAAAATATCACCCAAGTTATCATTCACTATTTACGAAGAATGCCGAAAGATATTTCCATGACAGCACACAGATAATGCCCACCACGTACTGATGCGTAAATGAAAGTAAGGGTCAGCGCATTTCCAGAGAATTTCCTTATTATATTCAGACGCAATGAATAACGTATTCATTAGCAGATAATTTGTTTATTAAATGTTATTTAGAGTATATGGAAATGAAAAAATATTTATTACCCCTGATTGGGTTACTTTTTACAGTTAGCGCTCAGGCAGCATCATTTACCGACGGCAAAGAGTATATCTCACTGGAAAAGCCTGTCGCTTCCGCTCCAGCCGCACTGAAGTTTTTCTCATTCTATTGCCCTTCCTGTTATCAGTACGATGAAGTTTTTGAAATCACTGATAACGTGAAAAAAGTATTGCCGGCAGATGTCAAACTCACCGAGTACCACGTCGACTTTTTAGGTCCGCTGGGGCAAGACATGACCCACGCCTGGTCCGTCGCCATGCTGTTGAACGTACAAGATAAAGTTAAGCCGTTGCTTTTTGATGCCGTTCAGAAAAAACAAACCGTTAAAACAGCGGACGATATTCGTAACGTATTTATCAGCGCGGGCGTCAGCGCCAGTGATTATGATGCGGCATGGAATAGCTTTGCCGTGAAATCACTGACCGCTAAGCAGCAAGAAATGGCGAAGGCAGCTGATCTAACCGGTGTGCCCGCCATTTTTATCAACGGAAAATATATGATCAATCCAAAAGGACTGAAGTCAGATGACCTTAATGCATTCGTGCAAAACTATGCTGATACGGTCCGCTTCCTGATAAGCAAATCCTGATTTTTAGCTAATCTCATTTTTCGCACCACACAACAGATGCCGTAACCTCAACTGCGCTGTTGGTGGTGCAATGCCTGCATCGTTTATCGCAATATCCTCCCTTCCCGGTTGGCATTCGCCGTTATCAGGATTACCCTAAACTTAGCGGTGATACCTGTTGTCAGGGTTCACCTTCTGCAAGTGTTGATTTACACGAGAGAACGCTATGGAATTAAAGGATTATTACGCCATTATGGGCGTGAAACCGACAGACGATCTCAAGACAATCAAGACCGCCTATCGTCGACTCGCCCGTAAATATCATCCTGATGTCAGCAAAGAGACTGACGCGGAGGCCCGGTTTAAAGAGGTTGCAGAAGCCTGGGAAGTATTGAGTGATGAGCAGCGACGCGCCGAGTACGACCAGCTGTGGCAGCACCGTAACGACCCACAGTTCAGCCGTCAATTCCAGCAAGGAGAGAATCAAAGCTACAGCGCCGAAGATTTCGACGATATCTTCTCCTCCATTTTTGGCCAGCGTGCGCACCAGTCGCGCCAGCGCCCTGCCAGCCGCGGGCACGACATTGAAATTGAAGTTGCCGTATTCCTCGAAGAAACGCTTACTGAGCATAGCCGCACTATCAGTTACAACCTGCCAGTCTATAATGCGTTTGGCATGGTAGAACGAGAAATTCCTAAAACGCTGAATGTGAAAATTCCGGCTGGCGTCGGTAACGGTCAGCGTATCCGTCTGAAAGGCCAGGGCACCCCCGGCGAAAACGGTGGGCCGAACGGTGATTTGTGGCTGGTGATTCATATTGCGCCGCATCCGCTGTTCGATATTGTTAATCAGGATCTGGAAGTTGTCGTTCCCCTCGCGCCGTGGGAAGCTGCGCTGGGTGCGAAAGTAACCGTTCCGACGTTGAAAGAGAGCATCCTGCTGACCATTCCTGCAGGCAGCCAGGCCGGCCAGCGACTCCGCATTAAGGGCAAGGGTCTGGTAAGTAAAAAACATACCGGCGATTTGTATGCGGTGATCAAGATCGTCATGCCACCGAAACCTGACGACGCCAGTGCCGCCCTGTGGCAACAGCTGGCGGATGCACAAAAGACCTTTGATCCGCGCAAAGAGTGGGGGAAAGCATAATGGCTAACGTTACCGTCACTTTTACCATTACCGAATTTTGTCTGTACACCGGTGTGTCAGAAGAGGAACTGCATGAGATTGTCGGCTTAGGGGTGATAGAACCCCATGAAGACGAGACGTTTGACGATCATGCGCTGACAGTAATGCGTCGCGCGGTGCGTCTGCGCCAGGAGCTGGAACTTGACTGGCCAGGGATTGCCGTTGCGCTGACGTTGCTGGAGGAGAACGCTCAGTTACGCCAGGAAAACCGCCTGCTGCGCCAGCGCCTGTCTCGCTTTATCAGCCATCCTTAGTATGTCAGGACCAGCATGGTGCTGGTCCTTTTATTATCCGCCCCGCGCTCTTAATGACATTGCCCAGCAGATGGCATACAGTCTGATATAAGAATTATCTTAAACAATAAGACGTTGAGTCATGCAGCTTAAACCCCTCACGAAAGGTCGTTTTCACAACATCTGGCAGCAGGATGATGCCTTGATTGAGAAGATATTTCAGGAACTGCTCTCTGAAACGCAGATTATCCAGGAAGATGAGTATCTATACCGCCAGGGACAGGTTGTCGATCGACTGATCATGGTGCAATCCGGAAGAATTTCGCTGCGTTACAGCGCGGAGAATGGTCGCCGATTCCAGTTGGGCGCCATGGAATGCGACGAGCAGCTGTTTGGTGAAATGGAGTTTTTTACCGGGTATCGCTGCCAGCTTGATATCGTCGCGGAAGAACCACTGACCGTAGCGGTGTGCAGCTGTGACCGTCTGGAAGAAGCGCTGAATCAGCACCCCAGACTGGCGATATTTTTTGCCAGTGCAATGGCGATTGATTATCAGGATATGCTGGAAATCTTCCTGCACCGGATGCTCTACCCTATCGTACATAACGTGGCGTATGACCTGTATCGCCAGCATCAGAACAAGCAGCCGATGGATGGTTTCCATAAAAAATACCAGGAAGCTGAGCGATTCGGCACAACCGACCGGGTCTATCGGCGGGCGGTTAAAGCGCTGACGGATGCCGGGCTGGTAACGCGAACGAAGCAAGGACTGGAAATTAAGGATCTGGATGGGCTGCGTAAATTTCTCGGCAATGACATCATTGATTGACACACCAACGCTCGTTAACAGAGCATCGGTGTGTCATTTTGGCGCAATCAGAACTTATAGGTGAGGCTGAAATAGTGACCGAGCCCGGTGGTACGCCCTGCTCCGCCGTGGTTTTCCATCAATGCCATGTTACGGAAATACTTCAGGCCATAACCGACTGCATAATGCTCTGAATGCCAGTAGATACCGTTATACCATTCAATCGCGTTATTGCTGTATAACGGTTGATTAGCAATCTTATTCGCGGCGAACTGGTAGTCAAAGTACCCCTGATAGTTCAGATAACTGCCGTTGGCAAAGGTATAGAATGGCGTCGACCAGTTAGTCGAGAACATATAGCCATCCCACTTTCCTTCGTTATCCGCACCGTAGTTTTCACGAACATAATGCGCATAGATGTTCATTCCCACCAGACCAAACCACGGGACCTTCACATCTGTACCCAGGCCAACGTAATGTTCAAATAATTCCCGGTCGCCAATGTTATTTACCGTTGCAATATAGAATTCGTTAAACGGCCCAACGGATAAATCTTTATTAAAAATGGCGTCCAGGGAAAAACGCGGAGATATCTTGGCAAAGAAGTTATCACCGCCGTGACGATCGTCCTGCTCGCGATCCAAAATATCAAAAAAATCCACATAACCGTACAGATCGATAATGCCAGAGCGTGCACCAAACTCCAGTTCCAGATAGGTGTCATTGCGAATACCATATGGCACTTTCGCGTCCACACTTTGCATTAAGTTCATCTGCATCCAGTTAAAATCATTTTTACGGATGTTGCCATCAGTATAGTCAGCCGCGAATGCTTGCATACAGCTCATTGCCACTACTGCACCCAGGATTGTTTTTTTAATCATTAACTTATTGTTCTTCAGCATTTTTCAATTCCTTTGAGTAAGGTTGAGTATCGCCCCACCATATAAATGGTGTGGCGACTGGCTATTTAATTAAAGAGGTAAGTGTTATCAGTGCTTTTAATTACGTTTGAGTTTTAATGTCACCATCAACATGACAAAGATAATTAAATACAACACCGGTATCGCGTACATAATTTTCTGCAATCCCATTGTTTTTTCCATGAGCGCGCTGATCGCCGGACTAAACATGGCCCCGGCACTGCCGCTAATTAAAATATAAGAAACGTTCTGACTGCTCGCACGCTTCACGAAAGAAACACCGTAGGCAATAAATGAGTTATACAGCGCAGCACAGACAAACCCGTAACTGTATGCCAGATAATCAAGCCCGGAGATATTATCCTTCGTGACGATAATTGTGGTAATAATGCTAGCCAGCAGAATAATACTTAGCAGGAAATAATGTATCTTCACCCGAGAAACAATGACGGTTGATACTAATGCCCCGACCAGCGCAGCGCCCCAGTATTGCGTAATAATATTTCCTGCTTCTTCAAAGGGAATGCCAAATTTGTTCTTCACAAATAATGGTGCCCAGGTCAGGAAGGTGTACAGCGCCAGCATTCCTAAGAACAGGCCAATGCCTCCGCTGATGATCCCTGGATTCCACTCCGATTTTACCTTATCTGTCCGATCTGCCGTGGGCGCCGTCTCGCAGGCAGTAAAGCGGGTGAGCGCCACAACGCCCAGCGTGAGTAAGGCCACCATACCCACGCTTAGATAGCTGTAACTCCACGACATATTGTGCGTCAGGGCGAAGGTCGTGATCAGCGGAAAAACCACGCCCGCAACGTTGAAAGTGGCGTCCTGCACCACCAGCATCGTACTTTGAATACGATCCTGCCAGACCGATACCACAATCGTTCCCGCCACGCACAGACCGATCCCTCCGCAAAAACCCACCAGGGTCATGGCGACCATCACTGGCCATAAGCCAGGGCTTAAATGCATTACCAGAGCGCAAAGGAACACTATCGAATAGATAATGAGCGTCATACGCTTCACACCGATTTTCTCAATCAGGAAAAAGGCGGCGATAGTGCCGGCTAATGCTCCACCATTGAGCAACGAAAATATCGAAGCAACGGTATTCACATCGGCACCGTAGCGTACTGCAATCGGTTCGATTAGCATACCGAACTGACTGGCAAACCCTGCCATAATAAAATTTGCCAGAAAACTAATCAGCGTAAGTGCTATTTTATTCTTCATATAATGCCATCTCTGATTGGTTCAATTAAAAGCCGGAACTAAGCGGTAACAGCAGTATTTAGCGCCAGCTCAATCATGTTGTTAAAGGTCAATTGTCGTTCTTCTGCGGTTGTTTCTTCTCCGGTCAGGCAATGATCGGAGACAGTTAAAATAGCCAGCGCTTCAATATTAAACTGATGCGCTAAAGCGTATAAGCCTGCTACTTCCATATCCACACCGAGCACACCGAATTTTTCCAGTGCCGGTATTAAATTTTCGTCAGGATCGTAATAAAGATCGCCGCTGAAAACATTGCCGACTTTAATATCGATACCGGCCTTCTGTGCCAGCGTCCACGCCTGCTGCAATAATGGGAAATAGGCGGATGTTGCCATCGCATAGCCTGCGCTACGTTTTAAATTTGTGACTGAATCCGTTCCGGCGGCGACGGCCAGGATAATATCGCGCATTTTGACATGATGTTGTGTTGCCCCTAAACTGCCGACGCGTATAATTCTTTGCACACCAAAATCATGTACCAATTCATGGGCATAAAGCGTCATTGAAGGAATGCCCATTCCATGTCCCATCACCGAAACAGTTTGCCCAAAATATAAACCGGTATAACCCAGCATATTACGTACATTGGTGACTTCGCGGTAATCCATTAGATAATTTTCGGCAATAAATTTAGCGCGGAGCGGATCGCCCGGCATAATAACGGTTGGCGCAAAATCACCTGGCTTGGCATTAATATGTGCAGTCATAACAATTCCTGAATTATGGGTATTGAAGATATGCAGGGATTGTAACCAGACGTTTGTGAGGTGATTGAGGACAAAAGTCCTGCTCAGAGGATCGGCCTCTCATTTTTGAGAGTTAGTGTTGTAGTGCCCCCCGCAATACAGGCTGGGGACACGTCAGAGATTGTCAGGGCTTGTCGACCTTTCCGAACAGTAACGCGGTGTAATGGGTGTTTATTTTACCGCTGCGCTTACCGTCGGTGCCGAAATAGCGGTCATCCCGACACAAACGTTCGTTGGTGTCACAAAACAGGCCACCGCGGAATGTAAAAGCCGAGGTATCGAACTGTCCGGCAGCTGCCAGTTTTTCGCCCTGCTGCTTGCCAAGATATTTCGAGGTCAACGCCACCGACAAACCGTGTTCATCGGCACAGATGGTTTTATCGCACAATACGCCCGGCGCTGGACTGTTTAGCCCAGTCGTTGCTGCGTACGCCGACAATGACAGAATGCTTAGCGCCAGCAAGGTGCCAACTTTTATCATCATAATCTCCTTATATCAGCTGACTTGCGCCAAAAGTATAAAGCAAAAAGCGGGGGCTTTCGGCGACCTATTTTTACAGATAACGTGGCTGTGGCATTAACAACCCCTTAATCATCCCCAAATGACTCTGCTTACTGCGCTGACTGGCGTCAACATGTCGATCTGGTTTTACATCAATGTTAAACTCCCTTTCTTCCTGTTCAGCATTTTTAATCATGATAAAACTACTTTCTCGCTACATTTCTGTCGGAATCGTAAACACGGCATTGCATTGGGCCGTGTTCGGCATCATGGTGTACATCATGAAAAATGACCAAGCTGTGAGCAATGTAGTGGCATTCTTATGCGCTGTAACATTTTCATTTTTTGCTAACGCAAAATTCACCTTCAATGCAAAAGCCACCAGCAGAGGATACATACTGTTTGTTGGTTTTATGGGGTTGTTGAGTTTCATCTCCGGTCAGATTTCCGATCGCTTTAACATTTCCCCACTCATAACGCTGATTGAGTTCTCCTCAATCAGCTTAGTATGTGGGTTTGTATACTCTAAATTTGTTGTTTTTAGGGATCCGAAATGAAAATTTCTCTGATAGTGCCAGTCTTCAATGAAGAAGATACAATACCTATTTTCTACAAGACGGTGCGAGGATACGAAGAACTAAAAAAGTACGATGTTGAAATTGTGTTTATCAACGACGGTAGCAAAGATGCTACAGAATCAATTATTAATGCCCTTGCCTTATCTGATTCGCTCGTTGTTCCCGTTTCATTCACACGTAATTTTGGAAAAGAAGCCGCCATATTTGCAGGACTGGAATGTTCCACTGGCGAAGCCGTTATCCCAATCGATGTCGACCTACAGGATCCAATTGAAACAATTCCATTGATGATAAATAAATGGTTATCGGGTGCAGATATTGTACTGGCAAAGCGTGCGGACCGTTCTACAGATGGAAAACTTAAGCGAAAAACCGCTGAATGGTTCTATAAATTGCACAATAAAATAAGCGACCCGAAGATCGAAGAGAACGTTGGTGACTTCAGACTCATGTCCCGCGATGTCGTAGAAAATATCAAACTCATGCCGGAACGTAATCTCTTTATGAAGGGTGTTCTTAGCTGGGTTGGAGGTCGTACTGACGTAGTGGAGTACACTCGAGCAGGCCGTATAGCTGGTAAATCAAAGTTTAATGGCTGGAAATTGTGGAATCTCGCACTCGAAGGTATTACCAGCTTTTCAACGTTCCCACTCCGAATTTGGACTTACATTGGTTTTTTTGTCGCCACTTTATCCTTCTTATTCGGCGCATGGATGATTATAGACAAAATATTTTGGGGCAATCCGGTAGCGGGATATCCATCTATTATTGTTTCAATTCTTTTCCTGGGCGGTATTCAGTTAATTGGAATCGGTGTACTCGGGGAGTACATAGGTAGAATATATATTGAAACCAAACAAAGACCGCGCTACATAGTTAAAAAACAAGATGGGATTTAACATGTTTTCTAAATTCGATAAAAAATTATTTTTTATTTATTCAGGACTGGCTCTCCTATTTATTTACCCTTTAATTCAAGCTGGAATATATTATAGAGATGATTTAGACAGATCGATCACTGGAAACTACGGCTGGCGAGGTTTAGGTCGACCTTTTGCGGATGTTATAGCAAGAATTTTTTCTGCAAGTGGCCACTACAATCTTGATTTATTTCCTTATACCATGATCGCGTCCTGCATTCTCTTAGGAGCATCTTCACTTGCACTTAGTAAACATTTGATTAAATCAGATGTACCTAACGCTAAAATGGTTGCCGCACTTTTAATATTCAACCCATTTATCCTGCAAAATATCGCTTATAGATATGATAGTCTGGGAATGTCTATTTCCTTTTTCGTGGCTGTAGTGGCATATACATATCAAAATAAAAACTTGACACTAGAGATAGCAATAAAGTTGATAGCGGGTGTATTATCCTTAACATTGTATCAACCGTGTGCAAATATTTTCATCGGTTTGCTGGCTGTTGACGTAATAATTATCGCAATAAAAAAACAGGCACATATCAAAGAATCGGTAATATTTTTATTTAAAAAAACAATTTTATTTATCTCATTTTATCTTATCTACATGATTTTCTTCTCTCCAAAACACAACTCGCGCTCAGAGTTAATATCTTTGGATAAGGGAGGATTTGAGCACCTAATCGGAACATTAACCTCTTTAAAAGCAATAACCCTTTCATATTTTTACCACCCTGTTTACATTTACTTTGCTATTCCGATACTAATTAGCCTGGTGTTTATGCTCATTTCTTATCGCACAAATATAGGGAGTATAGTATCCTTTATTTTGTATAGTGGATTGTCTTTTTTAATATTCATTATATCTCTTATGGGGCCAACTATATTACTTCAGGATGCACCGGTACTCCCTCGTACCTTAGTATCATTTTCAGTTATATTGGTTATAATTGCTATACCCATTATGCATTTTGCTCCACGCTTTAAATATGCAGCATTGATACCGGTTATTGCTTCACTTGCTTTTAGTGCTCAACTAAGCAACACAATGAAATCACAACAAGAATACGAAGATTTTGTTTTTAACATGATTGCGCAAGATATCGCCAATCATAAAAACATCGTATCTATTGGTACTGTAGGTCAATTAAATATAAATGAAAGAGCAAAGTTAATAGTAGAGAGCAAACCGCTCATAGGTTACTTCGTTTTCCCAGCCACTGAATTCTTAGCGTCCTTTCAATTGATCAATAAAGGATTAACACAAACACGACATGGTTATACTGATGTGAATGAAAGCAAAAATCAATTTGCAGATATGATTAACAAAGGAATTAAACCTGTATCATCTAATGAATATTATTCATTATTCATCTCAGATAACACCGCTATAGTCTACTTAGGTAAATTTAACAATTAACGATTACAAGCCCTCACACCTAAATGTGGAGGGCTTCGTTTTTGAAGAAGAGTCTACACCAGTCATTTCAAGTGATATCAGGGATTACCATAGCTCACTCAGGCTGGGCTGGAGAATATGATGCCTGCTTACGTTATTCAGTTTACTTGCCAAATATAGAGCATGTAATGCGCAACAGTAACACTGACATTCACGACACCATGTTTTAAATCTTTCTCAAA
>NZ_SZWU01000020.1:27335-47016 GCF_005280935.1 Citrobacter sp. wls757 | reverse complement strand
TTACCTTTCGGTAACCCCTTTTCATGTTTGGCGGAAGCGTAGAGATTCGAACTCTAGAACCCTTTCGGGTCGCCGGTTTTCAAGACCGGTGCCTTCAACCGCTCGGCCACGCTTCCAATGAGGCGCACTATAAACATCCCGAACGGACCTGTAAAGCACCAATGTGTTCGTTTGCCTGAAAAACAGCCAAAATGTTGTTAATCGACTGAAATAACAACAAATTGACCATTTATTCAGCACGAATACCGGCTATAGCGCTTAATGTTTTTTGATGTACATATCTTTGGTGTAGTAATTTCCCCGGTTATCCGGCGCAAATCCCCCCACCCACGGCTTCACCAGATGCGTGCGGACATAGTGGTAAACCGGAATCGCGGGCACATCCTCACCTAAAAGGTCTTCAGCCTGCTGATAGTATTTGCCGCGTTCTTCCAGTGAACTTGCTTTTGCCGCATTACGCATCGCTTCATCAAAGGCGGGGTTACTGTACTTGGTGGTGTTCTCGCTATCACCGGTCCGGAAGATATTGAGGAAACTTGAGGCATCATCATAGTCGGCTATCCACGCATAGCGCACGACGTCAAAATTACCGGTGTGCATAGTGTCCAGCATGGTTTTCCATTCCTGGTTTTGCAGCTTCGCCTCGACGCCAAGGTTTTTCTTCCACATCGACGATGCGGCAATCGCAATACGCTGGTGCGTTTCGAAGGTGTTGTAGAGCAGATTCAAGCTAAGCGGATGCTCAGGACCAAAACCGGCTTCAGCCAGCAGTTTTTTGGCTTCAGCAATACGTTTTTCGAGCGGCCATGACGCATACTCCGGCGCATGCAGTTTCACCCCACCTATTTCCGGCTGGCTGATAACCCACGCTGCTCGCTGCCCCTGCCCCATCACCTTTTTCGCAATGATGTCTTTATCCAACGCCATATTCAGCGCCCGGCGCACGCGCGGATCATTAAACGGCGTGCGGGTTGTATTGAACTGATAGTAATACGTTGAAAGCTGAGGCGAGACATGCAGTTCATCCCCCATTGTTTTTTTCAGTTGCGCGAACTGGTTAACCGGTACGCTATACACAATGTCGATTTCACCGGCCTTATAGCGATTTACGTCAGCCGACTCTGAGCTAATAGGCAAATAAGTAACTTTATTAATAACCGTATGCCGATCGTCCCAATAATGTGGGTTACGCTCGGCAACGATGCGCTCATTAACCACCCACTGCGATAATTTGTACGGCCCGCTGCTGACAAAATGCTCTGGCCTGGTCCACTTATCGCCAAAACGACCTATCAACACTTTATCCAGCGGGACCAGAGATGGATGCGCCAGCATCGCCAGAAACGCCGCCGTCGGTTGCGTCAGGGTAATTTCCAGGGTGGTATCATCCAGGGCTTTGACTCCCAGCGTGGCGGGATCTTTTTTCCCCTGGGCAATATCAACCGCGTTCGCAACGTGCATGTTGCCCAGATACGAAGCATAAGGTGAAGCCGTTTGCGGCGAAACCAGACGCTGCCAGCTCCAGACGACATCCTGTGCGGTAATAGCAGATCCATCTGACCAGGTTATGCCCGGGCGTAAATGGAAGGTCCAGACAGTGTTGCCTTTATTCTCCCAGGACGCGGCTAGACGGGGTTCGATAGACCCATCCTGCTTGACAGCAACCAGACCGTCGAACATATCGCTGATTAAATTAAACTCAACGTTGCTTTCAACTTTATGCGGATCCAGAGATGCCGGCTCACTGCCGTTGTTTCTGACCAGTTCCTGTTTTTCTGCCAGTAGTGTTCCTGCGGGAACATTTGCCGCCCTCGCCGCGCCGTTTATAGACATCAAACAGACAGCCAACAGCGTAAACGTCAATATCTTCGATTTATGTTGAATCATTCCCTTTACCTTATTGCTCTGTTTTATGTAGACACCGCTGTCACTGTCAGAGAGATTCAGGAATAACGCAATATTTTTCAGTTACCTGGTAGATAGCGATCTGACATTTTTGCACATACAGTGCTAACATCTAATTCGGGAACTTTTGTTGAAATAATATGCTTAAGTTTGGCGGGCTAAAATGCGTAAAGATGGGTAAAACCGCTGTGTCATTCCCCTTGATTTCATTATCCTCCATCATTAATTACATCTGTCATAAGAGAGTGACTCATGGATCGTATTATTAGTTCTTCGCGCGAGCGTACATCGCTACTCAGCACGCATAAGGTGCTGCGCAATACCTATTTCCTGCTCAGCCTGACGCTGGCGTTTTCAGCGATCACTGCGACCGCCAGTACCGTACTGATGTTACCTTCTCCGGGACTTATCCTGACGCTGGTGGGTATGTATGGTCTGATGTTCCTGACCTATAAAACGGCAGATAAACCGGTTGGTATTTTGTCAGCGTTCGCCTTCACTGGCTTCCTGGGCTACATCTTGGGACCGATGCTGAATACATACCTGTCCGCAGGCATGGGTGATGTTATCGCCATGGCGCTGGGCGGTACGGCACTGGTCTTCTTCAGCTGCTCGGCCTATGTGCTGACCACGCGTAAAGATATGTCCTTCCTCGGCGGTATGCTGATGGCGGGTGTTGTAGTGGTGTTGATTGGTATGGTTGCCAATATCTTCCTGCAACTGCCAGCATTACATCTAGCAATCAGCGCGGTGTTCATTCTGATTTCTTCAGGCGCAATCCTGTTTGAAACCAGCAATATCATCCGCGGCGGTGAAACCAACTATATTCGTGCCACCGTTAGCCTGTATGTTTCGCTGTACAACATCTTCGTCAGCCTGCTGAGTATTCTGGGCTTCGCCAGCCGCGATTAAGATGTCCACACGCATTATCCAGCCCCGCTTATGCGGGGCTTTCTTTTTTGGTAAACTGCCGCCAGTTTGACTAACGCAGTGACGAATTATGTTGATCTTTGAAGGTAAAGAAATCAGTACCGATAGCGAAGGCTATCTGAAAGATACCACGCTGTGGAGCGAGGCGCTGGCGGAGAGAATCGCCGAAAACGAAGGCATTACGCTCTCCGCGGAACACTGGGAAGTGGTGCGTTTTGTCCGCGAGTTTTATCTGGAGTTTAATACCTCCCCCGCTATCCGCATGCTGGTAAAAGCGATGGCCAACAAGTTTGGCGAAGAGAAAGGCAACAGCCGTTATCTCTACCGCCTGTTCCCGAAAGGTCCGGCCAAGCAGGCAACTAAAATTGCCGGCCTGCCGAAACCGGTGAAATGTATTTAATAGCGGATACTAAATCCCTTTAGCTCGTCGCCAGGACGATGTGGTTCACTAAGAACCCGGTCAACCCTGGCGCTGCTCGGCCCCCCGGCTTTCAACCACTTCATCAGTTGTTCAACCCGCTCGCTTTCACCGCAGGCGACAACCTCTACGCTGCCGTCATCCATATTCTTCGCGTAGCCGGTCAACCCCAGCCGTTGTGCTTCATGCTGGGTGGTGTAGCGAAATCCTACCCCCTGAACCCGGCCATAGACCCAGGCGATTACGCAGACTTTCGACATTGCGGTTCTCCTTATTAACGTAAATGAAGGAACAGTTACCGAGGCCTCAGCGCACCTGTTTCGGCAGGCATCCGTAATGCTGGCGAAATCTTGCGGTAAATCGAGAACCTGACAAATAGCCACAGCGTAACGCAATTTCGCCAATCGGCAGCGTGGTCGACTGTAGTTGAGAGAGCGCACAGGACATTCGCACCTCCTCGACTATCTGCCGGTAACTCTGCGATTCCATCTGTAATCGTCTGCGTAACGTCGAGGTACCGATAGACAGGCGACCAGCAATCTCTTGAGCTGTCCATAGCTTAGCAGGGGATAACATAATTAGTTGCCGCACCTGTTCAGTAAGATTAAACCGTCGCTCGATAAGCAGAGGCCCTGCCACACCATCATGCAGTAGCGCCAGCAATAATCCCATCGCCTGATGCTCCTGCAGTTTTGCAGGTAAGTCCTGGCGTACTGCATCCAGCAGGCTTTCCCACATAAAAGCCAGTCCGTTGCTCATTGGCGTACATAGCGACGTCAATTTTGCCGGAGGGAAATCCTCGACCCAGTTATTTTTAAACGCGGTAATGATGCTCGTCGATAGCAACAACAAATCCGAGCGAAATACTCCCTGTTCCGGCTGATTAATAATCTCCAGAGGCGTATTCGCCGGGATGATAATCATCTCACCCGGTCCTGCGACCAGACGATTTTCATCCTGAATAATGACCTTACTTCCCTGCGTAATATGGCAAATAGCAGCAGAAAACAGTTTAACCCGATGCAAGTGGTGCAGATGGCCGGAACGCACCTCAGCGGTGGTAAGGTTGTTATGGCGAAAATGTACATCCTGCACCAGAGTATCCTCTTTATTTTCTTGCGTAAGTGGCGGTTAATTCAGCTTTAGCAATCACGTGGCTGTTCAGCATAAAACCGACTAGGGCACCGCTGGCGTTACTGTCAATTGGCAACTCGTCTGTATTTAACGCCCACACGGTAAACTGATAGCGATGAGGTTTATCGCCCGGCGGTGGACAGGCGCCACCGAATCCAGCATAACCGAAATCATTGCGTCCCTGAACTGCTCCAGCGGGTAACTTATCCATGCTGGCCCCGCCAGGAAGAGTGTGGATCTGAGCAGGAATATTTACGACGGTCCAGTGCCACCAGCCGCTTCCCGTTGGCGCATCAGGATCAAACAGCGTAATGGCAAAACTTTTGGCATCAACTGGCGGATTTTGCCAGCTCAGTTGCGGGGAGATATTGTCGCCACTGCAGCCAAATCCCTTAAACACCTGTTTTTGCGTTAACTTCAGGTTAGCGGGTATGTCGGTGCTGTTGAGGCGAAACGTCGAGGCGGCAGAGGTATTAAAACTCAACGCAACAATGGCGGCGGTAGCCAGAAAGTAGACAGCTTTCATTGCATTTCCTTTTTCTGATTAAGAAATAGCAATGTAAACGGTGGGCATAAAAGAAACTGTGCCTCTGTGATAGAGTTTTGTGCCGAAACGCTCAACGCCATACCCTGATGATTGACCTCACCATCTGTGCTACTCTACGCGCCATTTTATTTTAATGGTTTCAGGTTGGTACTTTACTCCAGCCCGCGTCACTGTTTGTGAGAGGTTGCTCCGCATGACTGAATCTACAATTCCACATTATCCTCGTTTAGTGTTAGCCAAAGGGCGCGAAAAATCATTACTGCGCCGCCATCCGTGGGTATTTTCCGGTGCTGTCGCACGTATGGAAGGTAAAGCCAACCTCGGTGAAACCATCGATATTGTTGACCATCAGGGTAAATGGTTAGCACGCGGCGCGTACTCACCCGCGTCGCAGATCCGTGCACGCGTCTGGACATTCGACAAGTCTGAGTCCATCGATATTGATTTCTTCACCCGTCGTCTACAACAAGCGCAAACATGGCGTGACTGGCTGGCGAAAAAAGACGGTCTGGACAGTTACCGTCTGATCGCCGGAGAATCCGATGGCCTGCCGGGCATCACCATTGACCGCTTCGGCAACTTCCTGGTGTTGCAGTTGCTCAGTGCGGGGGCTGAATACCAACGCGCCGCGCTGATTAGCGCTCTGCAAATTGTTTTCCCGGACTGCGCCATTTATGACCGTAGCGATGTGGCCGTACGGAAAAAAGAAGGTATGGAGCTGACTCAAGGGCCAGTAACGGGTGAGCTTCCGCCAGCCCTGCTGCCGATTGAAGAGCACGGAATGAAGCTGCTGGTTGATATTCAGCATGGTCACAAAACCGGCTATTACCTCGATCAACGCGACAGCCGCCTGGCCACGCGTCGTTATGTGGAAAATCAGCGTGTACTGAACTGTTTCTCTTATACCGGCGGCTTTGCGGTCTCAGCATTAATGGGCGGATGCCGTCAGGTCGTCAGCGTTGACACCTCTCAGGAAGCGCTCGATATTGCCCGCCAGAACGTGGAACTGAACAAGCTGGATCTGAGCAAAGCTGAGTTCGTGCGTGATGATGTGTTCAAACTTCTGCGTGCTTATCGCGATCGTAGTGAGAAATTCGACGTCATCGTGATGGATCCGCCGAAATTTGTCGAAAACAAAAGCCAGTTGATGGGTGCCTGCCGCGGCTATAAGGACATCAATATGCTGGCTATTCAGTTGCTCAATCCGGGCGGCGTGCTGCTGACTTTCTCCTGCTCTGGGCTAATGACCACCGATTTATTTCAGAAAATCATCGCTGATGCCGCAATAGATGCTGGTCGTGATGTACAATTTATAGAGCAGTTCCGTCAGGCCGCCGATCACCCGGTGATCGCTACCTACCCGGAAGGGCTGTATCTGAAAGGGTTTGCCTGTCGCATCATGTAACTTGAAAAGTGGAATATTACCCTTACATAAAGGGTATCTATTTCCCGGGAGGTGACTATGATTGCCAGCAAATTCGGTATCGGCCAGCAGGTCCGCCATTCCCTGTTAGGTTACCTCGGAGTGGTCGTGGATATCGACCCGGAATATTCGCTTGATCAACCGTCAGCCGATGAGTTGGCGGTTAACGACGAACTTCGCGCCGCTCCCTGGTATCACGTGGTGATGGAAGACGATAATGGTCTGCCAGTGCATACGTATCTGGCCGAAGCACAGCTGAGTAGTGAGCTACAGGAAGAACATCCGGAGCAACCGTCGATGGATGAACTGGCGCGAACAATTCGAAAACAGCTTCAGGCCCCGCGCCTGCGCAATTGATGCTAATACAGGCCCGATGGCGATTCGCTAATCGGGCCTGAGCGTTTTGTTCGGCTACAGATCAGCCTTACTTCGCCAGTCCCAGCCGCGGGATCTCAATCGCCGGGCAGCGATCCATCACCACCGTCATCCCTGCATCGCGAGCCAGCACGGCTGCCTGCTCGTTAATCACGCCGAGCTGCATCCATAGGGTCTTCGCTCCGATGGCAATTGCCTCCTGAGCAACACCCCACGCCGCTTCAGAATTACGGAAGACATCTACCATATCCACTTTCTCTGGCACATCTGCCAGCGTCGCATAGCCCTGCTGCCCCAGCAGCGTTTTTCCGGCAACCTTCGGTGAAACAGGAATAACGTGATAACCCTGATCGAGTAAATATTTCATCACCCGATAGCTTGGACGATCGAGTTTATCGCTTGCCCCCACCAGCGCAATCGTACGGGTCGTTGTCAAAATGCCAGCAATATCGGTCTCTTTCATCGTTTTCCTCCAGGCTGTTTAGCAAAGTGTACGACAAACCTGCCCCCGCAACCATTCATCCCATACTGGCGCATGAGAGCTAAACTCAAAAATATGTCTATATGTTAGTAAACATGATTATCGAAAAATTTAGATACATCTTATACAGATATTTTCTGGACAGGAGAAACCTATGAAAGCCGGCATTGTGACAGCCTTGATTGCCCTATGTTTGCCGGTAACCGTTTTTGCTACCTCTTTACGTCTGTCTAATGATATTGACCTTCTGGTACTGGACGGAAAAAAAGTCTCCAGCTCATTACTGCGTGGTGCCGACAGTATTGAGCTGGAAAATGGTCGGCACCAGCTCGTGTTTCGCGTAGAAAAAACCATTCGCCTGTCCAGCCACGAAGAACGTCTGTATATTTCGCCTCCGTTGGTCATCAGCTTTGATACCCAACTCGTCAGTCAGGTTAATTTCCACCTCCCACGTCTGAGCAACGAGCGGGATGCAACGCATTTTGATGATGCCCCGCGCGTAGAACTGCTGGATGGGGACTCCATGCCTATACCGGTTAAGCTGGATATTCTGTCAATCACGTCCACCGCAAAAATCGTAGATTATGAAATGGAAACAGAGCGCTATAACAAAGCGGCTAAGCATGCGTCTTTACCGCAATTTGCCACAATGATGGCCGATGACAGTTCGCTGCTTTCCGGGGTGTCTGAACTGGATCGCGTGCCGCCTCAGTCGCAAACACTGACCGAACAGCGCTTAAAATATTGGTTTCAACAGGCTGACGCACAAACGCGAAGTAACTTCTTACAATGGGCGGAGAAACAACCCCCATCGTGACATTTATGTTCGTATACGCATTTTTTTTGTCTTTCTCTTGCAGCGTCAAGTGCTTCCAGTACTCTGTAACAAGGTTAACTTGGGAGCTGTACTATGGAATTAACGACTCGCACATTGCCAGCGCAGAAACATATTGCGTTGGTCGCACACGATCACTGCAAAAAGATGTTGATGAGCTGGGTTGAACGCCACCAGCCATTACTGGAAAAACACGTTCTGTATGCTACAGGAACAACAGGAAACTTAATTCAACGCGCGACAGGAATGGACGTCAACGCCATGCTGAGCGGCCCGATGGGGGGTGACCAGCAGGTGGGTGCGCTGATTTCAGAAGGGAAAATTGATGTGCTGATTTTCTTCTGGGATCCGCTCAACGCCGTTCCCCACGATCCTGATGTTAAAGCCCTGCTACGTCTGGCCACAGTCTGGAACATTCCAGTCGCCACCAACGTGTCAACGGCTGATTTTATTATCCAGTCGCCAAACTTCAACGACGCAACGGATATCTTGATCCCGGATTACGCCCGTTATCTGGCAGAACGCCTCAAATAAACGCTAAGCAGGCGGTAATTGCCGCCTGCTTTTCAGGGTTTCCGGGTCACCGGAACGTCTAATTGCTTAAGCTCATCAACAAAGCATGATGGCGCGTCTTTGCTAAACAGTAGCCATACCCGATGCCGCGCACGCGTTAGCGCCACATACAGCAACCGTCTCTCTTCTGCATCAGGAAAATCTTCAACAGCCGGGAGTAACGCCTCTTCCATAATCGACTCGCGAGCCGGAGCCGGGAAACCGTCATTCCCTTCATGAAGTCCCATAACAATGACGTAATCCGCCTGCTGCCCTTTGCTGGCATGAATAGTCATAAAATCCAGCTGCAGCTTGGGCCAGCGGGTGGCCGCTTTGTCCAGGCTGGCAGGTTTGAGATGATGGTATCGCGCCAGCACCAGAATTCTCTCTTCGGCTTTTACAAAACCCGACAGCTTATCCAGCAACAGATCTAACTGGCTTTCGTCGAGCAACGTGACGGCTTTTTTATCACCGGTCGCCAGACTGTTCAGCGGTTTTGTGAGCTGGTGTGGGTTTTGTTGGATAAACTGGTTTGCGACTTCGCCAATACGGCTATTAAAACGGTAAGTCGTATCCAGATTACAGCTATCGCCCTCACCAAAATTTTGCTGGAATGCGGTTGTCAGAGAAAGCTGTGCTCCGCTGAACCGGTAAATGGCCTGCCAGTCATCTCCCACGGCAAACAGCGTAGTCTGCGAGTTTTGCTTACGCAAGGCGGCTAACAGGGCGGCGCGCTGAGGGGAAATATCCTGAAATTCATCGACCAGAATATGTTTCCACGGACTGATAAACCGCCCCTTCTCCAGAATGACAATAGCCTGATGGATCAACCCGGAGAAATCGACGGCATTCTCATCCTTCAGGGCACTCTTCCAGGCCTTGAGCAGCGGCGCCATTAGCTTTATGCGTTTACTGAACAGATCACGGATCTCCTCCGGAGCATTAGCAATCATCTCCGCCTGTGCTCCGCCATGCATACGCATCAAACTAACCCAGCGATCCAACCGGGAAGCCAGACAGCGCTGTAATTTTTCGTCATCCCAGAAGTTACCTTCGGGTACAGACCACTGCATTTCTTCTTCTAACCATTGTCGCCAGCCTTTAGCCTGAGCCTTTTTCTCACTGCACTGCTGACGCCAGGTTGTTATAAAGAGTTTGTTGCGCGCGATAGCATCATTTTCCAGCTTGCTCACCGTTGGAACTTTTTTGCTACCTTGCGAAATAATGTGCAACGCCAGTGAATGGAACGTCCGTGCGGTGACCTCATCCGTATGCAGACGCTCACGGATGCGGTCATCCATCTCCTGGGCGGCTTTGCGTCCAAACGCCAGCAACAGGATTTGTTCTGGTGCGGCTTCTCCTCGTGCAAGCAACCAACCAGCCCGAGCAACCAACACAGATGTTTTACCGCTTCCAGCACCTGCAAGTACCAACAATGATTGCTCACCGTTCACCACCGCGCGCGCCTGAGCAGGGTTCAACGGCGAAGATTCAACATGCTGGAAAAACTCGGCATACTCTTCCAACATTGCATCGGTGTACGCCTGATTGTGCTGTAAGCGACAGGCTTCAATGTCTTTCAACCATGCCTGGCATTGACGTAACGCCTCCCGGCAATTTTCAAATTCCTCCAGCCGATTAACCGGGAGCGGTAACGCGGCAAAGGCACGGCGAATCTGCTGCTGCAGCCCTGACGTTTGTTCGCGCGTCAGCCATTTACTTTCACTAGTACGCGCCGCTATCGCATCCAACTGCTGCTGTAAAACCCCCGCAGCAACGTCACTCATTTCCTGGCTCCACTGTTGCCAGAGTGCATTTAAATGATGATGGAAGCGCTGGGTTTCCGCCCACTCTGTACCGTGAAGACGAACCACCTTCTCATCCGGGAGTACAAACTCCAGCTCGCCCCATACCAGGCCGCGTTTGCAATGAATAGCCAGTAACTGATTGAAGGGAATAAGATACTCGTGACGATCGCCGGAAACTTTAATCCCGGCATTGAGAATAACGGCCCGATCGTAAGGGTGTTGTGCCAGACGTTTTCCAAGAGAAGTTGCTTTCAGTTCCATAAGACTCAAGCGGATCCACACGAAGAGGTTTGCTTATCAGTGTAACCGCCAGAGAAAACGTGCTCCAGCCCAAAAAAACGTTACAATTGCCGAATTCACAGAAAACCAGAGTTAACCGAGGGTTTATGCGTACTGTTCTGAATATTTTAAATTTTGTGCTTGGGGGGTTCGCCACCACCCTGGCCTGGTTACTGGCAACGCTGGTCAGTGTCGTGCTTATTTTTACTTTACCCTTGACCCGTTCATGCTGGGAGATAACCCGACTTTCGCTGTTTCCCTATGGTAACGAAGCGATTCATGTCGATGAACTGAATCCGGCCGGTAAAAGCGTCCTGTTAAATACCGGCGGCACCGTGCTCAATATTTTCTGGCTGATTTTCTTCGGCTGGTGGTTGTGCCTGATGCACATTATCTCTGGTATTGCTCAGTGCATTACGATTATTGGTATTCCGGTTGGCATTGCAAACTTTAAAATCGCTGCCATTGCGCTCTGGCCGGTGGGTCGCCGGGTGGTTTCAGTAGAAGTTGCCCGTGCAGCGCGTGAAGCCAATGCACGTCGTCGTTTTGAATAATCAGGACCGATGGCCTTTATGTTAAGTCCTCTGCTCAAACGCTATACCTGGAACAGCACCTGGCTGTACTACGTGCGGATTTTTATCGCGCTATGCGGCACAACGGCGCTACCCTGGTGGCTGGGTGACGTCAAGCTGACTATCCCACTCACGCTGGGTATGGTCGCTGCCGCACTTACCGATCTGGACGATCGTCTCGCAGGCCGACTGCGCAATTTAATCATCACACTGGTGTGCTTTTTTATTGCCTCGGCCTCCGTTGAGCTGCTCTTCCCATGGCCATGGCTGTTTGCTATTGGGTTAACGCTTTCCACCAGCGGCTTTATTCTGCTGGGGGGATTAGGCCAGCGCTATGCAACTATTGCTTTTGGTGCATTGCTGATCGCCATTTACACGATGCTGGGCACCTCGCTTTACGATCAGTGGTATCAACAACCCATCCTGCTGCTCGCTGGCGCTATCTGGTATAACCTGCTGACGCTCACCGGTCATCTTCTGTTCCCCATCCGCCCCTTACAGGACAATCTGGCACGCAGCTACGAACAGTTAGCGCACTACCTGGAACTGAAATCGCGTCTTTTTGACCCCGACATAGAAGATGAAAGCCAGGCACCGTTGTATGATTTAGCTCTCGCGAATGGCCAACTGATGGCAACGCTGAATCAGACTAAAGTGTCGCTGCTGACCCGCCTGCGCGGTGACCGTGGACAACGGGGAACACGTCGCACGCTACATTACTATTTTGTGGCGCAGGATATTCATGAACGCGCAAGCTCTTCACACATTCAGTATCAAACGCTACGCGATCATTTCCGTCACAGCGATGTGATGTTCCGTTTCCAGCGGTTGATGTCGATGCAAGGACAAGCCTGTTCACAATTATCTCGCTGTATTTTATTGCGCACGCCTTACCAGCACGATCCGCACTTTGAGCGCGCCTTCACCCATATAGATGCCGCACTTGAGCGCATGCGTGCCAGTGGTGAACCTGCCGACCTGCTCAATACGCTGGGTTTTTTACTGTCAAACCTACGGGCAATCGACGCGCAGCTTGCTACCATAGAGTCTGAACAGGCTCAGGTACTCTCGCGCAATGAGTCTGAAAATCAGCTTGCCGATGACAGTCCCCATGGATTCAGTGATATCTGGTTACGCCTGAGCCGTAATTTCACCCCTGAGTCTGCTCTGTTTCGCCATGCCGTTCGCATGTCGTTAGTGCTCTGTGTTGGTTATGCCATTATCCAGATAACCGGCATGAATCACGGATACTGGATCTTGCTGACCAGCCTGTTTGTCTGTCAGCCAAACTACAACGCCACCCGACATCGCCTGGCGCTCAGGATTATCGGCACGTTGGTTGGGATTGCCATTGGTTTACCGATCCTGTGGTTTGTGCCCTCTCTCGAAGGGCAGCTGATACTCCTGGTGATCACAGGTGTACTGTTTTTTGCCTTTCGCAACGTCCAGTATGCACACGCCACCATGTTTATCACGCTGCTGGTGTTACTGTGCTTTAACCTGCTCGGCGAAGGCTTTGAGGTTGCACTGCCGCGTGTCATCGATACGCTAATTGGCTGTGCTATCGCCTGGGCTGCTGTCAGTTTCATCTGGCCAGACTGGCGTTTTCGTAACCTACCACGGGTAATTGAACGGGCGACTGACGCTAACTGCCGCTACCTTGATGCTATTCTCGAGCAATATCATCAGGGCCGTGATAATCGTCTGGCCTACCGTATCGCTCGCCGTGATGCGCATAATCGTGATGCTGAACTCGCCTCCGTGGTATCAAACATGTCGAGCGAGCCGGATGTCACGGCCCAAACCCGCGAAACGGCGTTCCGTTTACTGTGTCTCAACCATACGTTTACCAGCTATATTTCTGCGCTGGGCGCACATCGCGAACAGCTGACCAATCCAGACGTATTGGCATTGCTGGATGACGCTGTTTGCTATGTTGATGATGCCCTTCACCATCAACCCGCTGACGAGCAGCGTGTATATCAGGCGTTAGAAGGGCTGAAGCAGCGAATTCAGCACCTGGAACCACGCCCGGACAGTAAAGAGCCGCTGGTCGTTCAGCAAGTTGGGCTATTGATCGCCCTGCTCCCAGAGATCCGGCGATTACAGCAGCAAATTGACGTGCTGCCGTCTAATACCCCGGCTCCGGCGTAAGAGAACTTACCCACTCAACCAGCTCCTGGCGACGCGTCGCCGGGAGCGCGGCTTCATGTATCCCCCCTACCGCGCCTTCAAGGGCATAGAGTACTTTTACCGTCAGAGCCGGGTTATTTTGCCGAAGTTTCAGCCAGCACATTTGTGCTCCCAACGATCGCATGGTCCCCTCATCTTTAATTCCAGCTTCATTCAACAGAGTCTCCAGATGAAATGTCATATTCGGCAATTCCCGCAGACGATGCTGGGCAAAGCGACTCTGTTTTTCCTTAACCGCTGCATCCAACGAATATCGCGATAGCGACACCAACTGCTGCTGGTTTTGCCACAGGGCATCGTTCACCTGGTAATAATTAAGTACAAGAGGACGTCCGCGCTTAATAAATGTCAGCCAGACAGGAGAATTTTGTACACAATACTGGGCGCTCTGCTCACAGGCGCGAAGATACAGCTCACCATTAGCGACCATGGCAAAGACCGTATCGCCAACCGTCAGACTGTAGCCACCAAACAGTGAGCGATAGTGAATTGTCCCCAGAGAAGCCAGATATTCCTGCGATTTATAGATCCTTGCATAAGAAAGCTCTTTCATAAAAATCCTTTTTAAATCATAACGTAAGCAAATGATTTTCAGTAGCGGATCCGTTAATGACGAAAATAGGCAACTTATGCGTATGGGGCAAGATGAATTTTATTTTTCCCGTGACGACGACTAAAAAATGCGAACCTGTTTCCGAAAATAAGGTTGATCTTTGTTGATGGCAGGGTTACTGTATATCCATACAGTAACTCACAGGGCTGGATTGATTATGTACACTTCAGGCTATGCAAATCGTTCATCGTCGTTCTCTTCCACATCAAGCAACATTGCGCGCGTTTCATCAGAGAACGCAACCGCTGGGCTTATCAGTGAAGTTGTCTATCGCGAGGACCAGCCCATGATGACACAACTGCTGCTGCTTCCCCTGCTGCAACAGTTAGGGCAACAATCACGCTGGCAGTTGTGGCTGACGCCTCAGCAAAAATTAAGCCGGGAGTGGGTGCAGTCAGCTGGACTTCCATTGACGAAAGTCATGCAAATTAGTCAGCTCTCCCCCTGCAATACGCTGGAATCGATGATTCGTGCGCTGCGCACGGGTAATTACAGCGTCGTTATTGGCTGGCTGGCGGAAGAATTAACGGAAGATGAACATGCCGAACTGGTCAAAGCGGCTGATGAAGGTAATGCGATGGGTTTTATCATGCGTCCGGTTCGCGCCCAGACACTTGCGGGGAGACAGCATTCCGGGCTAAAAATTCACTCGAATTTGTATCATTGAGTAAAATTAGGATTTATCCTGGAATTTTTTTTCATCTCTCAATTTGCCTTTGAGCTGTAATGTGTTTTTCGTCTGAACGCCTGTCAGAAGCGGTTTTCAGGATATCCTCAGTACATTTATTCAGCTATAAATGTTAAATATTGTGTATACAAGCCTTTTTTTTTCATATGCCTGACGGACTTCACACTTGTAAGTTTTCAACTACGTTGTAGACTTTACATCGCCAGGGGTGCTCGGCGTAAGCCGCAGATATCGGTAGAGTAACTATTGAACTGGTCCCCGGGTGAAGGATTTAACCGTGTTATCTCTCTTCGGAGATATTCATGGCGAATTTTGGATGATAACGAGGCGCAAAAAATGAAAAAGACAGCTATCGCAATTGCAGTGGCACTGGCTGGTTTCGCTACCGTGGCGCAGGCCGCTCCGAAAGATAACACCTGGTACGCTGGTGCTAAAATGGGCTGGTCTCAGTACCATGATATTGGCAACAACCAGATCAATAACACCGGGCCTACCCACGAAAGCCAACTGGGTGCCGGTGCGTTCGGTGGTTATCAGGTTAACCCGTACGTTGGTTTCGAAATGGGTTATGACTGGTTAGGTCGTATGCCGTACAAAGGCACTGCCGACACTACCAATCAAAATGGCGCTTTCAAAGCTCAGGGCGTTCAGTTGACCGCTAAACTGGGTTACCCAATCACTGACGATCTGGACGTTTATACTCGTCTGGGTGGTATGGTTTGGCGTGCAGACGCTAAAAGCAGCAGCGGCTTCAAAGACCACGACACTGGTGTATCCCCAGTATTCGCTGGTGGCGTAGAGTATGCAATTACTCCTGAAATCGCTACCCGTCTGGAATACCAGTGGACCAACAACATCGGTGACGCGAACACCGTTGGTGGTCGTCCGGATAACGGTCTGTTGAGCGTTGGTGTTTCTTACCGTTTCGGTCAGCAGGAAGAAGCAGCTCCAGTAGTTGTTGCTCCGGCTCCGGCTCCAGAAGTACAGACCAAGCACTTCACTCTGAAGTCTGACGTTCTGTTCAACTTCAACAAAGCAACTCTGAAACCAGAAGGCCAGCAGGCTCTGGATCAGATGTACAGCCAGTTGAGCAACCTGGATCCGAAAGACGGTTCCGTAGTAGTTCTGGGCTTCACTGACCGTATCGGTTCTGACGCTTACAACCAGGCTCTGTCCGAGAAACGTGCTCAGTCCGTTGTTGATTACCTGATCTCTAAAGGTATTCCTTCTGACAAAATCTCTGCACGTGGCATGGGTGAATCCAACCCAGTTACTGGCAACACCTGTGACAACGTGAAAGCTCGCGCTGCACTGATCGACTGCCTGGCTCCGGATCGTCGTGTTGAGATCGAAGTTAAAGGCATCAAAGACGTTGTAACTCAGCCTCAGGCTTAAGTTATCGTCTTATAAAAAACCCCGCTATGCGGGGTTTTTTTTCATCTGTTTTCATCCAAAGTAAGCCACGCATTAAACCAGCCGACCGCTACTCTTTCCCCAGCAACGCCTGTAAATCCTGTTTCAATGTCGACATTTTGTTCGCGTACTTCTCTTTATGCTCTGCGTCTTCAATTAGCTGCACAATAGTTTCAGAAAGCGTTTTTCCGCGCCGCTGCGCAAGACCAGCCAGACGCTGCCAGACCATAAATTCCAGATCGATGGATTTCTTCCGGGTATGCTGATGCTCAGCATTAAAGTGCCGCTTGCGCCTGGCACGTATGGTTTGTTTCATACGATTAAGCAGCGCAGGATTCATGTGTTCTTCAATCCAGCTATTGACCCGAACCGGTTCATTTTCGAGGGTTAGCAATAAATCAACGGCTTCTTTGGCAGCGCTGGCCTCGACGTAACGGGTGATTAATTCCCCCTCACGATGCTTCTTCACCAGATACTTCCATTTCCAGCCGCTTTCAAGGTTTTCAAGTTGTTGATATTTCATTGCGATCTCAATGTTACCGTGTAACTCTTATCAGAATATCAGCTTTTTCGGCATCTGAAGAAAAGAATATCCAGCCTGTGAACTGCCGCGCGTCATCACAAGCGTTTCGCGGCGCTTTCCAGGTGTTTAGTGGTGAGGGTTACGGTATAATCTCGTTTTTTACAACAGACTAAAAAACATCAACTTTGACCATTACGAAACTTGCATGGCGTGATCTGGTTCCTGATACCGACAGTTATCAGGAAGTATTTGCACAGCCGCACGTCACTGACGACACCGACACCTTACTTAGTGATACTCAGCCACGTTTACAATTCGCGCTAGAGCAGCTTCTTCAGCACTGGACAACATCCTCATTCATGTTGGTAAAAGCACCGGAAGAGCTTGAGTATCTCAACCTTATTGCAAAGGCTGCACGTCCCTTGCACACGGATGCAGGAAGCCTGACTGGCGGTCATTACGACATCTCCGGTCACACTATTCGTTATCGTACAGCTGAGAAAGCGGAAGACAATTTTGCGACGTTGACGCAGGTGGTCAGCGCTGACTGGGCCGAAGCCGAACAACTGTTTGGCTGTCTGCGTCAGTTCAATGGCGAAATTACGCTGCAGCCAGGTCTGGTACATCAGGCCAATGGAGGTGTGCTGGTTATCTCATTGCGCACGCTGTTGGCCCAACCGCTGTTATGGATGCGCCTGAAAGCCATTGTCAGCCACGAGCGTTTTGATTGGGTAGCTTTTGATGAGTCTCGCCCGCTGCCTGTCTCCGTTCCGCCTATGCCGCTTAAACTGAAAGTGATTTTAGTCGGTGAGCGTGAATCGCTGGCGGATTTCCAGGACATGGAACCAGAGCTGGCTGAGCAGGCCATTTACAGCGAGTTTGAAGATAATCTGCAGATAGTGGATGCCGAAACCATGACGCAGTGGTGTCAATGGGTCACGCATACTGCTATGCGCAATAATTTGCCTTACCCCGCTCCTGATGCCTGGCAGGTTCTGATCCGTGAAGCCGTTCGCTATACCGGTGAACAGGATACATTGCCGCTTAACCCGCTGTGGATCACCCGACAGTTCAAAGAGGTGGCTCCGTTATGCGAGGGCGAAACCTGCAACGCTGAACAGTTCAGCCTGATGCTGGCTCAGCGCGAATGGCGTGAGGGATTCCTGGCTGAACGTATGCAGGATGAAATTCTGCAAGAGCAGATCCTTATCGAGACGGAAGGCGAGCGTATTGGCCAGATCAACGCCTTGTCGGTGATTGAGTTTCCGGGCCACCCACGCGCATTTGGCGAGCCTTCTCGTATCAGTTGCGTCGTGCATATTGGCGACGGCGAGTTTACGGATATTGAGCGCAAAGCCGAGCTTGGCGGAAATATTCATGCCAAGGGTATGATGATTATGCAGGCGTTCCTGATGTCGGAACTCCAGCTGGAGCAACAAATCCCCTTCTCTGCCTCGCTGACCTTTGAGCAATCTTACAGTGAGGTGGACGGTGACAGCGCGTCTATGGCAGAACTGTGCGCATTGATTAGCGCTCTCGCCGACGTTCCTGTAAATCAAAGTATCGCCATTACCGGTTCTGTCGATCAGTTTGGTCGGGCACAACCTGTCGGTGGTCTGAATGAGAAAATTGAAGGTTTCTTCACCATCTGCCAGCAGCGTGAGCTGACGGGCACGCAGGGCGTTATCATTCCTTCGGCTAACGTCAGACACCTCAGCCTGCAGCCTGCGCTGCTACAGGCCATAGAAGAAGAAAAATTCACTATCTGGGCGGTGGACGACGTGACCGATGCGCTGCCACTGTTGTTAAATCTGGTGTGGGATGGCGAAGGCCAGACAACGCTGATGCAAACCATTCAGGAGCGTATTGCCACGGCAACGCAACAGGAAGGTCGTCACCGTTTTCCATGGCCGCTACGTTGGCTGAACTGGATTATTCCGAACTGATCGGACTTGTTCAGCGTACACGTGTTAGCTATCCTGCGTGCTTCAATAAAATAAGGCTTACAGAGAACATGGTAGATAAACGCGAATCCTATACGAAAGAAGACCTTCTTGCCTCTGGTCGCGGTGAGCTGTTTGGCGCTAAAGGGCCACAACTGCCAGCACCAAGCATGCTGATGATGGACCGTGTCATCAAGATGACCGAAACCGGTGGCAACTTTGACAAAGGTTATGTTGAAGCTGAACTGGATATCAACCCGGACCTGTGGTTCTTCGGTTGTCACTTTATTGGCGATCCGGTAATGCCGGGCTGCCTGGGTCTCGACGCCATGTGGCAACTGGTTGGATTCTATCTCGGCTGGCTGGGCGGCGAAGGTAAAGGCCGTGCGCTGGGCGTAGGCGAAGTTAAATTCACCGGCCAGGTTCTGCCGACCGCGAAGAAAGTCACTTACCGCATTCACTTCAAGCGCATCGTTAACCGTCGCCTGATCATGGGCCTGGCAGATGGTGAAGTGCTGGTTGATGGTCGTCTGATCTACACCGCAAACGATCTGAAAGTGGGTCTGTTCCAGGACACTTCCGCGTTCTAATCCAGAACTGCGAAGCAGCCAGACATAAACGTTCCTACGTCTTATCTGGTGTGCAAAAAGGCGAAACCTCCGCTCTGCGGAGGTTTCTTTTATCTAAAGAGACAGAATCAGGCCATTAAAACCCTATCCCCCATGGCTTCTCGCCAGCCTCCCAGCCAGTATGACCTCTGATTCAGCGTCTGATAGGGACACATTTCTTTTGAGCGTCCGGCAATGCCGGCCTGATATCCACGTTGATGTGCCCGTTCCAGGCGATCTCGTTTTTGTCTCTTCATGCCTCGTTTCCCTCATTTTTGGGTCTGGTGGAAAAGAAAACAGTGATTACTAAGTGTGCAATCACACTAAACGAATACCCCTAAACATCAGGCTCGTCAATGCGCAAAATTCACGCCAGTGTCATATTTGTGAGCTACTCGCTAAATCATTTGTACAAAAATAGTCAGTCAGAACAGCTATCTC
>NZ_SZWU01000020.1:12289-27287 GCF_005280935.1 Citrobacter sp. wls757 | reverse complement strand
AAAAACCGCCCCGGGCAATGAACCAGGGGCGGCATAATTTACAATTATTTAAGCTTAAGGGATGCGTTTCAGCTCTTGAGCAATGGCCGTTGCTTCCTGACTCCAGGCGTTGGCAAGAACCTTCACCATCTCATCGTAGCCGTCTTTCGTCTGCACAACTTCGATGTGGAACGGGCGTTTGATCAGTTGTCCCTGATGATTCAGCAACCATTCACCGCTCACAATAACCTTACCATCGTACCGACCGTGGAAGCCGGTTACGGTCACGTTCAGCGTATCCTGAGTGCTTCCCAGCGGCTGTGAAGCGACAACCCAGCCAGGCAACTGCATACTGAGGTTCGCAACCAGTGTATTGCGCAATTGCTGATCTAATGGGCTGGCCCAGAGATTATTATTGGCTATCACATATTGCACATCGCTGGTCTGGTAAACCACCCCATTACCGGCCAGATAATCAGGTACCGCAATCTGTTCAACCCACAGCAGACGGTTTCCCTGATTGGCGGAGCTCTGCACACCGCCTTGTGCGATAGGGAGCTGGTAATAGCTTTTATTTTCTCCGCTGGAGCTGCATGACGTCAGCCAGACCGCCATCATCACCACTAGCCACTTTTTCATTGTTTCGCCCTCTTCGGCTCTGGATCTTTTTTGTCCTTCGCTTCAAATACCAGCGCATTACTCTTATCGTTCAACGTTTTCAGTACCGGTTGCAGTTCACGCAGTACCTGATCAAGACGCTGCATATCCGCCACCATCTTGTTGTAGGCCGCGGAACCAGGCTGGAAGCCCTGCATACTACGATTCAGTTCACGTAGCGTGTTCTGCATATCCGCCGGCAGATCCTGCATCGACTGGCTGGACGTGATCTTGTTCATGTTATCCAGCGTGGTTTGCAGATGTTTCATCGTGCGTTGGCTTTCCGACAGCGTATTGGTTGCCTGCTCAATCATCGGGTTCAGCGGCAGATTGTTAATCTTATCCAACGCTTCCATCAGACGCTGTTGGATCTGCGCCAGACCACCGCTCACGGTCGGAATAATTTGATAACCATTGAATTCGCGTACACCGGTAATCGGCGGCTCTTTCGGGTAGAAGTCGAGATCGACATACAGCGCGCCGGTCACCAGGTTCCCGGTTTTCAGCGATGCCCGTAATCCGCGTTTAAGCAATTCCGCCAGATGAGCGCCAACATCGGTATCTTCTCCCAGCTGCGCCTTCAGACGTTCAGGTTCAATACGCACCAGCACCGGAATGCGGTAATCATTGTTAAATACCTGACGCATATTCGGTGAGAAGAAAGGTACTTTACTCACCGTACCCAAGCGGATGCCACGGAATTCCAGCGGTGCACCAGGCTGTAGGCCACGAATCGAATCTTTAAAGAACATCAGGTAATCAATATGATCGGTATACAGGGAATCCTGAATACTTTTTTGATCGTCATAGAGGTTAAATGAGGCCTGCTGCTCAACCGGTTGACCTTGTTCCAGTCCTTCGGGCACATCAAAACTTACACCACCGCCAAACAGCGTGGAGAGCGATCCCATTTCTACGCGCATACCTGCTGAGGTAAGATCTACGGCGATCCCGCTGTCTTTCCAGAAACGTACATTGCTGGTCACCAGACGATCGTTAGGCGCATTGATGAAAAGCTGATAGCTGATCGTACGCTTTTGCGCATCAAACGTGCTGGTTTCAACCGAGCCCACACGATAGCCGCGGAAAAGCACCGGATCGCCTGGGCTCAACTGACCGGCTTTTTTGCTGTCCAGAATCACACGGATCCCTTTTGCATCTGGCGGGGCCAGCGGCGGTGAATCCAGCAGTTGGTAATTTTCCAGCTTACTGCCTTTATTGCCAGGCTGCAGTTCAATATAAGCCCCGGACAATAGCGTGCCGAGCCCACTGATACCTTCACGTCCAACCTGCGGCTTCACCACCCAAAAGACAGAATCTTTATGCAGCAACTTTTCCATTCCGGAGTTAAGACGCGCTTTAATCTCCACATGGGTCAAATCATCAGTCAGGGTTGCGCTCTCGACGATACCGACATCCACGCTGCGGCTTTTAATCGTCGTTTTGCCCCCTTCAATACCTTCGGCATTGGTGGTAATCAGCGTGACTTCCGGCCCCTGATGACTGTAGTGATAAAACAGAACCCACGCGCCAATGAGTGCAGTGACGATAGGGAATATCCACACGGGCGACCAGTTTTTTACCTTTTGCACTTTGGCTTCCCCACTTTTAGATTCCATGCTGTCAGGACTCCTCATGGCCTGGTTCTGGTTCACGGTCCCACGACAGACGCGGATCAAATGTCATCGCAGAAAACATTGTCATAATGACGACTAAAGCAAACATCAAAGCACCCATTGCAGGATAAATGTTCATTAACCCTCCCATGCGCACCAGCGCAGAGAGTACCGCAATCACAAAGACGTCGATCATTGACCAGCGACCGACAAATTCCACAACTTCATAAATCAGGTGCATACGTTCGCTGTCGCGTTTGCCGTGCCCTTTGGCATCCCAGCATAGCCAGGCAATGGCGATCATTTTCAACGTCGGCACCATAATACTGGCGATAAAAATAACCGCAGCCACCGGGTAAGAGCCTTCGCTCCAGATTAAAACCACCCCCTCAATTATCGTTGATGGCAGCTTTGACCCGAGCAGATCGGTAATCATAATCGGCAAAATATTGGCAGGAAGATAAAGCATGATCGACGTGAACAGTAATGCCAACGTCCATTGCAGACTGTTTTTACGCCGCACATAGCCTTTCGTCTGGCAGCGCGGACACACCCGTTCATCAGCAGGAAGAATCGCGGTGCAGCAAGAGCAGGAACGCAGTCCCTGTCGAATGCCGGGCACGCCAGGTTTTAACTCCTGCTTAATCACTGGCATTGGCGCAATATCATCCCACAGCCAGCGACGGTCAACGCACTGGAATGCGCGCAGTTGCAAAACGCAAAAGAAGCACCACGGAATAAAGCTGCTGCCCACGCCGATATCGCCGTAAGCCATAAGCTTAACGAAGCTGACCAGCACGCCGGCAAGGAAGATTTCCGCCATCCCCCAGCTTTTTAACTGGAACAGGACGCGTGCAAGACCCGCCTTAAGTCTGGCGGGCATCTGCACCCGATTCACCAGAAGCAGGATAGTCAGCAGGCAAAACGCGGGGACCAACTGCACGAATAATAAAAAGAAGGTGCCGAGACTGGCGTAGTCTTCAGAAAAGAGAACGCTGGGGATCTCCAGCAACGTCACTTCGCTGCTCACCCCTGCAACGTTCATATTCACAAAGGGGAAGAGGTTTGACAGAAGCAGCATGAATAATGCTGCTAATACATAGGCGGTAGGACGCTGCCGCGGCGCGTCCCACTCAACCGTTAACGTAGTGCCACATCGTGGACATGCCGCTTTTTGACCATGCTCAAGGCGAGGTAACGCCACCAGCATGTCACACTGCGAGCACAAAATATGCTTCGCGGCATGGTGATGTTCGCACATATGTGCTCCTTTAAATTATGCGCCGTTCTTCAAAGACTCAAGATACTCCCAGCGCTCAAAGGCTTGCTCAAGTTCTTGTTCCGCTTCGTTCAGATTAGCTAATACCTGCTGTGTTTGCTCATGTGGCTGACTGAAAAAAGCGGCGTCAGCAACCTGCGCTTGTAGCCTTTCCAGTTTAGCTTCCAGTTCTTCAAGCTGCGCGGGGAGTTGCTCGAGTTCGCGCTGCAGTTTATAGCTTAGTTTGCTCGTGCCACGTTTGACAATTTCTGCTTTAGGAGCAACAGCTTCCTCTGTTTTTTTCGCGACCGGTTGTTTAAACGCCACATACTGAGATTGCTGGCTGCGCGCGTCATGATAACCGCCGACATAACGACCAATTTTACCACCGCCCTCGAAGATCCAGCATTCAGTTACAGTATTATCCACAAACTGACGGTCGTGGCTTACCAGCAGTACAGTCCCCTGATAGATATCAATTAGTTCTTCAAGCAGTTCCAGCGTTTCGACGTCAAGATCGTTCGTTGGTTCATCAAGAATCAAAAGATTGCTGGGTTTCAGAAAAAGACGCGCCAACAGCAGGCGATTTCGTTCCCCACCAGAGAGCGCTCGCACTGGCGTCATCGCGCGTTTTGGATGGAACAGGAAGTCCTGCAGATAACCCAGCACATGGCGAGGTTTACCGTTAACCATCACCTCTTGCTTACCTTCAGCCAGGTTGTCCATCACGGTTTTATCGGGATCCAGTTCGGCGCGGTGCTGATCGAAATAGGCCACTTCCAGCTTGGTGCCGACGTGAATGCGTCCACTGTCAGCCTGAAGCTGGCCTAACATCAGCTTCAGCAGCGTTGTTTTGCCGCAGCCGTTCGGTCCGATTAGCGCAATTTTGTCGCTGCGCTGTACCTGTGCGGAGAAATCTTTTACCAGCTGCTTTCCATCAACCTGGTAATCCACGTTCTCCATTTCAAAAACAATCTTGCCTGAACGGCTCGCCTCTTCGACCTGCATCTTCGCCGTGCCCATCACTTCGCGACGTTCGCCACGCTCGCGACGCATGGCTTTCAGTGCGCGCACGCGGCCTTCATTACGGGTACGGCGCGCTTTGATCCCCTGACGGATCCAGACCTCTTCCTGCGCCAGCTTGCGGTCAAACTCTGCATTTTGTAACTCTTCTACGCGCAGCGCTTCTTCTTTTTCCAGCAGATACTGATCGTAATTCCCCGGATAAGTCACCAGCTTGCCACGATCGAGGTCGACGATACGCGTCGCCATATTTCGTATAAATGAACGGTCATGGGAAATGAAGATGATTGTCCCATTGAAGGATTTCAGGAACCCTTCCAGCCAGTCGATGGTTTCAATATCCAGGTGGTTTGTTGGTTCATCCAGCAGCAGTACACGCGGATTGCTCACTAACGCGCGGCCCAGCGCCGCTTTACGCAGCCAACCGCCTGAAAGCGAAGAAAGTGCGGCGTTTGGATCCAGCCCCAATTGCTCCAGCACTTCATTAATACGGCTTTCGAGCTGCCACAGATTGTGATGATCGAGCATTTCCTGAACCCGCGCCATCTCATTCAGATTTCTGTCGCTCGGATCAGTCATCACCAGACGCGAAATATCGTGATAACGTTTGAGATACTCGGCCTGCTCTTCGATACCCTCAGCAACGAAATCATACACGCTGCCTTCAACATTACGCGGCGGATCCTGTTGCAGACGCGCCACAACCAGATCCTGCTCATAAATGATACGCCCGTCGTCAAGCCCCTGCTCACGGTTCAGGATCTTCATCAGCGTCGATTTACCTGCGCCGTTACGGCCAACCAGACAGACGCGTTCGTTATCTTCGATATGCAGTTCTGCATTATCAAGAAGCGGCGCATCGCTGAACGACAGCCATGCACCATGCATACTGATCAATGACATTTATTTATCCTTTCAGGCTGCGGTAATCAGCCAGCAATTGTGGATCTGACGGTTACGGGCAAAATCCTGGGAAAGCGTTTTTTGGGTAATTTCTTGTGCTTTCAATCCCAGTTCAGCCAAACCGTCGAGATCCATACGGAACCCACGTTTGTTGTTGGAGAACATGATCGTGCCGTCTTTACGCAGCAGACGTTTCAGATCTTTCATCAGCGCCAGATGATCGCGCTGCACATCAAACGAATCTTCCATACGTTTTGAGTTAGAGAACGTCGGCGGATCGATGAAAATCAGATCAAACTGTTCATTCGCATCACGCAGCCAGCCCAGGCAATCGGCCTGAATTAAACGGTGAGCGCGACCGCTCAATCCGTTCAGGCGCAGGTTACGTTCCGCCCATTCCAGATAGGTACGCGACATATCGACCGTCGTGGTGCTACGCGCACCGCCCAATCCTGCATGTACGCTGGCGCTACCGGTGTAGGAAAACAGGTTGAGGAAGTCCTTACCTTTACTCATCTGCCCCAGCATGCGGCGCGCAATACGGTGATCGAGGAATAAACCCGTATCAAGGTAGTCAGTCAGGTTCACCCACAGGCGCGCGTTGTACTCGCTTACCTCAATGAATTCACCCTTCTCATTCATTTTCTGATACTGATTCTTGCCTTTCTGACGCTCACGGGTTTTCAGCACCAGTTTGTTTGGCGCGATTTCCAGTACTGACAGCGTGGCGGCAATGATGTCGAACAGGCGTTGACGTGCTTTTTGCGCATCAACCGTCTTCGGCGGTGCGTATTCCTGAACCACGACCCAATCACCGTAACGATCTACTGCAACGTTGTATTCCGGCAGGTCAGCGTCATACAGGCGATAGCATTCAATGCCTTCCTGACGCGCCCATTTTTCCAGCTTCTTAATATTCTTGCGCAGGCGGTTGGCATAATCTTCCGCTACCGTGGCAGGCTTGCTGTCCGCAGTGGTCTCTGCAACGTGATAATTCTTCTGCACACAATCCAGCGGACCATTTTTCGCTTTGAACTGCTTGTCGGCACGTAATTGCAGGCTGCTGAGCAGATCCGGCGAGGCGCTGAACAGCGACAAATTCCAGCCGCCAAACTGGTTTTTCATCGTACGGCCCAGCAGGCTGTGCAGGGCAATCAGCGCCGGTTCGCTATCCAGACGTTCGCCGTAAGGCGGGTTACTGATAACTGTCCCATACGGTCCTTTCGGCAGCGGATTGCTCAGTTTGGCGACATCTTTCACGTCAAACGTCATCAGATCGGCGATACCGGCGCGGCGAGCATTACTACGCGCTTTTTCAATCACGCGCGCATCGCTATCGGATCCATAAAAATGCGAGGTATAGTCAGCCAGTCCCTTACGCGCACGCACCTGCGCTTCGGCTTTAACTTCTTGCCAGACAGCTTCGTCGTGTTGCGCCCAACCGCTGAAGCCCCAGTATCCACGGTGCAGACCCGGCGCGCGATCGGTCGCCCACATTGCCGCTTCAATCAGCAGCGTGCCGGAACCACACATCGGATCGAGTAACGGGGTTCCCGGCTGCCAGCCAGAACGCATAACAATTGCCGCGGCCAGCGTCTCTTTAATCGGTGCCTGACCCGCGCGATCGCGATAGCCACGCTGATGCAAACCGTCACCGCTCAGATCGAGCGCAATGCTGGCAGTATCTTTGTTCAACCAGACGTTGATGCGCAGATCCGGAGATTCACGATCCACATTCGGACGCGGCATATTTTTGCGGGTAAAGGCATCGACAATCGCATCCTTGACCTTCAGCGCGCCGTACTGGCTGTTACGAATGGTCTCGTTCAGTCCGCTAAAATGGACGGCAAACGTAGCACCAGGGTTAAATATCTCTGTCCAGTCGATTGCCTGAACGCCGAGGTACAGATCAAGATCGCTGTAGACCTTGCACTCTCCCATCGGCAGGATAATGCGCGAGGCCAGGCGGCTCCACATCAGGCTCTGGTAAACAAGCCGCGTGTCGCCCTTAAAATGGACCCCACCCTGAACGACCTGACACTCCAGCGCGCCGAGGTTTTCCAGTTCAGTTTTTAACAGCTCTTCCAGCCCGCGGGCCGTACTGGCAAACAGAGAATTCATAATGTCACTTTTACTCCAAGAAAATTGCTGCGCATTATAGCTAATATGGGCTGTATGTCATAAAGTTGAAGGCTTATTTTCATTCGAGGGGCTGTACAGTGGTCACGTTAACCCGACTTTTTATTCATCCGGTTAAATCAATGCGCGGCATTGGGCTTACGCATGCCCTGGCAGATATTAGCGGTCTCGCCTTTGATCGCATATTTATGATCACTGAACCTGACGGAACGTTCATAACCGCCCGTCAGTTCCCACAAATGGTCCGTTTTACGCCTTCCCCATTCCACGATGGACTGCATCTTACAGCTCCAGATGGCAGCAGCGCGTTCGTGCGATTTGCCGACTTCGCTCCCCAGGATGCGCCAACAGAAGTATGGGGAAACCATTTTACCGCGCGTATTGCGCCAGCGGCTATCAACCAGTGGCTTAGCGGCTTTTTCTCCCGTGAAGTGCAGTTACGCTGGGTCGGCCCGCAGTTGACGCGCCGTGTAAAACGCCATGTTGATGTTCCTTTATCCTTCGCTGATGGTTATCCTTATCTGCTGGCCAACGAAGCATCCCTGCGCGATCTGCAACAGCGCTGTCCGGCAAGCGTCAAAATGGAACAGTTTCGCCCCAATATAGTGGTTTCGGGAGCTGGTGCCTGGGAAGAAGATACCTGGAAAGTGATTCGTATTGGCGACGTCATTTTTGATGTAGCAAAACCCTGTAGCCGCTGTATTTTCACGACAGTTAGCCCGGAAAAAGGCCAGAAACATCCATCCGGTGAACCGCTTGCCACATTGCAAACCTTCCGTACTGCGGTAGATAACGGCGATGTCGATTTCGGTCAGAATCTTATCGCGCGTAACAGTGGCGTTATTCGCGTCGGCGATGAGGTAGAAATTTTGGCAACCGGCCCCGCCAGAGCGTACGGCGCGGCTGAATCAGACGAAACTACACCCGAACAACAACCTGATGCCACGGTGCTTATTGACTGGCAGGGACAGACCTTTCGCGGAAATAATCAGCAGGTATTGCTTGAGCAGTTGGAAAACCAGGGTATCCGGGTTCCCTATTCATGCCGGGCAGGCATTTGCGGATGCTGTCGAATTCGACTGGTTGAAGGCGAAGTTAGCCCGTTGAAGAAATCAGCGATGGGGGACGACGGAACGATTCTGTGCTGTAGCTGTGTTCCCAAAACGGCAATCAGGCTGGAGAGCTAAACCGCCTGCTCAAGGCTGAAACTGTCAACAACGGCCTGCGGTTTCAGTCTGTCATTCATTATTTTAATCGCATCGCCAAGCTGCATCGTACGCCCGGCGATAACCACGCCAGGTTGCGCAAGCAGGCAAAGCGCGGCGTTTTCACCCGGCTCAACCACTAACAGGTTTACCTGTTCATCGGTATCGCTTAAATCAACACAGGCTGCGTCACCCACGACCGGCGACCAGTTAATACCGTGTGCGACAAAGTGCCAGCTTTTTGGCATTTGCGGTTTGAGATAACGAATCGCCACCAGCGCATTAAGCACCAGTTCCGCTTTTTGTTCTTTGGCTAAATCCAGGTAGCGACATTTTTCTTCAAAGGAAAAATAAAGCGCGGCGTCATCAACACAAAAACCTGACGGAGAAAATGCATCAGGAGTGAGCATTTTACGAGCAAAACGCGAACGGAATAACATGCCATTGGCTAAATCGAGCATCATACGATCGTGCTCTTCATCATAATACCAGCGCCAGTTATCGTCGGGTTTAATTCGCATCAGTTTCTCTCCTTTCCTTAATCATCACCGTTACGACAGTATCCTTTTGCCGCTTCGTTTATTGCCCTAATAATAAAAGCTCAGAATGTTTAAATAAGCAACAGTAAAGGAATATAAAACAACCAGGGCTAGAAATAAAGCCCTGGTTTGTGATTAAGGTAGCATTCAGATATTGCTGACGATTTCTTTTATCAACGGCGGACCTTTAAAAATAAAGCCCGAATAAATCTGTACGAGGGTTGCACCAGCAGCTATTTTCTCACGTGCAGCAATCACCGAGTCGATACCACCAACACCAATAATCGGCAACTGACCTTTTAATTCCTGAGACAACTGGCGAATAATTTCTGTACTTTTTAATTGCAACGGTCGACCGCTCAGGCCCCCCATTTGATCGCAATTTTTCATTCCCTGAACAAGAGAACGATCGAGGGTGGTGTTAGTCGCAATTACGCCATCAATATTATGACGAACTAAACTATCGGCGACCTGGATCAGTTCTTCCACAGAAAGATCCGGCGCGATCTTTACCGCCACCGGAACATATTTATGGTGGATCGCTTGCAGATCGTTTTGCTTATTTTTAATTGCCGTCAGGAGATCGTCCAGCGCCTCGCCGTATTGTAGCGTACGTAATCCCGGCGTATTCGGCGAAGAGATATTAATCGCGATATAACCAGCATAAGCATAGACTTTTTCCATACAAATCAGATAGTCATCTTTGCCGTTCTCTACTGGGGTATCTTTGTTCTTACCAATATTAATCCCCAGAATACCGTCGAAATGCGATTTTTTAACGTTCTCAACCAGGTTATCAACCCCGTGGTTATTAAACCCCATGCGGTTGATCAAACCTTCTGCATCGACCAGACGGAACAGACGTGGTTTATCGTTACCCGGCTGAGGGCGTGGCGTCACGGTACCAATCTCAATGGAACCAAATCCCATCGCGCCGAGCGCATCAATGCACTCCCCGTCTTTATCCAGTCCGGCAGCAAGCCCGAGCGGATTTTTAAACGTCAACCCCATACAGGTAACCGGTTTTGCCGGTACTTTCTGGCGTACAAGCGCTTCAAGCGGTGTGCCGGTAATGCGACGTAATTGCTGGAATGTCAATTCATGAGCGCGCTCTGGATCGAGCTGAAAAAGGGCTTTACGAACGAAGGGGTAGTACATGAACTCTCCTGGATTCCCGGTGTGCAAACCGGGGGCGTATTATGTGCGATCGCGAGCAAAAAGGGAATTGACCTGCGGCAATAAATAGCAATCGTTTTCCTCGCCTCTGCCTTTTTATTCAATTTCCAACTTTTCTATGCCGTATAAATCATTTCGATAAACAAAATCTCTCTGCCAGACTGCTCAAATTGTTATCAATGTTAACCAAAAGCAAACAATTAGTTATAAGGGGAGAATGAAATTATGCGCGTCATCACTCTGGCGGGGAGCCCTCGCTTTCCCTCTCGATCCAGTGCGTTACTGGAATATGCCCGAGAAAAACTTCACGGTCAGGATGTCGAAATCTTTCACTGGAACCTGCACAATTTTGCCCCGGAAGACCTGATCTATGCTCGTTTCGACAGTCCGGCGCTGAACACATTTATCGAACAATTGCAGGATGCAGACGGGCTGATTGTCGCAACACCAGTCTATAAAGCCGCTTACTCTGGCGCCCTGAAAACCCTGCTCGATCTACTCCCCGAGCGGGCGCTGGAAGGGAAAGTGGTTTTGCCGTTGGCGACCGGCGGCAGCGTGGCGCATTTACTTGCCGTCGATTACGCGCTGAAACCGGTACTGAGCGCATTAAAGGCCCAGGAGATCCTGCACGGTGTGTTTGCTGATGATTCACAGGTAATTGATTATCAACATAAACCTCAGTTTACGCCCAACCTTCAGCAGCGTCTGGACAGTGCGCTCGATACCTTCTGGCTGGCGTTGCATCGTCGCGATGTCCAACTTCCTCAACTGAACACCCTGCGAGGTGCCACTCATGCTTGATTTTCTCAGGCGTCACACGTCATGGCTGGCACTCACCGGGTTGTTGTCGCTGTCAACGCTGGGGCATGCCGCAGAATCGGCCCCCGATGCCCTGCGTATTGGTTACCAGAAAGGAAGCGTCAGTATGGTGCTGGCCAAAAGCCATCAGCTACTCGAGAAACGCTATCCGCAGACTAAAATCTCGTGGGTCGAATTCCCGGCTGGACCGCAAATGCTGGAAGCACTCAATATCGGCAGTATCGATCTCGGCAGTACCGGTGACATTCCGCCGATCTTCGCCCAGGCAGCCGGGGCCGATCTGGTTTACGTGGGCGTCGAGCCGCCCAAACCGAAAGCCGAAGTGATTCTGGTGCCAAAAAATAGCCCGATCCAGAGCGTCGCGCAGCTTAAAGGACATAAAGTCGCCTTCCAGAAAGGCTCCAGCGCCCACAATTTACTGCTCCGGGCGCTGCAACAGGCCGGACTGAAATTTACCGATATTCAACCGACGTATCTGACTCCCGCCGATGCGCGAGCGGCCTTTCAGCAAGGAAACGTGGATGCGTGGGCTATCTGGGATCCCTATTATTCCGCCGCGTTACTGCAAGGTGATGTACGCGTACTGAAAGACGGCTCAGACCTCAAGCAAACCGGTTCGTTTTATCTCGCCGCCCGTCCTTATGCCGAGAAAAACGGCGCTTTTGTACTTGGCGTACTGGATACCTTTAGCCAGGCCGATGCGTTAACGCTCAGTCAGCGCCAGCAAAGCATTACCCTGCTGGCCAAAACCATGGGGCTGCCTGAACCGGTGATTGCGTCTTATCTGGATCACCGTCCGCCAACCACCATTGTGCCAGTCAACGCCTCTGTTGCTGCCCTGCAACAACAAACCGCCGATCTGTTTTATGACAACCGTTTGGTGCCGAAAAAAATCGATATTCGCCAGCGTATCTGGCAACCCACTCAGCAGGCAGGAGAAAAATTATGAGTCTGAATATGTTCTGGTTTTTACCCACCCACGGTGACGGTCATTATCTTGGAACGGAAGAAGGTTCGCGCCCGGTCGATCACAGTTATCTGCAACAAATCGCGCAAACGGCCGATCGTCTTGGATTTACCGGCGTCCTGATCCCAACCGGTCGCTCTTGCGAAGATGCCTGGCTGGTCGCCGCTTCGATGATCCCGGTCACCCAGAGATTAAAGTTTCTGGTCGCGCTGCGCCCAAGCGTCACCTCGCCAACGGTTGCCGCACGTCAGGCTGCGACGCTCGACAGACTCTCAAATGGCCGGGCGTTATTTAACCTGGTGACCGGCAGCGATCCGCAGGAGCTGGCAGGCGACGGCGTGTTCCTCGATCACACAGAACGATATGAAGCCTCTGCTGAATTTACTCAGGTCTGGCGGCGCTTGCTGCAAGGTGAAACGGTGGATTTCAACGGCAAACATATTCATGTCCGCGGCGCGAAGCTGCTATTCCCTCCCGTACAACAACCCCGGCCACCACTTTATTTCGGCGGCTCGTCTGATGTTGCACAAGACCTTGCTGCCGAGCAGGTTGATCTTTATCTGACCTGGGGCGAGCCGCCGGAACAGGTGAAAGCGAAGATTGAACAGGTGCGGGCCAAAGCAGCGGCGCTCGGGCGCAAGATCCGCTTTGGTATTCGTCTGCATGTGATCGTAAGGGAGACAACCCACGAGGCGTGGCAGGCAGCGGATCGTCTGATAGCCCACCTTGATGACGACACCATTGCCAAAGCCCAGGCCGCCTTCTCAAGAACGGATTCGGTTGGTCAGCAGCGAATGGCTGCACTGCACAATGGTAAACGCGACAAACTGGAAATTAGTCCGAACCTGTGGGCAGGCGTTGGACTGGTACGCGGTGGCGCGGGTACCGCGCTGGTCGGAGATGGTCCGACTGTCGCGGCGCGTATCAACGAGTATGCCGCGCTGGGAATCGACAGCTTTGTGTTGTCCGGATACCCACATCTGGAAGAGGCATACAAGGTTGGCGAGCTGCTGTTCCCGCATCTGGATGTTGCTATACCGGAAATTCCGCAGCCGCAATACCTGCAACAACAAGGTGAAGCGGTGGCAAACGAATTTATCCCGCGCAAAGTCGCGCAAAGTTAAGGAGCGGCTAATGGCAACGCCGAAAAACAGATGGTTATTACGCCTCGCGCCCTGGTTTTTACCGGTAGGTTTGGTGGCGCTCTGGCAGCTCGCATCTTCAATGGGCTGGCTGTCCACTCGCATTCTGCCCTCTCCGGAAGGTGTTATCGAAGCTTTCTGGACGCTTTCCGCCAGCGGCGAGCTTTGGCAGCATCTGGCCATCAGTTCCTGGCGCGCGCTGATCGGATTCTCCATCGGTGGATCGATTGGCCTGACACTGGGACTTATCAGCGGTCTTTCGCGTTGGGGAGAACGCCTGCTGGATACCTCGGTGCAGATGCTGCGTAACGTACCGCATCTGGCGCTGATCCCGCTGGTGATTTTGTGGTTCGGCATTGATGAATCCGCCAAGATCTTTCTCGTGGCGTTGGGCACGCTGTTCCCAATTTACATCAACACCTGGCATGGGATCCGTAGTATCGATCGTGGGCTGGTAGAAATGGCGCGCAGCTATGGATTATCCGGCTTTTCACTGTTTGTTCATGTGATCCTCCCCGGCGCCCTGCCCTCGATTATGGTCGGCGTGCGTTTTGCTCTCGGGCTGATGTGGCTGACGCTGATTGTGGCGGAAACTATTTCTGCCAATGCAGGTATTGGTTACCTGGCGATGAACGCCCGCGAATTTCTGCAAACCGATGTGGTCGTAGTGGCCATTATTCTCTACGCCCTGCTCGGCAAACTTGCCGACGTCAGCGCCCAACTGCTGGAGCGAGTCTGGCTACGCTGGCATCCGGCTTACCATGTAAAGGAGGCTACCGTATGAATACCGCTCGCCTGAACCAGGGTATACCGCTGTTGCTGAGCGCCGTGACAAAACAATACGCCGCCAATACAGTGCTCAATCAATTAGATTTGCATATTCCGGCCGGACAGTTTGTTGCCGTGGTTGGCCGCAGCGGCGGTGGTAAAAGTACATTGCTGCGTCTGCTGGCAGGGCTGGAATCGCCCACCTCAGGCGCATTACTTGCCGGAACCACCCCACTGGCGGAAATTCAGGATGATACACGTATGATGTTCCAGGATGCGCGTCTGCTGCCATGGAAGACGGTTATCGATAATGTGGGCCTGGGTCTGAAAGGTCAGTGGCGCGATGCGGCCCGAGATGCGCTGGCCGCCGTTGGGCTGGAGAGTCGTGCTCACGAATGGCCGGCTGCGCTGTCCGGTGGACAAAAACAGCGTGTAGCCCTGGCACGGGCATTAATTCATCGCCCCGGTTTGCTGCTGCTGGATGAACCCCTCGGCGCTCTGGATGCCCTAACCCGCCTTGAAATGCAGGATCTGATCGTCTCTTTATGGCAAGAGCACGGCTTTACCGTACTGCTGGTCACTCATGACGTCAGTGAAGCGGTGGCAATGGCCGATCGCGTGTTGCTGATTGAGGACGGAAAAATCGGGTTGGATCTGACGGTGGATATTCAGCGCCCCCGCCGTTTGGGATCGGTACGGTTAGCCGATCTGGAAGCGGAAGTGTTGAACCGGGTTATGAAACGCGGCGAGACGGAACAACCGATTCTTCGACATGGATAACCGCTCAGAAAACCAGGCCCGGTAGCG
>NZ_SZWU01000020.1:0-12256 GCF_005280935.1 Citrobacter sp. wls757 | reverse complement strand
CGGGCCTTTTGCCGGATGGCGGCGTTACCGCCTTATCCGGCCTACTAAACTACAGGTCAACGTTTCAGGCTAACGCTTTGTCAATCTTCTCGAACAGATCGCCGGAGAGATTCTCCAGACCTTTCAGCTGTTCCAGCGCCGCACGCATTTTCGCCTGACGTTTTGCATCATAACGTTTTAAGCGAATCAGCGGCTCAATCAGACGTGACGCCACCTGCGGGTTACGACTATTAAGCTCAGTCAACATGTCGACCAGGAACTGATATCCACTACCATCTTCCGCATGGAATGCCGCAGGGTTGCTACCTGCAAAGGCACCGATCAGCGAACGGATTCGGTTCGGGTTACTCATACTGAAAGAGCGATGCTTCAGCAGGCCGCGTACCGTTTCCAGCACGTTTTTCGCCGGGCTGGTGGATTGCAGGATAAACCATTTGTCCATCACCAGACCGTCATGGTGCCACTTATCGTCATACTCCTGCATTAGCGCGTCGCGACAAGGCAGTTGCGCCGCCACTGCCGCGGATAGAGCCGCCAGCGCATCGGTCATATTGTTCGCTTCACGATACTGCTTGCTTACCAGCGTGTCAGCCAGATGGGTTTCGCCAAAGGCCAGGAAACGCAGGCAGGCGTTACGCAGCGTACGCTTGCCAATATCGGCATGCTCAACGCGGTACTCATCAAGATGATTAGCGTTATAGATGGCGAGGAATTCATCTGCCAGCTCGGCCGCCAGCGTGCGGGTTAACGCTTCGCGTACTTCGGTTATCGCCACCGGATCGATGATGTCGAACAGTTCGGCTATTTCATTTACTGAAGGCAGCGTCAGGATCTCTGCCGCCAGCGCCGGATCGATTTTCTCATCCAGTAAAATTGCGCGGAATGCATCAGCCACGTGTACCGGCAGCGACAGCGGTTGTCCCTGCTGATGACGGGCAACGTTAAGCTTAATATAGGTCGCCAGCAGGCTTTGCGCCGCGTCCCAACGAGAGAAATCGTTACGCGCATGACGCATCAGGAAGGTCAGTTGCTGATCGCTCCATTTGTATTCCAGTTTTACCGGCGCGGAGAATTCGCACAGCAGCGCCGGAACCGGTTGGAAGTAGACGTTATCAAAGACAAACGTCTGCTCTGCCTGGGTGACGTTGAGTACAGAATTCACCGGGTGCCCGCCTTTTTGTAGCGGGATCACTTTCCCTTCGTTGTCATACAACTCGAGGGCGAAAGGAATATGCAGCGGCTGTTTTTCGGCCTGATCCGGCGTGGCCGGCGTGCGCTGGCTGATCGTCAGCGTGTACTGCTCAGTTGACGGATTGTAGTCATCACGCACGGTCAGAATCGGCGTACCGGACTGACTGTACCAGCGGCGGAAATGGGAGAGATCAACGTTAGAAGCATCTTCCATCGCCTGCACGAAATCATCACAAGTTGCAGCACTTCCGTCATGACGCTCAAAGTACAGTTGCATCCCTTTCTGGAAGTTAGCCTCACCGAGCAGGGTGTGGATCATACGAATGACTTCAGCGCCCTTTTCGTACACGGTCAGGGTATAGAAGTTGTTCATTTCAATGACCATATCCGGACGGATAGGGTGCGCCATCGGGCTGGCATCTTCAGCAAACTGCAGACCACGCATGGTGCGCACATTGCTGATGCGGTTTACCGCGCGTGAGCCAAGATCGGAACTGAACTCTTGATCGCGGAACACGGTTAAGCCTTCTTTCAGGCTCAACTGGAACCAGTCACGGCAGGTCACACGGTTGCCGGTCCAGTTGTGAAAATACTCATGACCGATAACGCGCTCAATATCGAGGTAGTCTTTGTCGGTGGCTGTATCGGTACGTGCCAGCACATATTTGGAGTTAAAGATGTTCAGACCTTTATTCTCCATCGCGCCCATGTTGAAGAAATCCACAGCGACAATCATATAGATGTCGAGGTCATACTCGAGGCCAAAGCGCTCTTCATCCCATTTCATGGAGTTTTTCAGCGAGGTCATCGCCCACGGCGCGCGGTCAAGGTTGCCGCGATCGACGTACAGTTCCAGCGCCACTTCACGCCCGGAACGGGTGATAAAGGTATCGCGCAGAACGTCGAAATCACCGGCTACCAACGCAAACAGATAGCACGGTTTCGGGAACGGATCTTGCCACTGTACCCAGTGACGACCATTTTCCAGTTCGCCCTGCGCCACACGGTTGCCGTTAGAGAGCAGGAACGGATATTGGGTTTTATCGGCGATAATTTTGGTGGTAAAACGCGCCAGGACATCAGGCCTGTCCAGATACCAGGTAATATGGCGGAACCCTTCCGCTTCACACTGGGTGCACAGCGCTTCGCCAGACTTGTACAGTCCTTCCAGCGCGGTATTGGCCGCTGGGCTAATTTCATTCACGATACGCAGCGTAAAACGTTCCGGCAACTGACTAATGACCAGAGCGCCCTCTTCTTCTTTATACTCTGTCCACGGCTCGTCGTTCACGTGGATCGACACCAGGGTCAGATCTTCGCCATTCAGGCGCAGGGGCACATCGGACGCGCCATGACGGACAGCCTGGCTCACTGCGGTGACCACGGTTTTTTCAGCATCCAGGTCAAAGGTCAAGTCAATATCAGTAATCTGGTAATCCGGCGCACGATAGTCGTGACGGTATTTGGCTTGTGGCTGTTGTGTCATAAAAAAACCTTTAGCATCTTTAATAGAGTCTCGGCTTCAGTCTATTCCTGTTGCGTAAATCGCGCTACGCAGAATGTTCATCTTTTCAGGCACAAACACCCTTTTTGCTACATTTTCATAACACGTGGCACGAATTGCCCTCGACCAGAAAGAGAGCTTATGGTGTGATCGGGGTTCAATAAATCGCTAAACAGGGTATACTCCAGCGGTTTTCTTAGTTGTTTATTGTACTAAACGCTCCCGTGAGAGGATGCTACTGCGCACCTATGACACAATTCGCTTCTCCTGTTCTGCACTCGCTGCTGGATACAGACGCTTATAAGTTGCATATGCAGCAAGCCGTTTTTCACCACTACTATGATGTACAAGTAGCGGCTGAATTTCGTTGCCGTGGCGATGACCTGCTCGGTATTTATGCCGATTCTATTCGTGAGCAGGTGAATGCTATGCAGCACCTGCGACTGCAGGAGGATGAGTACCAGTGGCTCTCCGGCCTGCCTTTCTTTAAAGCTGATTACCTCACCTGGTTACGTGATTTCCGCTATAACCCGGAACAGGTTTGCGTCACCAATGATAACGGCAAGCTAAACATCCGCTTAACCGGTCCGTGGCGTGAAGTGATCATGTGGGAAGTCCCGCTGTTAGCGGTGATTAGCGAACTGGTACACCGTTACCGTTCACCTGAATCAGGCGTCCCGCAAGCACTCGATGAGCTGGAAAGCAAACTAGTAGAATTCTCTGCTTTAACGAAAGATGTCGATATGTCCCGCTTCCATTTGATGGATTTCGGTACGCGTCGTCGTTTTTCGCGCGAAGTACAGCAGGCTATCGTTAAACGCCTGCAGCAAGAGCCCTGGTTTGTCGGCACCAGTAACTACGATCTGGCCCGCCGCCTGTCATTAACCCCAATGGGTACGCAGGCGCATGAGTGGTTCCAGGCTCATCAGCAAATCAGTCCAGAACTTGCCACCAGCCAGCGCGTAGCCCTGGCAGCCTGGTTAAATGAATACCCTGATCAACTCGGCATTGCATTGACCGATTGCATCACCATGGACGCATTTTTACGCGACTTTGGCGTTGAGTTCGCTACCCGCTACCAAGGGTTACGCCATGACTCAGGCGATCCGGTGGAATGGGGTGAAAAAGCCATCGCTCATTATGAAAAACTGGGTATTGATCCGCTGAGCAAAACGCTGGTCTTCTCAGATAATCTCGATCTGAAAAAAGCGATTGAACTCTACCGCCACTTCTCTTCCCGCGTACAGTTGAGTTTTGGTATTGGGACACGGCTAACATGCGACATTCCGCAGGTTAAGCCACTCAATATTGTGATCAAGCTGGTGGAATGTAACGGCAAACCGGTGGCGAAGTTATCTGACAGCCCGGGTAAAACCATCTGCCACGATAAAGCATTTGTTCGTGCATTGCGCAAAGCCTTCGATCTTCCGCATATCAAAAAAGCCAGTTAAGCCTTCCAGGGAGCCATTTTGGCTCCCTTTTTCGCGTTTATTTCCGAAATCTTTCACTCCAGCTACGAATTCTGCTTGTCTGATTGCAGATGCCAGGTAACATAGGTATCCCCCCATTACGGGTGGACATGTGTTTATATATCCGACTATTAACAGAGAGAATATTATGAGCGTTGTGCCTGTAGCCGACGTACTCCAGGGCCGCGTAGCCGTTGACAGCGAAGTCACCGTGCGCGGATGGGTGCGTACCCGCCGAGATTCAAAAGCTGGCATCTCCTTCCTCGCCGTTTATGACGGTTCCTGCTTTGATCCTGTACAGGCCGTCATCAATAATTCTCTGCCCAATTACAATCAGGACGTACTGCGCCTGACGACGGGTTGTTCAGTTATCGTAACGGGTAAAGTCGTTGCATCTCCTGGACAAGGACAGAGCTTTGAAATTCAGGCCACTGAGGTTGAAGTAACGGGCTGGGTTGAAGATCCTGACACTTACCCAATGGCAGCCAAGCGTCACAGCATTGAGTATCTGCGTGAAGTGGCGCACATGCGTCCGCGTACCAACATGATTGGTGCGGTAGCGCGTGTACGTCATACGCTGGCGCAAGCTCTGCATCGTTTCTTCCACGAGCAGGGTTTCTTTTGGGTATCGACTCCGTTGATCACCGCTTCCGATACGGAAGGTGCCGGTGAAATGTTCCGTGTTTCTACGCTGGATCTGGAAAACCTGCCGCGTAACGATCAGGGTAAAGTCGATTTCGATAAAGACTTCTTTGGTAAAGAAGCCTTCCTGACCGTTTCCGGTCAGCTGAACGGTGAAACCTACGCCTGCGCCCTGTCTAAAATTTATACTTTTGGCCCGACATTCCGTGCAGAAAACTCTAACACCAGTCGTCACCTGGCAGAGTTCTGGATGCTGGAACCAGAAGTGGCTTTTGCTGACCTGAATGATGTTGCAGGCCTGGCTGAAGCGATGCTGAAGTACGCGTTTAAAGCCGTACTGGCAGAGCGTGCGGATGATATGAAATTCTTCGCTGAACGTGTCGACAAAGATGCGATTTCACGCCTGGAACGTTTCATTGACGCCGACTTCGCGCAGGTGGATTACACCGACGCGGTAAGCATTCTGGAAAAATGCGGTAAACAGTTCGAAAACCCTGTTTACTGGGGTGTGGATCTGTCTTCTGAGCATGAACGTTACCTTGCTGAAGAGCACTTTAAAGCGCCGGTGGTAGTGAAAAACTACCCGAAAGATATCAAAGCGTTTTATATGCGCCTTAACGAAGACGGTAAAACCGTTGCTGCAATGGACGTACTGGCCCCGGGAATCGGTGAAATCATCGGTGGTTCTCAGCGTGAAGAGCGCCTGGACGTGCTGGATGCCCGTATGCTGGAAATGGGTCTGAACAAAGAGGATTACTGGTGGTATCGCGACCTGCGTCGCTACGGTACCGTTCCGCATTCCGGCTTCGGATTGGGCTTCGAGCGTCTGATCGCTTACGTCACCGGCGTACAGAACGTCCGTGATGTTATTCCGTTCCCGCGTACTCCACGTAACGCCACCTTCTAAACGTGCGTTATTGTTTCAAAGGCCAGCATTGCTGGCCTTTTTTATACCCTTTTCGTGTTATCTGGATACCCATCTCACGTTAAACACAACCTTTCAATCCCCTCCACCTGTTACGTAATATTTCATCGCAATACATTTGCACAAAAAATAATCAGCAATTTTATTGTGGATTAGCATTTTCTGATTAAATAGTACATTTTTTAGCCTCTCGCACGGCACTCCAGACGTCCAAAAATCGTTACCTGTAAAATCCGAACTTTCCGGCATAACGGAGAAAAAATGACCTTATCAAAATTAAATATAAGAAAATCATATAAATAGAAATAAAAACGAAAATTTTAAGCGCAGGGGCATCCGAAGTTTGACGCTGTTCACAAAGTTGCACAAAAATAATAATTTGTTACACATTTTTTCTTTTTGAAACCAAATCTTTATATTTGTAGCACTTTGACGGTAGCGAAACGGTAGTTTGAATGGAAAGATGCCTGTCAGACACATAAAGACACCAAACTCTCATCAATAGTTCCGTAAATTTTGATTGACGGAATTTATTGGCGGCAGTGGCAGGTGTCATATAAAAACCGATGAGGGTAATAAATAATGATGAAGCGCAATATTCTGGCAGTGGTTATCCCTGCTCTGCTGGTAGCCGGGGCAGCTAACGCTGCAGAAGTTTATAACAAAGATGGCAACAAGCTGGATGTATACGGTAAAACCGTAGGTCTGCACTATTTTTCTGATAACGCTGGCAACGATGGCGATCAGACTTATGCCCGTCTTGGTTTCAAAGGGGAAACTCAGATTAATTCCGATCTGTCCGGTTACGGTCAGTGGGAATACAACTTTGCCGGTAATAACTCTGAAGGCGGCAGCGACGCTCAGAACGGCAATAAAACCCGTCTGGCATTTGCTGGTCTGAAATATGCCGATCTGGGCTCTTTCGACTACGGTCGTAACTACGGTATCGTTTACGATGCACTGGGTTACACCGATATGCTGCCAGAATTTGGTGGTGATACCGCATACAGCGACAACTTCTTCGTTGGCCGTGTGGGTGGTGTTGCAACCTACCGTAACTCTAACTTCTTCGGTCTGGTTGACGGCCTGAACTTCGGTATCCAGTATCTGGGTAAAAACGAGCGTGATGGCAATACCGGTCGTTCTAACGGTGACGGCGTTGGCGGTTCTGTAAGCTACGAAATGGATGGCTTCGGTATCGTTGGTGCTTACGGTGCAGCTGACCGTACCAACGCGCAGGAAAACTCCTTCTACGCTAACGGCGGCAAAAAAGCTGAGCAGTGGGCAACTGGCGTTAAATACGATGCTAACAACATCTACCTGGCAGCGAACTACGGTGAAACCCGTAACGCAACTCGCATCTCAGGTGCCGGAAACAGTGGCTTCGCCAACAAAACTGAAGATTTCTTTGTTGTCGCTCAGTACCAGTTCGATTTCGGTCTGCGTCCATCCCTCTCCTACAACAAATCTAAAGCGAAAGACGTAGAAGGCGTGGGTAACGAAGATCTGGTTGACTACATTGAAGTAGGCGCTACCTACTACTTCAACAAAAACATGTCCACCTATGTTGACTACCAGATCAACCAGATCGACTCTGATAACAAACTGGGCGTGAACTCTGACGACACCGTAGCAGTCGGTATCGTTTACCAGTTCTAATAGCAGACCTCTTTGTTAAATGCCTATAAAACAGGACTTCGGTCCTGTTTTTTTATATCTGCTAGCGAATTCTTGCGTCTTAAAAAAACACCTCAGCTTTTCGTCAGTAACGGTTGGCATTTTGTAAATCTACCGTTAACCTGATAGCGGACTTCCCTTCTGTAATCACTATGGAACCTCGTCATGTTTGAGAACATTACCGCCGCTCCTGCCGACCCCATTTTGGGTCTGGCTGATTTGTTTCGTGCCGATGACCGCCCTGGAAAAATAAACCTCGGGATCGGTGTATATAAAGATGAGACAGGCAAAACGCCGGTGCTGACCAGCGTTAAAAAAGCCGAGCAATATATACTGGAAAATGAAACCACCAAAAATTACCTTGGCATTGACGGTATTCCAGAGTTTGGTCGCTGCACTCAGGAATTACTGTTTGGTAAAGAAAGTTCGCTGATCAACGATAAGCGTGCACGTACCGCACAGACCCCTGGCGGCACTGGTGCACTGCGTGTGGCAGCTGATTTCCTGGCAAAAAATACGTCGGCTAAACGCGTATGGGTGAGCAATCCAAGCTGGCCGAACCATAAGAGCGTCTTTAACTCTGCAGGCCTCGAAGTTTGTGAATACAACTATTACGATGCAGCAAACCACTCGTTAGATTTTGATGCGCTGCTGGCAAGCCTCAGCGAAGCGCAGGCTGGCGACGTAGTGCTATTCCACGGCTGCTGCCATAACCCTACCGGCATCGATCCTACGCTGGAACAGTGGCAAACGCTGGCTCAGATGTCTGTCGAAAAAGGTTGGTTACCGCTGTTCGACTTCGCATACCAGGGTTTTGCCCGTGGCCTGGAAGAAGATGCAGAAGGTCTGCGCGCATTTGCGGCTCTGCACAAAGAGCTGATCGTTGCCAGCTCCTACTCCAAGAACTTTGGACTGTACAATGAGCGTGTAGGCGCCTGTACGCTGGTTGCTGCCGATACTGAAACCGTTGACCGTGCGTTCAGCCAGATGAAATCAGCCATTCGCGCTAACTATTCCAACCCACCAGCACACGGTGCATCCGTAGTGGCCACGATTCTTAGCAACGATGCGCTGCGTGCCATCTGGGAACAGGAACTGACTGATATGCGCCAGCGCATTCAGCGCATGCGTTTACTGTTTGTGAATACGTTGCAAGAGAAAGGTGCAAACCGCGACTTCAGCTTTATCATCAAACAGAACGGCATGTTCTCGTTTAGCGGCCTGACCAAAGAGCAGGTTCTGCGTCTGCGTGAAGAGTTTGGTGTCTACGCTGTCGCTTCCGGACGCGTAAACGTGGCAGGAATGACGCCAGACAACATGGCGCCGCTGTGCGAAGCGATTGTCGCAGTACTGTAATCTATCGCGCACAAAAAAGGCCGCAAATGCGGCCTTTTTATTTATTAAACGAATTACCAGACAGGCATTTCATCTTGCAGGAACGGGTTATGTAGCCGTTCGTTACCCAGCGTAGAAAGTGGGCCGTGACCCGGAATAAACGTTACGTCATCGCCCAGCGGCAACAGTTTACGTTTAATCGAATCGATCAGTTGGCTGTGATCACCGCGCGGGAAATCGCTGCGCCCTACGCCACCTTTGAAAATCACGTCACCAGAAATCAGTAACTTTGATTGCTCATCAAAGAAGACCACATGTCCCGGTGTATGACCCGGACAATGCAAAACCTGTAACGTCACGTTGCCAACGCTTATCCGGTCACCTTCATTCAACCAGCGATCGGGCGTCAGCGGCTCACAATCTCCCAGGCCAAACATGCGGCTCTGAGCAGGGAGTCCCTGTAACCAGAACTCATCTTCTTTTTCCGGGCCAATAACCGGTACACCATAATGCTGTGCCAGTTCAGCCGCCGCCCCAACATGGTCAAGATGACCGTGAGTAAGCAGGATCTGCATTAGCGTCAGACCGCTGGCATCCACTTCCTGTTTGATTTTCTCGGCATCGCCGCCGGGATCGACCAGCGCGGCCAGACGAGTCTGCTCACACCAGATTAGCGAGCAGTTCTGGGCGAATGCAGTGACCGGAATAATACGATAGTTCATACAGCTCCTGTTTCATTAAGCTTATGGATCACCAGTGCCGTGCAGGGCCAGTGTCAATATGCACAAAGTTACTGCTGGGGTAGTATCCTACACCACCTGCGCGCATAGATAACGCAGCTTTGCGAATATTACTTAATGCGATGCCTTCAATATGGAAATCCATGGCCTGACCTTTAGTGTGGTAGCTTTTCTTGGCCACACCACGGCTACGTGCACGGAGTTCATTATTGGTATCGATAGAGCGATAGCCTGAGATCAGCTGTACGGGTTTACGCGTGCCCAGCAGGCCCTGCAGACGGAAGAGTTGATCAAACAGTCCCGGGTCAATGGATTTCACTTTATTGGCCCGAAAATCACGGAAAAAGTGGTTAAGTTTTGCTAATTCGTCCTGAATATAGCCCCTGCCATCAAAAAACTCTGCTTTTATTGACTCACCGGTATGCAGGTTATTCAGAGTCAATATACGCGGACGTGGGGTAGAGAGTGTTGCAAACGCAGGCGTAGGCAAGATGGCAGCGCCGAGGGCAATACCACCAAGCGCCAGCAGTTTGCGGCGATTAGCGTCAAATTTGTCCATGGTATTAAGGTCTACAAGGTCAATGTTATCGTATGTATGCTCTAGCGCACGCGGGAAACCTTATCTGGCTAAGTAGTCCACGTCAAGGCTCCCAACCCCAGGAAATACGGGGCTCACAGCCATTTTGCCCCGTTTCCAGCATAACTTACGACAATCATTTTCCTCGAACTGCTTCATTTATCTGATTAATTGCTCGGCTTTTGACACAATTTGTGCGCTGGATCGCGCTGTCAGATCGTAATTGTAAATATCTGTACGATACTGCGTGCGCCCATCAGGGCCGACAAATGCGGTCAGATAGTAGAGGTTGACCGGAATATTCTGGCGAATATTCACATACCGCGTATCCCCTTGCTTCAGGGCATCCGAGATGCGCGTATCATTCCAACCCGCATCCTGTAGCAGCATATTCGCCAGCTCAGATGCCTTGTTCACACGCACGCATCCGGAGCTTAGCGCCCGCGTATCTTTCTGGAACAGATTGTGGTTCGGCGTATCGTGCAGATAAATAGCGTCCGAACTCGGCATATTGAATTTATAGCGGCCGAGCGAGTTACGTGCACCCGGAGCCTGCTGAAAGCGGAACGGCAGATTGGACGCAGTGATGGTCGCCCAGTCAACCTGCCACGGATCTATCGTCTCTTTACTGTTCCAGCCGCGCATTACGGTATAGCCGTGACGTTCAAGATACCCCGGGTCATTCCATAACTTAGGCAGAATATCTTTACGTGCCAGCGTCGGCGGCACGTTCCACGGAGGGTTAACGACCACGTTATTCAGCGCACTGCTCATCATCGGCGTTTTACGATCGGGACGCCCGACAATAACGCGCGAGGCCAGCACCTGATTGCCATTCTGATAATAAACCAGCGAATAGGCAGGAATGTTCACCATGATACCGGTAGACAGCTCACTCGGCAGCAGGCGCAAGCGCTGAATATTTAACGCCAGCACGCCCGCACGCTGAGCAGGCGTCACGTTCAGCCAGTCACGCGTCGCAGGGCCAATCGCGCCATCTGCGCCAAGTCCCTGCCACGTCTGAAAACGCTTTACCGCATCAACCAATTCACGATCGTAGGTGCCACGCCCTTCTTTGCCAGACGTACTGACGGCAGGCTCCAGCATCCCGGTTCGACGCAAAATTTCACGTAGCGCGGGGATGTCATTACTCCACTCCCCCGGACGCAGCGTTGCTGTACTGGTGAGCTGTGGCCAGGGACGTGTATCGCCCACCAGCTTGAGCAGTGATTCATGCATGGCTACATACTGCGGATGTTGAGGCGCAAGGCTGGCCACAAATGAAGTCAGTTGACCGTTATCCAGTGCGACCTGCCACTGGTTGATGACGGAAATCGGCGGCGTCGTTAGCGCATAGGGCTTATCGCTGTAAAGCCAGCGATTACCTTTGACAGGGATGTTAGCGATAAAGTGCAGATACCCCATCATCGCATCAGAGAGCACGATGTCTCTCGCCTGACCGGTTACTGCCGGGTCAGTCAGAAGTGCAACCCAGGTAGTGAACTGCGGCTGAAAGCCGGCAATTGCGACCTCGGCTAACTGTTGCTGAAATGCCTTTACCGCATCACGATTTTCCCACATCGGCTTCATTTCGCGTGCGGCATACAGCAGTTCCAGCTGGCTCATGTAAACCGGCGTATAACCTGCTGGCAGTTGAGAGTGTATTTCGGCGCGGGCTTTATCGACAGACACGCCTTCTGGCAGCGGTTGAATACCCGCCATGATGGCCGTCGCAGAAGATTGAACCTGCGGCTGCGATAACGCTGTTGGCTGTTCACTGACGGTCGCAGAGCTATCGCCAGGGATCATTTCAGGCTCATCGGCCTGAGCATTGAACAGTGGAGCGAATGTTACGGCCAGGCACAAACTGATTGCCGACAGCCGACGACCACACATTTTATTAAGCAACATCCCTTGCCCCCTGTTTTCTTTATCATACTCTGAATAGCCAGGCCGTCTGTATTCCTCTTTATTCTGACGAGGGTCGGACCTGTAAAACGCCAATACAAACTGAAGTATGACGAGCAAGCCTGTGACGCGTTAGGCTTACCTTTAGTATATAAACATCAAAAACTTTTTGCCTAACCTAATGTAAAGAAGTCTAAAGAAATTACACCAGGCATGAAGTCTTTTCGGAAAAAAATAAGGCGGCCATGTAGCCGTAATGCCAGTCAGTTAGCGCCTCAGTTTCAGTAA
>NZ_SZWU01000013.1:0-3139 GCF_005280935.1 Citrobacter sp. wls757 | reverse complement strand
ATAAACTTCACATTATTGGGGCTCAACCTTGTAAAAAAATTCAAAATCTTGATTCACATGAAGGAATTATAATTCATGGTTATGTTGATGATTTAAATTCATTATTGGTTAGTATGGATTTAGCTGTTTTCCCTATTTTTGACGGTTCAGGATTACAGAATAAAGTACTTGAAGCATTTTCTTTGCAATTACCAGTAATTACGACAGATATTGTTTTGGATTCACTGCCAAAATTAAGAAAACATGCGATGTCAGCAAATGATAAAGATGAATTTATAAAGTGTATCCAATTATTTGACTCGAATGAAAATATTATGGATTTTCAGGATGGTAATGCTTTGCAAGTATTAAGAGAGCATTACGATTGGGGTGTTGTAAATAATGTTATAGGATCAGTATGAAAAAAGTATTACTTTTTAATTTTTATAAAGGGATATTATACCGAGGGATTCCAATTTATTCTTCAAACTTAGCGTTTGCGTTACAACAAAAAGGTTGTATAGTTAAGGAATGGAGTTGCCCAACATACTTCAGTAAACTACCTCGGATTATTATTGATCTGATCTTCATTTTTAGCGAGCAAGTAATAATACCAATAATATTCTTGTTTGGTCAATATGATAAAGTAATATATCCGTATAACTCTTGCTCTGTTTTGTCCGTATTTACTAATAAAAGTCTCTTAATAATACATGATTTCATTCCAAATAAAAAAAACAAGAAAAAAATTAGCCTATCTGGTCTGTATATTGTAATAACACAGCGCATACATGCATTATTCCGAAGAGATGTTGCCTTTGTTTCTGCTACAACAAAAAGAATCGGAATGAATGTTGTTTGGCTAAAAAATTGTAGATTGTATCTTTTCCCAAATTCATTTTATTCTCTAGAGAAGCGATTGCTTGAAGCAGATTTTCAGAACAATAGTAACTATGGATATATCACGCTAATATCTGGTAATGGTGAGAATAAAGAATTCACTAAGGCTATAGACCTTTGGAAGTCCTGCGACGCGTGTAAATCACAGCAGTTAGAAGTTATCGGTTTGGGAGGGCATATAGAATGGGCTCAAGACATAGTTAAAACATTTGAACTTGAAAATGTGAAAATTTTGCCAGTTCTTTCTGATGATGAACTTATTTTTAAAATAAAAAACTCTTTACTGATATGGGCTCATTCTACACATGAAGGATTTGGCAGGCCTGTTATTGAAGGGCGAATATGTGGAAAGAATGTCTTGGCGTCAAATATTTCCGCATTCAGGGAGCATAAGGACGATTATGTATTTTTATACAATGAGCATTCCTTTTGTGAGAAGTATCGTTTATCCCTTTTATCAAACGATGCGAAAGTATATAAGATTAAATATCACATTATTTTAGAGGAGCAAATAGAGAAATGGTTGCTGATAAACTAATACCTATTATTATGGCTGGGGGTAGTGGTACTCGATTGTGGCCATTATCAAGAGAGCTTTATCCAAAGCAATTTCTTTGTTTGCAAAACAAATTATCAATGTTACAAGCGACAATAGCACGATTAGATGGTATTGATCATGTTGATCCGGTTATCATTTGCAATGAAAGACATCGTTTTATCGCGGCTGAACAATTGCTTCAGATGAATCAATTAACCAATAATATCATGTTGGAACCATTCGGACGCAATACAGCTCCCGCTGTAGCATTGGCAGCGTTAATGGCTAAAGATAATTATCCCAAAGATGATCCATTACTGCTTGTTTTAGCTGCGGATCATGTTTTTACAAACGAAAATGAATTTCGTAATACTGTAAATAATGCAATACCTTTCGCAAATGAGGGGAAACTTGTTACTTTTGGTGTATTGCCGACTAAACCTGAAACTGGTTATGGTTATATTAGAAGTGGTAATAAGATAGAACTTGGTGATGGTAACATAGCGTTTGAGGTTGAGCAGTTTGTAGAAAAACCAAATTTGGAGACTGCTCAGGCATATGTTGCTAGTGATGACTACTATTGGAATAGTGGGATGTTTTTATTCAAGGCTGGACGTTATTTAGAAGAATTAAAAAAATACCGCCCAGATATAATGGCTGCTTGTGAAAAAGCAGCAGCAGACCTAAATTTTGATCTTAATTTTATTCGGATTAATGAAGACGCATTTTTCTCCTGTCCGGAAGAATCTATAGATTATGCAGTAATGGAGCATACATCTGATGCTGTTGTCATGCCAATGGACGCTGGCTGGAGCGATGTAGGGTCATGGTCTTCGCTGTGGGATATTAGCAATCGTACTGTTGAAGGAAATTTTTACCACGGAGATGTCATTAACCATAAAACTGAGAATAGCTACGTCTATGCTGAGTCAAGCTTAGTGACCACTGTTGGGGTGAAAGATCTTATAGTAGTACAAACCAAAGACGCAGTGTTGGTTGCTAACCGCGACGCGGTACAAGACGTAAAAAAGATTGTCGAGCTTATCAAAGCTGGTGGGCGTCATGAGCATCAGAATCATCGGGAAGTTTATCGTCCGTGGGGCAAGTACGACTCTATTGATGCCGGAGACCGTTACCAGGTGAAGCGGATTACCGTTAAACCCGGTGAGGGATTGTCCGTGCAGATGCATCATCACCGGGCTGAACACTGGGTTGTGGTGGCTGGTACCGCGAAGGTGACAATCAATGACGACATCAAACTGCTCGCTGAAAACGAGTCTGTCTATATTCCGCTGGGGGCGACCCATTGTCTGGAGAATCCGGGGAAAATCCCGCTCGATCTGATTGAAGTAAGGTCTGGAGCTTATCTCGAAGAGGACGATGTTGTGCGCTTCTATGATCGCTATGGACGTAAATGATCGTTATTCAAAATTGCTAGTAGATGAAGAAAGCTAAAATATAAGTGGGAACATATGGCAAAACTAACCTGTTTCAAAGCCTACGATATTCGCGGCAGGCTGGGCGAAGAGCTGAATGAAGATATTGCGTGGCGTATTGGCCGCGCTTACGGCGAGTTCCTGAAGCCGAAAACGATTGTCCTCGGCGGTGACGTGCGCCTGACCAGCGAAACGCTAAAGCTGGCGCTGGCGAAAGGACTGCAGGATGCAGGCGTGGATGTGCTGGATATTGGCATGTCGGGCACCGAAGAGATTTACTTCGCCA
>NZ_SZWU01000014.1:87550-98700 GCF_005280935.1 Citrobacter sp. wls757 | reverse complement strand
GTCTTGTCCGGCCTACGGGGTTACGTAGGCCGGACAAGCGCAGCGCCATCCGGCAGTTCTTAAACTCCGTACGCTTCGCGATAGGTCCGTACTGCCACCAGATGCTCCGCCATCTCTGGTTTCTCTTCCAGATACGCAATCAGATCTTTCAGGGTAATGATAGAAATCACCTTGCAGCCATAATCGCGTTCCACTTCCTGAATCGCGGAAATCTCGCCGCGACCGCGTTCCTGACGATCGAGAGAAATCAGTACCCCCGCCAGAGTGGCGCCATTCGCCTGGATAATCTCCATCGACTCACGAATCGCCGTACCTGCGGTGATAACATCATCCACCAGCATCACGCGTCCCTCTAGTGCGCTACCGACCAGATTCCCGCCTTCACCGTGGGTCTTCGCCTCTTTACGGTTAAAGCAGTACGGCAAATCTTTATCGTGGTGTTCCGCCAGCGCAACGGCCGTTGTGGTCGCAATCGGAATACCTTTGTAGGCAGGGCCAAACAGCAAATCGAACTCAATACCGGAATCCACCAGCGCTTCGGCATAAAAACGGCCTAACAGTGCCAGGTCGCGCCCGGTATTAAACAGCCCGGCGTTGAAGAAATAGGGGCTTTTGCGCCCGGATTTCAGCGTAAATTCGCCAAACTTTAGTACCTGCTTGCTAAGCGCAAACTCAATAAACTGGCGCTGATACGGTTTCATGGATTCGCTCCTCATCTCACTTTATTACAGACAAAAAAAAGGCGACTCATCAGTCGCCTTTAAAATCAATTTTCTAACGCCGCCTTCTGCGTCGCTACAATGGATTCGATTCCCCCTCGGGCCAATGCCAGTAGGGTGAGAAGTTCTTCATGGCTGAACGGTTCGCCTTCCGCCGTACCCTGAACCTCTATAATGCGACCGTCCTCAGTCATCACTACGTTCATGTCGGTTTCAGCAGCAGAGTCTTCAACATACTCAAGGTCACAGAGTGCTTCACCGTTCACAATGCCCACGGAAACCGCGGCGACCATCCCTTTCATCGGGTTAGTTTTCAGCTTACCGCTCGCCACCAGCTTGTTCAGCGCATCAGCCAACGCAACGCATGCGCCGGTAATTGATGCGGTGCGCGTACCGCCATCGGCCTGAATAACATCGCAGTCCAGCGTAATTGTGAATTCGCCGAGCGTTTTCAGGTCAACAGCTGCGCGCAGCGCGCGGGCGATCAGACGCTGGATTTCCATGGTACGACCGCCCTGCTTACCTTTTGCCGCTTCACGGGCGTTACGGGTGTGCGTAGCGCGTGGCAGCATGCCATATTCTGCGGTGATCCAGCCCTGGCCCTGACCTTTCAGAAAACGCGGTACGCCTTCATCAATAGAGGCGGTACACAGCACTTTGGTATCACCAAATTCGACCAGCACGGAGCCTTCAGCGTGTTTTGTATAATTACGGGTCAGGGTGACGGGACGCACCTGATTGGCACTACGACCTGCTGGACGCATGATAAAATCTCCGGCTTGAAACGAATGTGGCTGCGCATTATACGGACTTCCGACTGTTATTCCTATCCTGACAAGACGCGGATGGCTATAATCCTCCCATCTCATCTTTAAAAACAGGAACGTCTATGATCCGCAGCATGACCGCCTACGCCCGGCGTGAAATCAAGGGTGAATGGGGTAGCGCCACCTGGGAAATGCGCTCGGTAAACCAGCGTTATCTGGAAACTTATTTTCGCCTGCCGGAGCAGTTCCGTAGCCTCGAACCCGTTGTTCGCGAACGTATTCGCACGCGTCTGACGCGCGGTAAAGTCGAATGTACGCTGCGTTTTGAGCCTGATGCCAGCGCGCAAGGCGAGCTGATTCTGAATGAAAAACTCGCTAAACAGCTCGTTAGCTCTGCTAACTGGGTCAAAATGCAGAGCGATGAAGGTGAAATCAACCCGGTTGATATCCTGCGCTGGCCAGGCGTAATGGCTGCCCAGGAGCAGGATCTGGACGCCATTGCCGCCGAAATCCTCGCCGCGCTTGACGGTACGCTGGATGACTTCATCGTTGCGCGTGAAACCGAAGGTCAGGCGCTGAAGGCGCTGATCGAGCAGCGTCTGGAAGGCGTCAGTGCTGAAGTCACAAAAGTGCGTGCACATATGCCAGAAATCCTGCAATGGCAGCGCGAGCGTCTGGTAGCCAAACTGGAAGACGCCCAGGTGCAACTGGAAAATAACCGCCTTGAGCAAGAGCTGGTGCTGATGGCGCAGCGTATCGATGTGGCAGAAGAATTAGATCGTCTGGAAGCCCACGTCAAAGAAACCTACAACATTCTGAAGAAAAAAGAGGCGGTTGGCCGTCGTCTGGACTTCATGATGCAGGAATTCAACCGTGAGTCGAACACTCTGGCATCGAAGTCTATCAATGCCGAAGTGACGAATTCCGCGATTGAACTGAAGGTACTGATCGAGCAAATGCGCGAGCAAATTCAGAACATCGAGTAAGCAACCATTCTACGTAGCCCGTCAATAAATGGCGAGGCTACGTATTTTTCCCGACGCTTTGATACTCCCTTGTTCAATTCGAATTATATTTTCTCATCATTCTTTATTGAAGCTCATAATACAAAGCGCATATCACCACGCATTTTCAGCAAATTCGCATTAGCTGTAGTTATCAAAATCACTTCACCTTAGAAAATCTCAATCGTGACAAGGCGCACAAATCGTTAACCTTAGCCCCCAGCAAATCAGGGGGAATACATGCTGTTACACGTTTTATATTTAATTGGTATTACTGCCGAAGCCATGACCGGTGCGCTTGCTGCTGGGCGTCGTCGTATGGATACATTTGGCGTCATTATCATTGCCACCGCGACGGCCATTGGCGGCGGATCGGTACGCGATATTCTTCTCGGCCACTATCCGCTTGGCTGGGTAAAGCACCCTGAATACGTCATTATCGTAGCGACCGCTGCGGTACTCACCACCATTATTGCTCCCGTCATGCCCTATCTGCGCAAAATATTCCTCGTACTGGATGCGCTAGGCCTGGTGGTCTTTTCTATTATCGGTGCTCAGGTGGCACTGGATATGGGTCATGGACCGATTATCGCCGTGGTCGCTGCGGTCACGACCGGCGTCTTCGGTGGCGTATTACGCGACATGTTCTGCAAACGAATCCCGTTAGTGTTCCAGAAAGAGCTGTATGCTGGCGTATCATTCGCCGCTGCTGTGTTGTACATCGTGCTACAGCATTATGTCTCCAGTCATGATGTAGTGGTTATCTCTACTCTGCTCTTCGGCTTTACCGCCCGATTACTGGCGCTGCGCCTGAAGTTAGGTCTGCCAGTATTTTACTATCGTCACGAAGGCCATTAACGCATAAAACCCGCGATCCGCTGAGCAGCTAACCAGTTGCTCAGCGCTGTGACCTCTCGATCCTCCAGCCATTGAATAACCTGCCGTGCCCGCCGTTCCCCCATGGAAGGGAGCTGCCGCCAGCTTTGTTCATCGCGTTCTTTTAATTGCTGCCACGAACCATCCCGGCTGGCATTTAGCGTTGCCTGTGTTAACGGTATTCCCATGGCAATCACCCAGCGCGTGAACGGGAGATCGCGCGACAGGTTGAACTGATGCCACAGCTTCTCCCCTTTGATTACACCAAGTGCAGACTCTAACTGTTCCTGAGTTAACCCAAGCCAGGAAAAGATATGTTCAAAGCGATACACCTGGTTGAGCTCTCGCCATCCCGCCTCGCCGATCCCCTCCAGCCCCAGCACCTCTTTGCCGCCCAGCCAGACCAGTCTGGCAACAAACTGTTCCTGGCACTCCGCTGTAGCATAAAAACAGGTTAATGAATTGAAGCGCCCCTCGGGGGGTATTGGCTTAGTACGCTGAGTGCTGCGCCAGACCACCTCGTCTATACGGGGTATCCCTTGTCCGGCCAGGCTCACCAGAATCTGATCGCCAGGCGCGATATCCCATTCATTCCAGCGTCGGACGGAGCCAATATTGACGCGCTGTACGCGTTTATCATCCAACATGACGGGAGTCAGCAATGCAACCACCGCAATTTTCCCGCTTTTACCAACGGAGAACTGAATACCCGTAACCTCAGATACCCTCGTCACGGGAGGATATTTCCACGCCGCCAGCCAGTCACCCTGCCCGGGTAGCCAATACTTTGCCCGTGGCTCTTTTGCCGTTCGCACCACGACACCATCTGTCACAAAAGGTAATGCTGAACTCCACCACCTGGCGCGCAACTTTTCGACGTCATCCGCATTCTTCACGGCGTGAGTATAACGTTGCGTGTAACTGAACCCGGCAGCCGTGAGCTGCTCCAGTCTTTCAGGCATGACCGCCGGACCATCAGGCCAGGCCCAGATAAAAATTGCCAGCGAGCGTAACATTTCCGGATTGCCCTGGCGCATCATTAATCCAGCAACCTTCGAGCGGGCGTTCATTCCCCCTCTCTGCTTCTGAATATGCCCCTCTTGCTGCAAAAATATCTCACCCTGCAACGTACTGTTAGCGAGTTTCCCCTTGGTGGAATGTGGTACGGAAGGGATCTGCAGAACCTTTTGCGTCCAGTCTTCGCCTTTCAGGCCATTACCACGGCTAATCGCCCGTACCAGATTGCCATTGCGATAGACTAACGTCACCGCCACGCCATCCACCTTCGGTTGCACCCAGAGATCGCTGCGAGCGAGCATCCATTGCTGTAGCGCTTGCTTATCAGCAAGTTTTCGAACGCCCGTGTGGGGAACTGGATGCGAGACGGTGCCACTTATTGGGGGCACAGACAGATCTGGTGGGACTTCATCGCCAAAACAGCGCTGCCATTGAATTAGTTGCGCATTGAGCTGGTCATAAACGCCGTCGTCTACGGCACTTTCCCCTTGTTTCCAGTAACTGTCATTCCACTGTGTAATCTGCTGCTGTAGTCGTGAAATTTCCTCGTTTGCCCTGGCAGGCGACCAGACGGGGCATACCGCCCACGCAGGTAAATGCCACACCAGTAAAACCAGCCCTATGCATTTCCATAATCCCATGCTATCTCCGCTGAACGATACGTTTCCCGGCAGGTATAGCGCGAAGTGAAATAGAAACAGAGCGGCAAAAATTCATCCTGCGAACAGCTTTCCGGACATTTGCATGTATTGCTGCAAATCACCGATAAAACAGGAAACTGGTACGCAAAACGCAATAAACATGCGCAAAAAGTGTGACAAGGGCTACGTCACATAGCGGCTACGTGTATAATAAGCCCGTATGTAGGCTCTCTTTCGACAATCACATACATTAAGATACTCATGGCTCAAGGCACGCTTTATATTGTTTCTGCCCCCAGTGGCGCGGGTAAATCCAGCCTGATTCAGGCTTTATTAAAGACCCAACCGTTGTATGACACCCAGGTTTCTGTTTCGCACACCACGCGCGCACCGCGCCCGGGGGAAGTGCACGGTGAACACTATTTCTTTGTGAACCATGATGAATTCAGAACCATGATTGGCAGAGACGCGTTCCTGGAACACGCGGAGGTTTTCGGTAATTACTACGGCACCTCGCGTGAAACCATTGAGCAAGTATTAGCATCCGGCGTAGACGTCTTTTTAGATATCGACTGGCAAGGTGCGCAGCAAATTCGTGAAAAAATGCCGCATGCGCGCAGTATTTTTATTTTGCCACCGTCTAAGATTGAGCTGGACCGCCGCCTGCGGGGCCGCGGTCAGGATAGCGAAGACGTGATCGCGAAACGTATGGCGCAAGCTGTTGCAGAAATGAGCCATTACGCCGAATATGATTATCTTATTGTGAATGATGATTTCGACACCGCCCTGGGCGATTTGAAAACCATCATTCGCGCCGAACGTCTGCGCATGAGCCGCCAAAAGCAGCGTCATGACGCTTTAATCAGCAAACTGTTGGCAGACTGAACCCACATTCAGTATCATGCCCAGTCATTTCTTCACCTGTGGAGCATTTTAAGTATGGCACGCGTAACTGTTCAGGACGCTGTAGAGAAAATTGGTAACCGTTTTGACCTGGTACTGGTCGCCGCGCGTCGCGCTCGTCAGATGCAGGTAGGCGGAAAGGATCCGCTCGTACCGGAAGAAAACGATAAAACTACCGTTATCGCGCTGCGCGAAATCGAAGAAGGTCTGATCAACAACCAGATCCTCGACGTGCGTGAGCGCCAGGAACAGCAAGAGCAGGAAGCCGCTGAATTACAAGCCGTTACCGCTATTGCTGAAGGTCGTCGTTAATCACAAAGCGGGTCGCCCTTGTATCTGTTTGAAAGCCTGAATCAACTGATTCAAAACTACCTGCCGGAAGACCAGATTAAGCGTCTTCGGCAGGCGTATCTCGTTGCACGTGACACTCACGAGGGCCAGACACGTTCAAGCGGTGAACCCTATATCACGCACCCGGTAGCGGTAGCCTGCATTCTGGCCGAGATGAAACTCGACTACGAAACGCTGATGGCTGCGCTGCTGCATGACGTGATTGAAGATACCCCAGCCACCTATCAGGATATGGAACAGCTTTTTGGTAAAAGCGTTGCAGAGCTGGTAGAAGGGGTATCGAAACTTGATAAGCTTAAGTTTCGCGATAAGAAAGAGGCGCAAGCTGAAAACTTTCGCAAGATGATTATGGCGATGGTGCAGGATATCCGCGTCATTCTCATCAAACTTGCCGACCGCACCCACAACATGCGCACGCTGGGCTCATTACGCCCGGACAAACGTCGCCGCATCGCCCGTGAAACCCTCGAAATCTATAGTCCGCTGGCACACCGTTTAGGTATTCATCACATTAAAACCGAGCTGGAAGAGCTGGGTTTTGAAGCGCTGTACCCAAACCGCTATCGCGTGATTAAAGAAGTGGTTAAAGCCGCTCGCGGCAACCGCAAAGAGATGATCCAAAAAATCCTCTCGGAAATCGAAGGGCGTTTGCAGGAGGCAGGTATTCCGTGTCGCGTAAGCGGGCGTGAGAAGCACCTGTACTCTATTTACTGCAAAATGGTGCTCAAAGAGCAGCGTTTTCACTCCATCATGGATATCTACGCATTTCGCGTCATCGTTCATGATTCCGATACCTGCTATCGCGTACTCGGCCAGATGCACAGCCTGTACAAACCACGCCCTGGTCGCGTGAAAGACTATATCGCCATTCCGAAAGCGAACGGATATCAGTCTTTGCACACCTCAATGATCGGCCCTCATGGCGTCCCGGTTGAAGTACAGATTCGTACTGAAGACATGGACCAGATGGCAGAGATGGGTGTCGCAGCGCACTGGGCTTACAAAGAGCACGGCGGCGAAAGCAGCACCACTGCGCAAATCCGCGCTCAGCGCTGGATGCAAAGCTTGCTGGAACTGCAGCAGAGCGCCGGTAGCTCGTTTGAATTTATTGAAAGCGTCAAATCTGATCTCTTCCCGGATGAGATTTATGTTTTCACACCGGAAGGGCGCATTGTCGAACTGCCCGCTGGTGCAACGCCTGTCGACTTCGCCTACGCTGTGCATACCGATATCGGTCACGCCTGCGTCGGCGCGCGCGTCGACAGACAGCCTTACCCGCTTTCACAACCGCTCTTTAGCGGCCAGACCGTTGAGATTATCACCGCGCCGGGCGCACGTCCGAATGCCGCGTGGCTAAACTTCGTCGTCAGTTCGAAAGCGCGCGCCAAGATTCGCCAACTGTTGAAAAACCTCAAGCGCGATGATTCCGTCAGTCTGGGTCGTCGACTGCTCAACCATGCCCTGGGCGGTAGCCGTAAATTGGCTGAGATCCCCCCAGAGAGCATCCAGCGTGAGCTTGAGCGTATGAAGCTCGCCACGCTTGACGATCTGCTCGCAGAAATCGGTCTGGGTAACGCCATGAGCGTGGTGGTAGCGAAAAACCTCCAGCAGGGCGAAGCAACAGCGAACGTACCAGCACAATCTGGCCATGGTCATCTGCCGATCAAAGGCGCTGACGGCGTGCTGATCACCTTCGCGAAATGCTGTCGTCCAATTCCAGGCGATCCAATCATTGCTCACGTCAGTCCGGGTAAAGGTCTGGTGATCCACCATGAGTCCTGCCGTAATATTCGTGGCTACCAGAAAGAGCCAGAGAAGTTTATGGCGGTGGAATGGGATAAAGAGACGGAGCAGGAATTCATCACCGAGATTAAGGTGGATATGTTTAACCACCAGGGTGCTCTGGCGAACCTGACGGCGGCAATCAACACGACCACCTCCAATATTCAAAGTCTGAATACGGAAGAGAAAGATGGCCGCGTTTATAGCGCCTTTATTCGCCTGACCGCTCGCGATCGTGTGCACCTGGCGAATATCATGCGCAAAATCCGCGTCATGCCGGACGTGATAAAAGTCACCCGTAACCGAAACTAGTCTTATGAATGAACAGCGCTATGCACGTATCCGCGAGATGCTCGCACGTCGTCAGCCCGATCTGACCGTCTGCATGGAGCAGGTTCACAAACCTCATAACGTTTCTGCGATTATTCGTACTGCAGATGCGGTTGGCGTGCATGAAGTCCACGCCGTCTGGCCGGGTAGCCGTATGCGCACCATGGCCTCTTCTGCCGCAGGCAGCAACAGTTGGGTGCAGGTGAAAACTCACCTTACCATTGGCGATGCGGTCACACATTTAAAAAGCCGGGGCATGCAGGTCCTGGCAACCCATCTGTCAGATAAAGCCGTGGATTTTCGCGAGATTGATTACACGCGCCCCACCTGCATCCTGATGGGCCAGGAGAAAACCGGCATCACTCAGGAAGCGTTGGATCTGGCTGATCAGGACATCATCATTCCCATGACTGGCATGGTGCAGTCACTGAACGTTTCTGTCGCCTCCGCGCTGATTCTGTACGAAGCACAGCGCCAGCGGCAAAACGCGGGGATGTACCGACGAGAAAACAGCATGCTGCCACAAGAAGAGCAGCAGCGCTTACTGTTTGAAGGCGGTTATCCGGTGCTGGCGAATGTCGCTAAGCGCAAAGGTCTTCCCTACCCTCACGTAAACACGCAGGGCGAAATTGAAGCCGATGCAACGTGGTGGGCCACTATGCAATCTGCGAGATAAACGCGATGAAAGGCCGTTTACTGGATGCCATCCCACTCAACTCTCTGACCGGCGTTGGCGCAGCGCAAAGCAGTAAACTGGCGAAAATTGGCCTGCACACCGTGCAGGACCTCCTGCTCCACCTCCCTCTGCGTTACGAAGACCGTACCCATCTGTACCCAATTGGCGAACTGCTGCCGGGTGTCTATGCCACCGTTGAAGGCGAAGTGCTGAACTGCAATATTACCTTCGGCGGCCGCCGGATGATGACCTGTCAAATCAGCGATGGCTCGGGGATTCTCACCATGCGCTTTTTCAACTTCAGCGCAGCGATGAAAAACAGCCTTGCTACCGGGCGTAGGGTACTGGCCTACGGCGAAGCCAAACGCGGGAAATACGGCGCAGAGATGATTCACCCGGAATACCGCGTACAAGGCGATCTCAGCACGCCAGAATTGCAGGAAACACTCACACCAGTATATCCAACCACCGAAGGTGTGAAGCAGGCCACGCTGCGCAAGCTGACCGATCAGGCACTGGATCTGCTCGATACCTGCGCCATTGCCGAACTGCTGCCGCCAGAGCTGTTACAGGGCATGATGAGCCTACCCGAAGCACTGCGCACATTGCACCGCCCCCCACCTTCGCTGCAACTCAGCGATCTGGAAACCGGACAACATCCGGCGCAGCGACGTCTGATTCTCGAAGAACTGCTGGCACATAATCTCAGCATGCTGGCACTACGCGCCGGGGCACAGCGTTTTCACGCCCAGCCGTTAAGTGCTAACAACGCGCTAAAAGATAAGCTGCTGGCTGCATTGCCGTTCAAACCTACTGGCGCACAGGCCCGTGTTACCGCTGAGATTGAACGCGATATGGCACTGGATGTGCCGATGATGCGCCTGGTGCAGGGTGATGTCGGCTCCGGTAAAACGCTGGTTGCCGCGCTGGCCGCGCTGCGGGCTATCGCACATGGTAAGCAGGTTGCGCTAATGGCTCCTACCGAACTATTGGCTGAACAACATGCAAGTAACTTCCGCAACTGGTTCGCGCCACTGGGCGTTGAAGTGGGCTGGCTGGCGGGCAAGCAGAAAGGTAAAGCGCGTCTGGCGCAACAGGAAGCTATCGCCAGCGGTCAGGTGCAGATGATTGTCGGCACGCACGCGATTTTCCAGGAACAGGTGCAGTTCAGCGGGCTGGCGCTGGTTATCATCGACGAACAGCACCGCTTCGGCGTTCATCAGCGCCTGGCGCTGTGGGAAAAAGGTCAGCAGCAGGGTTTCCATCCACACCAGCTAATCATGACCGCCACGCCGATTCCACGTACCCTGGCGATGACGGCCTATGCTGACCTCGACACGTCGGTCATTGACGAACTCCCTCCGGGGCGTACGCCGGTCACTACGGTCGCCATTCCGGATACCCGCCGCAGCGATATCATTGATCGCGTGCGCAACGCCTGTACCCACGAAGGACGTCAAGCATACTGGGTCTGTACGCTGATTGAAGAGTCTGACTTGTTGGAAGCTCAGGCGGCAGAAGCGACGTGGGAAGAGCTTAAACTGGCGCTGCCAGAACTCAATATTGGCCTGGTACATGGGCGCATGAAGCCCGCCGAGAAGCAGTCAGTAATGGCGGCCTTTAAGCAGGGTGAACTGCATCTGCTGGTTGCCACCACGGTGATTGAAGTGGGCGTGGACGTGCCAAACGCCAGCCTGATGATTATTGAAAACCCGGAACGCTTAGGTCTGGCCCAGTTGCACCAGTTGCGTGGTCGCGTAGGCCGTGGCGCGGTGGCTTCCCACTGCGTTCTGCTCTACAAATCACCGCTGTCTAAAACCGCGCAGAAACGCCTGCAGGTTCTGCGAGACAGCAACGACGGGTTCGTAATTGCGCAAAAAGATTTAGAGATTCGCGGCCCCGGCGAGCTGTTAGGTACTCGCCAGACCGGAACGGCAGAATTCAAGGTCGCAGATTTACTGCGCGATCAGGCGATTATCCCGGAAGTTCAGCGCATTGCCCGCCATATTCACGAACGTTATCCGCAACAGGCCGTGGCACTGATAGAGCGCTGGATGCCGGAAACCGAACGCTACTCCAACGCG
>NZ_SZWU01000014.1:82084-87481 GCF_005280935.1 Citrobacter sp. wls757 | reverse complement strand
CCCCAGCCGTTATTGCGCAAAAATCGGTAACAGCAGATACAGCTTAATCACCAGCGCGTTGACGATATCGATAAAGAACGCCCCCACCATCGGCACCACCAGAAACGCCATATGGGATGGTCCAAAACGTTCGGTAATCGCCTGCATGTTGGCAATCGCCGTCGGCGTCGCGCCGAGGCCAAAACCGCAGTGTCCAGCAGCCAGCACGGCGGCATCGTAGTTCTTACCCATCATGCGCCAAGTGACGAATATCGCGTACAGCGCCATGAAAATAGTCTGCACAACCAGGATTGCCAGCATCGGCAAGGCCAGTGAAGCCAGTTCCCACAGCTTCAGACTCATCAGCGCCATCGCCAGGAACAGCGACAGACTTACGTTACCCAGCACCGAAACTGCACGTTCGAACACCCGATAAAAACCCAGTAGCGCCAGACCGTTACTGAGGATCACCCCAACAAACAGCACGCAGACGAAGGTCGGCAATTCCAGCACTGTTCCAACCAGCATTTGCGCAACGATTTTACCCACCGTCAGACAGATAGCGATCAGAGCAATGGTTTCAATCAGCACCAGCGAAGTGATCATGCGCCCAACGTCCGGCTTTTCAAATGCGGTCGGCACGGCCTGATCGTCCGGCATACCGTCTGGCGTGGTGGAGTGTTTGACCAGATAGCGTGCCACCGGGCCGCCAATCAGCCCACCCAACACCAGACCAAACGTTGCGCAAGCCATCGCCACTTCAGTCGCATTGGTGAAGCCATAACGTTCAATAAACAGCTTGCTCCACGCGGCCCCGGTTCCGTGTCCACCAGAGAGGGTGATTGAGCCAGCGATCAGACCCATCAGCGGGTCCAGACCCAGCAGGGTCGCCATACCGATACCGATGGCGTTTTGCATCAGCAACAAGCCAACAACCACAATCAGAAAAATACCCACCACGCGGCCACCAGCACGCAGACTGGCGATATTGGCGTTCAGACCGATAGTGGCGAAAAAAGCCAGCATCAGCGGATCGCGCAGGGTCATATCGAAGTTCACTTCCCAACCCATGCTTTTTTTCAGCACCAGCAGCGCAATCGCCACTAGCAATCCGCCTGCAACGGGTTCGGGAATGGTGTATTTTTTCAGGAAGGAAACAGACTGGACGAGCTTACGTCCCAGCAGCAACACAAGGGTTGCCGCAACCAGCGTTGATAACGTATCGAGATAAAACATTTACAGCTCCATTAGTGCGTTTAGCACAATCACGCACGATGCATTCCAGACCGATTTTTAGCTCTTATTGAGTTTTCGGAGTGGATTTTAAGCAGAAAATGATGAAAAGTTATATAAAAATGTTTGTTTATCCGTTTTAAATATTAAGAATACCTGCTAGCAAACGTTTGCTTTTCTGCCCTGGTCAGATAAAATCACCGCTTTTCCACCATGGGATTGCCTCTGATGTCCGTTAACGCCGTAGAGTCAACAAATGCGCAACCGGTTGCGCAGACTCACAACAGTGAACTGATTTACCGTCTTGAAGATCGCCCCCCGTTAGCCCAGACCCTGTTTGCCGCCTGTCAGCATCTGCTGGCCATGTTCGTCGCGGTGATCACCCCTGCTCTGTTAATTTGCCAGGCGCTTGGTTTACCGGCTCAGGATACTCAACACATTATCAGTATGTCGCTGTTCGCCTCCGGCGTGGCTTCTATCATCCAGATCAAAGCCTGGGGGCCGGTCGGCTCAGGGCTGCTATCCATTCAGGGCACCAGCTTTAACTTTGTTGCGCCACTGATTATGGGCGGTACGGCGCTAAAAACCGGTGGCGCAGATGTCCCAACCATGATGGCGGCGCTGTTCGGTACGCTGATGCTGGCAAGCTGCACCGAGATGGTTATCTCGCGTGTCCTGCACCTGGCGCGTCGTATTATTACTCCGCTGGTCTCAGGGGTGGTAGTGATGATTATCGGCCTGTCGTTGATTCAGGTGGGTCTGACATCGATTGGCGGTGGCTATGCCGCAATGAGCGACAACACCTTTGGTGCGCCGAAGAATTTACTGTTGGCAGGCGTGGTGCTGGCGCTAATCATCCTGCTTAACCGTCAACGCAACCCGTACCTGCGCGTTGCGTCATTGGTGATTGCGATGGCGGCAGGCTATCTGCTGGCCTGGTTTATGGACATGCTGCCGCAAAATACCGCACCGGTAAGTCAGGACCTGCTGATGGTGCCAACGCCGCTGTATTATGGCCTGGGCATCGACTGGAGTTTACTGCTGCCGCTGATGCTGGTCTTTATGATCACTTCACTGGAAACCATCGGCGATATTACGGCCACCTCTGATGTCTCCGAGCAGCCGGTTTCTGGTCCGCTGTATATGAAGCGCCTGAAAGGCGGCGTGCTGGCGAACGGTCTGAACTCGTTTGTTTCCGCCGTGTTCAACACCTTCCCGAACTCCTGTTTTGGCCAGAACAATGGGGTTATTCAGTTAACAGGCGTTGCCAGCCGCTACGTTGGTTTTGTGGTGGCGCTGATGTTGATCGCGCTGGGCCTGTTCCCGGCAGTCAGCGGTTTTGTACAGCATATTCCTGAGCCGGTACTGGGCGGCGCAACGCTGGTGATGTTCGGTACTATCGCAGCATCCGGTGTGCGTATCGTGTCCCGCGAGCCGTTGAACCGCCGCGCGATTCTGATTATCGCGCTGTCGCTGGCCGTTGGTCTGGGTGTTTCCCAGCAGCCGCTGATTCTCCAGTTCGCCCCGGATTGGGTGAAAAACCTACTCTCTTCCGGTATCGCCGCTGGCGGTATTACCGCAATCGTTCTGAATCTGGTATTCCCACCAGAAAAGCAATAAGCAAAATGCGGCGTTGGTTCTGAATCAACGCCGCTGTAACGCTCTTTCACCATTCCCGCCTTGAGCATTGCGCCTAAATCGTGCATAACTTGACTATGTGCACTTCGCGGGATGGAAGACCATGAAATTTATTGGAAAGCTGCTTCTTTACGTGCTGATCGCCCTTGCAGTGGCGATTCTCGGCCTTTATTTTCTACTGCAAACCCGCTGGGGGGCAGAGCACGTCAGCGCCTGGGTTTCGGAGAACAGCAGCTACCATCTGGCGTTTGATGCCATCGATCACCGGTTTTCCTCCCCTTCCCATATTCTGCTGGAAAACGTCACCTTTGGCCGGGATGGTCAACCCGCAACGCTGGTCGCTAAAACGGTCGATATTGGGCTGAGTAGCCGCCAAATCACCGACCCGCTGCACGTAGACACCATTTTGTTGCAAAACGGCACGCTGAATCTTTCCCAGCAAACCGCACCGCTGCCGTTCCAGGCCGATCGCCTGCAATTGCAGGATATGGCGCTTAACAGCCCCGGCAGCGAGTGGAATCTCAGCGCCCAGCGCGTTAACGGCGGCGTCATTCCCTGGAGCCCTGAGGCAGGTAAAATTCTCGGGAGCAAAGCGCAAATTCAGCTCAGCGCCAGTTCGTTGACGCTCAACGATGTTCCAACTACCAACGTCTTGATTGAAGGCAGCATCGACCATGACCGGGTGACGCTAAGCAATATTGGCGCTGACGTGGCGCGTGGGGCATTAACCGGCGTAGCGCAACGCAATGCCGACGGGAGTTGGGTTGTGGAGAATCTGCGCCTGAACGATATCCGGCTGCAAAGCGACAAATCGCTGGCCGACTTTTTTGCCCCGTTAAGCACTATTCCTTCCCTGCAAATTGGTCGTCTGGAAGTGACGGATGCCCGTCTGCAAGGCCCCGACTGGGCGGTGACGGATCTCGATCTGAGCTTGCGCAACATGACCTTCAGCAAGGACGACTGGCAAACTCAGGAAGGCAAACTGTCGATGAATGCCAGCGAGTTTATTTACGGCTCTCTGCACTTCTTCGATCCGATTCTGAACGCCGAGTTCTCACCGCAGGGCATTGCGCTGCGCCAGTTCACCACCCGCTGGGAAGGCGGTATGGTCAGAACATCCGGAAACTGGATGCGCAGCAACAAAGCGCTGGTCCTTGACGATGCCGCTATTGCTGGTCTGGAATACACGCTGCCGGAAAACTGGAAGCAGCTGTGGATGAAACCCCTGCCAGAGTGGCTAAACAGCCTGACGCTGAAGAAATTCAGCGCCAGCCGCAATCTGGTGATTGATATCGACCCGAGTTTCCCGTGGCAGCTCACTGCACTGGACGGCTACGGCGCTAACCTCGGGCTGGTACAGAACAATCAGTGGGGGATCTGGAGCGGGAGCGCCACCCTCAACGCTGCCGCAGCCACCTTTAACCGTACGGATGTGCGTCGTCCTTCGCTGGCGCTAACGGCAAACAGCAGCACCATCAATATCAGCGAACTGAGCGCCTATACGGAAAAAGGACTGCTGGAGGCCACTGCCAGCATTTCGCAGCTACCTCAGCGCCAGACGCAGGTCAGCCTGAACGGGCGCGGCGTGCCAATGACGATCCTGCAGCAGTGGGGCTGGCCCGCACTGCCGCTTTCCGGAGATGGCAACATCCAGCTTACCGCCAGCGGCAATATTCAGGCCGATGCGCCGCTCAAGCCAACGGTCAACGGTCAGCTGCATGCGGTGAACGTGGAGAAACAGCAGGTAACGCAAACCATGCAGGCTGGCGTGGTTTCGGGGAGTGAAGTCACTGCACCACCACCTGCACAATGATTTATTGCCCGGTGGCGCTTCGCTTACCGGGCCTACTCACGCTCATAAGCGAATATATTCACTGCACAACAGCCATTTCACGGGCTCGTCTTCTTCAATCACCGGGAAGCGACCGCCAGGTTCCAAAAAGTGGTTGTCATGCTGGTCGTCATTGACCATCGAGATTTCCCAGCCCAGCACAAACGCCTTCTCCGCCCAAAAGCGATGATACAAGCGCGGCGGCAGACACACTCCTTGTCCCGGTTTCAATACCAGCGTCTCGCCAGCGTTAACGGTACGCCGCTGACCATCCACGCTAACCTCAACAACGCGTCGGGCGTCATACTCATCATCAGGCGTGGCCCACGCCAGCTGCATACATAAATCACCGCCGCCGCGATTAACGATATCTTCCATTTTATGGCGATGAAAATGCCATGGCGTTTGCTGATCCTGCTGAATTTGCAGCATCTTTTCGGCATACGGTTTGGGGTAATCCGCTGACCCCATCAGACCATTGCGCAACGTTAGTAACGTCAGCCCCGTTTGCGCAAAATCTCCGTGCCCGAAGTCGGTAATATCCCAGCCCAACTGGAGATCGCGCACTTCACGCCACAGAGTTTGATCCTGTTGCCGCCAGGCATCGACCGTAAAATACGCAAAATCAGGCAGACAGACCCGAAAAGTCTCAGCGATGGCATGCGCTTTATCGACGGCATAATTAATGTGTGAACGCTTCATTCCACTTTTCCTTG
>NZ_SZWU01000014.1:45913-82044 GCF_005280935.1 Citrobacter sp. wls757 | reverse complement strand
AGGCGGGTCGCCCCGCCTGCATGCCGTTAGTAAAGTGATGCTTTGCCGGTTGAACCGAACAGTTTCATTTTGTGGCGGATCACGTCCCGCGCGGCGCTAATGGCTTCCGGGTAGATTACGTTCGGGTCCCACCAGGTTTCTTTCGCCAGGATTTCGCGGACTTTCTGGAAGTAGGCGTATTTCATATCGCTGGAAATGTTGATTTTGCCAACGCCCAGCGTCACGGATTCGGCAATTTCCGCATCCGGGTTCGCGGAACCACCGTGCAGCACCAGCGGAATATCCACACGCCCGGCGATGTCGCGCAGGATGTTCATTTGCAGCTCTGGCTGCATCCCTTTCGGGTAGATCCCGTGCGCGGTTCCAATCGCCACCGCCAGCGTGTCTGCACCCGTTCGGGCGATAAAATCCTCTGCCTGAGCAGGATCGGTATAAGTAACCTTCGACACGCCGCCTTCCACTGACGTCCCGGTCTGGCCAATCGTTCCCAACTCCCCTTCTACCGAAACACCTACCGCATGCGCCAGTTTGACCACTTCGCGGGTCAGCGCCACATTCTCTTCATATGGTAGCAGCGAGCCATCAATCATCACCGAGGTAAACCCACACTGAATCGCCCGCAGGACATGCTCAACCGAAGCGCCGTGGTCCAGATGCAGAGTAAAGGGAACCGGGCTGCGCAGGGTGATATCACGGACGTAGCTAAAAAACGCATCGCCGACAAAATCATGTTCGCTGGGGTGAATGGAGATAATCGCCGGGGTATTGGTCGCTTCCGCTTCTTCCACTACTGCACGTACAAAGCAGCTGTCCGCCACGTTGAATGCGCCGATGGCAAAACCGTGCTGACGGGTAGGTTGCAGTAATTCTTTCATCGAAACTAACATGTTAATTCTCCAGTTTCAGGGTGTAGAAAGCCCTGCCAGTGCGTCATCGCAGAGGCATAGAAGGCGTTACAGAAAATGAATCAGGCTTTGCCGATAGCGCCGCTGGCCTGCAGGTACGGAATAATGGCTTCCTCGCAGGCCTGTTCCATCAGGGCCAGGGCATCAACGAGTTCACCGGATGTGTCGCGACATAGGGTATGCAGTAGCGCAGCCTTTCCGGCTTCGAAAACCGCCGCACCAACGTTTATCTTGGCGACACCAAACGTCGGGCAGCGTTGTAGCTGGTCAAACGGCGTCCCGCTGCCGCCATGCAGCGCCAGCGGCACCGTTGATAACCGGGCTATTTCCTCCAGCCGCTGGAAATCAATAGCAGGTGTGATGCCCGGCGCGTACATGCCGTGTGCCGTACCCACCGACACCGCCAGCAAATCGATCCCGGTCTGTTGGATAAAGGGTTCCACGTCAGCGGCCTGGGTCATCAAATCAGCGTTAGCGGCGTGGTCATAGCACGGAGCATCGGCCAGATGACCCAGCTCGCCTTCCACGCACAGAGAAACGCTGGCTGCAAGCTCAACCACCGCCCGGGTCTGGCGAATGTTCTCCTCCAGCGCAAAGGCGGAGGCGTCGATCATTAAGCCGCTGAATCCGGCGCGAAAAGCCTGGCGAATGCGTACAGGATCCTTTCCATGATCCAGCGCCAGCGCGACCGGTACCGAGGCTTCCTCTGCCAGCGTTTTGACCACCGCTGCCGCTATCGGGGCCGGAAAATGCTCCAGATGCCCCTGATACAAATTCAGAATGATGGGCGCACGGTGTTTCTCCGCCACTCGCACCGCTGCGCGGGCGCTTTCCAGGTTCATACAGTTGATGGCCAGCAGCGCGTACTGTTCGCGCCAGGCTTTGGTCACCATGCTTTTCATATCGGCAAACATATGGCCTCCGGTTATTCCAGGGTGAAGGTGATTTCTTCGTCTTTCAGCTGTTGATCGCTGAGTTCGTCAAACTCTTCATCACGCTCGGTTACCGGTTTCTTCCACAGCGACAGCATGACGCCACAAATCACCGTACCGATCCCCAGCGCCAGGCAAAACAGCAGCGGATGCGTAAAGAGCGGAACCACAAACATGCCGCCGTGCGGTACCGGACTTTCGACACCCCACACCATAATCAGGCCACCCGCAATCGCCGAGGCCACCACGCAGGAGCCCACCACGCGCAGCAGGTCGCGCGCCGCAATCGGAATAACCCCTTCGGTAATCATGCAGATCCCCATCGGGAATGCGGCCTTCAGCGCCTCACGTTCCGCACGGGTGTACTTGTGACGCGTCAGCAGGAAAGAGAGCGTAATGCCAAATGGAGGGATCATCGAACCAACAAACTTCACCGCTTCCGGACCGTACACGCCGCTGACCAGCATGCCGTCAGCAAACAGCGACATGGTTTTATTCACCGGCCCACCGAAGTCGAATGTCGCCATCGCACCGAGGATAGCGCCCATCAGAAAGCGGGATCCGCCCTGCATGGACTCCAGCAGATGAATCAACGCGTCCTGCAACCAGGCAATCGGCTTGCCAATCAGCGTCATCATCAACAGGCCGCCGATAACGGTACTCAGTACCGGCAGCACCATGATGGGCATCAACCCCTGCATCGACTGCGGCAAACGGATATAGCGCTTGAGCAGCAGGACGGTATAACCGACCAGAAATCCGCCCAGCATCCCACCGATAAAACCGGTATGAATTTCTCCGCAGACGAAGCCGACAATCAGGCCCGGCGCGAATCCCGGACGGTCAGCAATGGAGTACGCAATCGCCGCACTAATCAGCGGTACGATTAACCCCATCCCCCAGCCGCCAATTTGGTTGAGCATCCAGGGAATGGTTCCTGTTTTTTCACCGACGTTAGTGCCGCCAAGTATTTGCCCGAGAGCAATACAGATCCCGGCGGCGACAATTAACGGGATCATCCACGAAATTCCCGTTAATAAATGTTTTTTTATTTCCTGAGATAGCGGAATTTTATTTTCACTCATGTGAAACCCCTCCAGAATGAGGATCGCTACTGGTTATTATTAACTAATGATTTTTCGACCTTTTCAAGAAACTGAATGGGCGATTTTATGACGATTTCAGTTTTTACTCGCACAATGCGTTTGTTTGAAAATCGCTCCTCCCCTTTTATTTTTACATCGACAGCAAGAATCACGACATCAGCCGCAGAAATATCTTCTGTCAGCAGTTCGTTTTCTGTGCCAATGGTGCCCTGGGTTTCAACTTTTATATTATGACCAAGCGCTTTGGCACCTTTAATTAACTTCTCACGGGCAATATAGGTGTGCGCAATACCCGCCGTACAGGCGGCAACACAAACAATATTCATAACATGCTCCACATTTTATTTAGCAGACATTGGATTCAGCATATTGGCTAAAAAGCTCAATAATTTTTTGTGGACTACTTTCAACTAATAGTTGTTCAATAATGTCGTCATCTGCCAACGCGCCAGCAACCTGCGAAAGCAGACGAATATGGGTGGTGTTTTGATCTTCAAGACGTACGGCAAACAGAATAATGCAGCGCACGTTGCTGCCGTCCAGGGTTTCCCAGGGAATATCCTGGCGGGTACGCCCAATCGCCAGCGTGGTATTGACCACCGCCGAGGATTTCCCGTGCGGGATCGCAATATGGTTTTCGAAGCCGGTCGAGCCTTCTGACTCACGTTGCCAGACATCCTGAATAAACGTTTCGCGACAGCTAATTGCTCCATCTTTTTGCAGAATATCCGTCAGTTCCTCAATAGCCTCCGTTTTGCTTGTAGCCTTCATGTCCAAAATAACGCGATTTGTATTGAGTATTTTCGTGATGTCCATCAATCATACCTCATGGAGTTCAGACATTAATTTTCAACGACCAGCGACGTCGCCCGATGTAATTTTTCCGTAATAACCGTTTCTGTTACCCGCTTAATATCCGCATCATTGAAGAAGGCAGTGACATACACGACCGGCATGGCAACCGCGGGTAAATTAATCGTCGATACCACCAGTTCAATATCGTCCGTCAGTACAGAGGGCAGGCTGCCTGCCGACACCACGCCGACGATAGTCCAGTCCGGAAAGGCGCGCAGAATACGGCTTTTGAGTAAGTGAGAAGTGCCGATACCCGTTGAACAGACCAGTAGTACGCGTTTACGCGCTATCTGACGCTCCATTGCGGCCTGAAAATGCACGGTTAAATATCCCACTTCATCTTCCGACACGGCCCGCTCGCCCCAACCGCTAAACACCCTATTCACCGCACACTGGGTCAGACGCCACACGTCCTGCAACTCGCCTTTGATATCCTCCAGCAACGGATTACGAATGCGGATCTGGTAGTTCAGTCGGTTAATCAGCGGCTTAATGTGGATCAGCAATCCGTCATACAGCGCCGTGTCCTGGCTAAGATCGCTGTCGACCATCTCGGCGAAGGTGGCAATCAACCGATGGGTAATCAAACGCGCTTCGTCGCTGGAGTGCATATGGCCAATCACACTCACGTCATTATGCTCTTCAATCACCACACCCGAGGAGATAATGTATTGATATATAAACCAGACTTCGTCTTCCGGCAGCGGGTGGGCAATGCGTTTTTCGATATGCTGGATCATGCGACTGGCAATGGAAAATATGTTCTCATCACAGGTAGAGATGCTCTCTTCTTTTCTCGGAAGCGCATTGCCCCGCGTGATGCGGTACATCATGATCAGAATATGGGTAAAGATATTGACGTAATAAGGCTCGCCGAGCGACCAGCACAGGTCGTTCTCCATTTCCTGCAATAACGTCTGGACAAATAAAACGTCTTCTTCGCCAAAGTAATGCACTAACGCTTTATAACTGCCCGGATCCAGGCGTGAATAAATCACGCTGCCGGGTTCATTATGGTTAATCACGCCGTTAATCAACGATGCCATCGCCTGGCGCACACCGCTCTCGCTACCTTCAATGTGCGTGCCGCTCTGACTACGAATCAACGACAGGCCCAACGGGGTAATCCAGGATTCAATTACTTTCAGATCGTTAACAATCGATGCGCTACTAATGAAATAACGTTCGGATAATTTACTGATCGACGTTTCATGCGGCGTTTCGCTTAATAACTGTGAAGCTATCTTGACTCGCCGTGAATTATTCATCATGCCGTCAGCATCATCACCCTCCGATCCTAATAACTGGTCCATATATAAAAGGTCGGTAATATTATCGGCACTTAATATCACCCCAGCACCAGCACGTTTATCGATAGTTATTTTCCATTCTGATAACCATGGTTCCAGTAAGCGCAGATCGCGCTGCACAGTTTTCTCTGAAACAGATAAATACTCGGCAATTTTCAGCAGCGTGACATATTCCTTCTTAGACAGAAGAAATTTTAATAATCTGTTTTGTCGCGAGGTAATCATTTGCATTATTTACCCTTATTACATACCAGATTAAATATCTATACCCGTCATACTTCAAGCTGCATTTGCGTTGGTTTTTCTCGCTCACCCCAGTCACGTACTTATGTACGTTCAGGGGATTCGCTGCGTCGCCGCCTTCCTGCAACTCGAATTATTTAGGTTATAAAGAAGCATTGATGCTCCACGTGTAATCCGTGATGATAAATATAAGAGGACTACGATGCGCCAACAATACTAAATCGTGTCCTGTATTCCGGACAGAAATAAGACAAAAACGGGAAATAGTGAGATATTTACGGCGCAGATCACATTTTTCGTGGGATTCAGAGTGATATTGCTCGCAAATATGGGGAGATAAAAATTTAATTCAGGATGTTTTGGATTTTCAGATCTGGAATGCTGCTCGCAGCGTGGGCCGGATAAAACGCATTGCGTCGCCATCCAGCCCACGTTGAGATTTACTTACAGGGTAATCGTCAGCACATCCGCATCCGGCGTGACAACCGTTCCCCACTCACTGCCCACAGATGAGCCGCCCTTCACGCCGCTAACCTGCGTAATATTACGCAGACACAGCGTCCAGTTACGCGCTTCGCCACTTCCTTGCACGGTGATGGTATTACCCGTGCGCGTCGCTTTCAGCGTGAAGATAACCGAACCGTCAGCCGCCGGGACTTCACAAATCGCCTCCCGACCCTCCTGCAGATGGAACAGCTGGAACGCCGTCCCTTCGTGCCAGGCGTAGTCCGGCTTCTGATTATTGCAGCCCAGCGCCAGCAGTGTATTGTCGCGCACATAAACCGGCAGACTCAGGAAGTCATGCTGCTGCTTATGCCAGCAGTTGCCCGCCACCTCGTCGTTACGCCACAGATGCGTCCAGCGTCCTTCCGGCAGATAGAACTGCACATCACCCGCCTCGCTAAACACCGGCGCAACCATCACGCTATCGCCCAGCATGTACTGGCGGTCGAGGTAATCACATGCCGGATCGTCCGGGAACTCCAGCATCATTGCGCGCATCATCGGTGTTCCGAGTTCATTGGCGCGCGCCGCTTCGCGATACAGGTATGGCATCATGCGGCATTTCTGCTCAGTGAAGTAGCGCACCACATCGCAGGATTCATCATCGTACGCCCATGGAACACGGTAGGATTTACTACCGTGCAGGCGGCTGTGGCTGGAGAGCAACCCGAACGCACACCAGCGCTTGTAGACGTGCGCCGGGGCGGTATTCTCAAAGCCGCCAATATCGTGACTCCAGAAGCCAAAGCCGGACAGGCCGATGGACAACCCGCCACGCAGGCTTTCGGCCATCGATTCATAGTTGGCATAGCAGTCACCGCCCCAGTGCACCGGAAACTGCTGCGCGCCGACCGAGGCCGAACGGGCGAACAGCACGGCCTCTTCTTCACCGACGGTCTCTTTCAGCACGTTCCATACCAGTTCGTTGTAGATGTACGCATAATGGTTGTGCATTTTCTGCGGATCGGCACCGTCAAACCACTGAACGTCAGTAGGAATGCGTTCGCCAAAGTCAGTTTTGAAGCAATCAACGCCGATATCCACCAGACCTTTCAACTTGTTGGCATACCACTCGCAGGCTTCAGGATTGGTAAAGTCATAAATCGCCAGGCCCGGCTGCCATTTATCCCATTGCCACAGGGAGCCGTCCGGGCGCTTGAGCAGATAACCTTTCTCTTTCAGTTCATTGAACAGCGGGGATTTCTGGCCGATATAGGGGTTTATCCATACGCAGACCTTCAGCCCTTTCTCTTTCAGGCGGCGGATCATACCTTCCGGGTCAGGGAAGGTCACCGGATCCCACTCAAAGTCGCACCACTGGAAGGCTTTCATCCAGAAGCAGTCGAAATGGAAGACGTGCAGCGGCAGATTGCGCTCGGCCATCCCGTCGATAAAACTGTTCACCGTCGCTTCATCGTAATTAGTGGTGAACGATGTAGTCAGCCACAAACCGAATGACCAGGCTGGCGGCAGCGCCGGACGACCGGTAAAGCGGGTATAGCGATCCAGCACCGCTTTCGGCGTAGGGCCGTCGATGACGAAATATTCCAGATACTCGCTTTCAACGCTGAACTGCACTTTTGACACTTTCTCAGAGCCAATTTCAAACGACACGCACTGCGGATGGTTTACCAGCACGCCGTAACCACGGTTGGTGAGATAAAACGGGATGTTCTTGTAAGACTGCTCGGTACTGGTGCCGCCATCGCGGTTCCATGTTTCCACCGTCTGGCCGTTACGTACCAGCGCAGTAAAGCGCTCGCCCAGACCGTACACCGTTTCGCCAACGCCCAGATCCAGGCGTTCAAACATATAGTTTTTCCCGCTATTGGTGTCCTGCACGTAGCCGTTATTTTTCAGCTGGCTGCCGGTAATACGTTCGCCGTTACGCAGGAAATCCAGCGACCAGAACTCACCTTTAGTGACCCGCACGCTCAAATTTCCGCTTTTCAGTTCGGCAAATTCAGCGGTGTTTTGTATCTCTACGTTGACGTCCTGCAGCACGTTCAGCGGATAGTGCGGACCGTTATTCAACGCGCCCTGGAAATGTTCCATACGCACGCCCACCACGCCTTCCTGTGGCGAGAAAAAGCGCAGGGTGAAGAGTGGAGTATCCAGTTGCCAGGTACGTTCACGCACATCGCGCGGCGCAACGTAGACAATCATCTCGTTACCCTGTTGCTCGACCTCGAATACCTGAATCGGGTGAGTTAAATTCAGGCCAGGCTGCGTCAGCCAGTTTCCGTCGCTAATTTTCATCGTTGGTTCCTTAGTTCTGTAATTCTTTCGTCGAAAAATCCTGCTGATTGCGGTGCGCACCCTGAGCCAGCTGACTCATGATTTCCGTCAGATACGGCGTTTTCAGGGTATAAAAGCGTTTGGCAATCACGGCACTCAACAGGTAACAAATAGCCGGGACAATCGTGAACAATGCGATAATGATGCTAATGGTGGCGCTGTTCTGGGTTTTCGCTGCGGCATCGTAACCGCCGCCCGCCAGCATCCAGCCGATCATCGCCCCGCCGAGCGCCAGACCCAGCTTCAGCACGAACAGCGTGCCCGCGAAGCTGATCCCCGTCAGACGTTTTCCGTTACACCACTCGCCGTAATCAACGGTGTCGGACATCATCACCCACTGGATTGGCGTCACGAGCTGATGCAGTACGCCAATCACGAAGATGAAGGCGAACATGGTGAGATTTGCGTGCATCGGCACAAAGAACATTGCCAGACTGACGACCGCTAGCAGGGCGTTCGTCCACCAGAAGACGCTGACTTTGCATTTCCAGTCAGTCAGCGGTTTTGCCAGCGCAGAGCCGATAAGATTGCCGACGCAATAGGTGGTGAGGAAGGCGACAAACACTTCCGGGGTACCCAGAATCCAGGTGACGTAATACATCATCGCCCCGCCGCGTACGCAGACGGCAAGGATGTTGAGGATGGTCAGCAGGCCGACGATGCGCCATTGGTCGTTCTGCCAGATGTCGCGCAGGTCTTCACGCATTGAGTTGCTGCTCGGCGGCGCTTCCACACGTTCTTTGGTAGTGAAGAAGCAAAACGCCAGCATCAGGAACGCCACAACCGAGAGCACGGCAATCCCGCCCTGGAAGCCCAACGCTTTATCTTCGCCGCCAATCAGATTCACCAGCGGCATCATCAGCACGGTGGAGAGCATGCCGCCCGCCGTCGCCAGCACAAAGCGCCATGACTGCAGGGAGATACGCTGCGTTGGGTCATTGGTTATCACACCGCCCAGCGCGCAGTAGGGAATATTCACCACGGTATAAAGCAGGGTCAGCAGCGTGTAGGTGATTGCGGCATAAATCATTTTGCCGTGCAGGCTGAGATCCGGCGTGCTGTAGGCGAGCACACAGACCAGACCAAATGGCAGAGCGCCAAACAGCACCCACGGGCGGAATTTCCCCCAGCGCGAACGGGTGCGGTCGGCGAGCAGTCCCATGCAAGGGTCTGAGATAGCATCCAGCGCGCGAGCCAGTAAGAACATCGTGCCGACAAAACCGGCCGGGATACCAAAAATATCGGTATAGAAGAACATCATATATAACATAACGTTATCAAAGATGATGTGGCTGGCGGTATCGCCCATGCCGTAGCCAATCTTCTCTTTAACGGACAAAATCTCACTTTTCATTACGCATCCTTGTTAGCACTTTCACACGCACTGATACCGGTTACAGTTCTTGTAAACCATCCCTGTGAGCGCGGGTATTCCGATATCTCGTTATCAGATTACGATTCTTGTTTTCTGTGATCAGAGTAGCGTCAAAAAATGTGTCTAAGTGTAAGTAATGGATTTTGCGGGGATTTATTTGAAACTGGTCATGGTATGGAGAAACGGAAGTTAAAAAAGTGAGTGAGGGGGTGTGGAAACGTTTGGAAGTAGCTATAATGCGCCCCGCCTCCATGTAGCAATCGAGGCGCGGAAGATCGTCATCTCCGGTGAGGTGGCTGGACTTCAAATCCAGTTGGGGCCGCCAGCGGTCCCGGGCAGGTTCGACTCCTGTGATCTTCCGCCAAAGTTCCTATCTTATTCCAGTCATTTGCCATATTTTCTCTGCTCAAAAAGGCTTTCATGATTCTCGTCCGAAATTATCCTTTCCGACAGGTAACTACGCGCAGTTGGGTTTGATACCGGGCAGAAAATTACCGTCAAAGTAATGAACGGTTGTATCGCCCTGATGGTCTACAGTGAGCAATAACAACGGTTGCAGGATGAGCTGAAAGAGGCCAATCAGAAGTTAAATAGAATTGAGAGCACGCTGGCGACTCTTCAGTGAAGCAAGGCTAAACCTGTTAGCGTTACTTACAGGTTCAGTTGGTGCCGGATGGCGCTAACGCTTATCCGGCCTACTTTCACAATACCCTCTGTCTGACCACCCACCTCATAGTGACCCCCAGAAAGATATCGACTATAATGAACGAATCGAACGATTCATGCGAAATGGTGGCAATATGCATACTCTTACAGCAAATGAAGCCAAAACCCAGTTTGGCGATATGCTACTTAAAGCGCAGCGAGAACCTGTGCAAATTAACCGTAACGGTAAGCCTGTTGCAGTTGTCGTCTCCATTGAGGACTATGAACAAATGGAAGCCATGAAGCTCCAGTTACTGAAGGCCAAAATTCAGCGTGCTCAAAACGATATTCATTTGGGCAATATTGTTGATGGTGATGCTTTTTTTGATGAGTTGATGGATCAACACAAAGGATAAAAAGTGAGTTACAAACTTACTGGAGAAGCACAGCGCGATATTATTGAAATCCGTGATTACACATCAAGAAATTGGGGCGCTAAACAGTCCAGGGATTATCTTAGATAAATTACGGGGCGTTCTCTCTCAGTTAGCTGAAATGCCAGACATGGGGCATCATCGAATTGATGATTTTGGTGCAGATATTTACAGCTTTCCTCATGTTAGCCATATGATTTACTACAGTGCACAAGACACAAATATTGTTGTACTGGCAGTCTTACACCAAAGCCGAGTACCAACAAAACATCTCGGACAACGTTTGTAGCCCGCCACCTTATTTGCCGGATGGCGCTTGCGCTTATCCGGCCTACGATTGCCACAAAAAAGAAAGCCGCCGATCGGTGAATCAGCGGCTTTTCCATTACTCACTTACATTAGAAATTATATTTCACGCCCAACATACCGCGGGTATCGCTGTAGCCTTTGTCGCCGACTTGTTGGGCCACGTTGCTCCACACGTTGAGTCGCGGAGTGATTTGACCTTCAACGCCGACTTTCAGCTCGCCGATGTTTTTGGTGCCGCGCATGTCATTGCTCACATCGTCCATCTTCACGCTGGTCGTCTGCGTGTTGTGGATCCAGTTGGCTTCAACAAACGGCTGGAACTCGCGAGATTTACCGTCGTCGATGGCGTTGTGACCATTAATAAAGGCTTTCACGCCCAGACGAGTCATCAGGTTGCCGTCGGTGTTGTCCTTCACGCGGGTACCGTTCGCTTCGCGGTGACTGTCGGCTTGCACGTCCATCCATACCACTTGCGCTTTCGGTTGCAGCCAGTAGCTGTTGCGCTCGCTTTCGCCCAGTTTGAAGCTGTAACCGGCTTCAACCGAAGCGGTTATCCCGCTGGATTTGTATTTCTCTGCTGCCTGCTCCTGGCCCATCACTTTGTTATCAAACCAGTTATACAGCGCCCAGGTATCTACGTAGGTGCCGGTCTTGTCGGCGTCATTGGCATACCATGTGCCGTACAACCCCACGCTGTAACCGGTGACCTGGCCACGTGAATGGTAGCCGGTCAGGCTGGACCGCGTACGGTTCTGGCTGTTGGCATAACCTGCCATCGCGCCAAGGTGCCAGCGGTCAAGACCGTCGCTACTCCACTGCGCCAGGTCGCCGCCTAGCTGCATTACATAGCTGTTGCTTTGGGTTTTCAACTGCCCGCTACCGTCTTTGAAGCGGGTATGCGCCCCAACGTTACGCATCCACAGGCTGGTAACTTTCTTCTCGCCTGTCAGCATATCGACGTACTGCGTTTCACCCAGACGATCGTGCAGTCGGGTCATAAACAGCGTGTTAGCCGCATAGTTGTTCGCCAGATAACTGCCTGCTTCCGGACGGTATTGCTGCTCAGTGACAGGAGGCGCAACAGGTTCTTCCGGCTCAGGGATAATCGGGTCTACAGGATCGACCGGGTCTGGATCAATAGGGTCAACCGGGTCCGGATCAACAGGGTCAGGGTCATGCGGATCGACGGGGTCCGGGTCTTCCGGATCCGGCGGAGCAGGAATAAAGCTGGTCAGATACCAGTTACTGCCTTTCTGCACCACGTTATAGTCGTACGCTCCGGCAACAATACGGCCCGCTTTCTCAAAAGTACCGTCAGAATTACCGGCCACTTCGATGATCTCAATACCTTCAATGGTCTGCGCCCCGGTTCCGCCAATGTTATTCACCGCCACAAACGCATTACCCGCGGTGTTGCCGAGCACTTTCAGCTTGTCGGTTTCGGAGGTATCGTCATTCAGGACAGTATTGAAAACCAGTTTGCCGCCGTTCCCGGTAAAATCTTCATTGATGGTAAGCGTCTGCCACGGTTCGCCGTCAGCATGCCCAAAGTTCACCACTGACCCGCCGTTCAGCGTCAGGTCGGTGAGCGTTGAACTGTTAGTCATGTTCCAGGTCGCGTCGCTCATTTGCAGCGAGATAACGCCCGTCCCGGCAGTGGCGCTGTTGATGTATGACGCCCCGCTCCACAACGAGTTGTCGGTCATGTTGAGCTTAATGGTACTGTTTTGCTGCGGCAGGCTGCTGGTTGCAGCAGTCGCGCCAGCGGCATGAAGATCGCCGTCGATAAGAAAACGCCCGCCAGTAGAACCGTCTACGATGCCGCCCGTTTCAGTGCTGATGGCATAACTTTCGTTGCTATGATCGCCCGCCATGGTAATGGCGGCACCGCCTGCCAGGTTTATCGCCCCGCGTGAAGTCGCATACAGGCCACGTGGCGCTTTGCTGTATGACGCCGCTTTCGCCGAACTGTTCACGTTGATCGTTGCGTTTTCACCAAGATTCACGGTCGCGTTGGTGGAATAAACCGCATGAGCGCTGACGCCGTTGACCGTAATCGTCGCGTTGTTGCCCAGTTCCGTTTTGGAAGATGAGGCGGCATAAATCCCCGTTGAAGAAGCACCCGAAGTCTCAATGGTGGCGTCATTGCCAAGCAGTATCGAGGAACCGCTCTGCCCGGTGCGAAGACCCTCTGAACTGTCACCTGTCGTCACAATGTGTGCCCGGTCGCCGACCACAATTGTATTTTTGGCCTGCGTGGCGTCTTTCATCGCGTTTGCTGTGATACCACGTCCCTGGGAACCGGTGGTTTGAATATACAGATCGTCGCCGACGTAAATGCTGGCCGAGCCCTTCCAACCCTGGCTATAGGAGTTGTAACCTGCGTTAATACCGTCACCATCCTGACCGTCCACATAAATACTGGTGCGATCCCCGGTGATGATAAAGACCGGGTTATCCGGCGTATTGGCCCCGTGCGTGCGGATACCGTCAACATCTTTATCATTATTGGCGGCATTCTTCGACTGCGTGCGAATCGTCAGGTCGTCCCCAAAAATAACGCCCGGACTACCCGTTGTACTGTTCTGAATAACGGTAACAGAGTGCTCAAAAGCTTCAGCGCCGGGTCCATTAATCGTTAATCCATTGCCATAAACGGGAATCGTGCCCGCACTCCATTGATAAACATAATTCGGCATGGCGCTGGTTTTAGCGAAACTGGCATTTGCCTGCGCTGGAATTATTGCCTGCAATTCCGGGGGCAGACTGCTAACCAGTCCGGTGGAGGGTAGACTATCAACGTCAACCCATGCCGCTTGAGCTGAAAATACCATAGAGGTTAATGCGGCTGAAACCGCTATGGCAATACGAGAATAAGATTTGGGATTTGGCATATTAGCCTCCTGCTTTCAGGCGTAGAGCGTCCACCACATCGCAAGGATGTGAAAATAATAAAATTCAAAAATACGTTATAAAATATTCGACAATATTTGATGAATACTATGGCCTAACTTATCTTCAAGCCTGAGCTTGTAGACATATATTTTCTTAATATCGATATTATCTATTTTGGTAATTTGCTGAATACTTTTCCCTGACACAAAACGCTTCAGTAATATCATTTCAGTATAGTTAAGTGAGCGTCCACGTTTGCTGTTAGCGAGATGACCAGTAAAGAGTCGCCTAATTTTCTGATGTTGAACTTCGTCATCATCATCAGAATATATAATCCCTTGTATTTTATTGCTTTTGGACAGCCAGTAGTTGGCTAACGGCGCCAGGTTCCTGTCTGCTATCAACACAATATGCATACCGCTGTAGGCAAGCCGGTCAACCCATTGCGGGTCGGCAAACAGACGCAGATTCGGGAAAGAAAAGTCCACAAAAATAAACCCGCGCGACAAATGGTTTTGATTATTAAGCAGAAGCTTTTCAATAATTCCTTTTTGCAGAAAGCCATTCCCCGCAGGCCAGATCGCAAAAGCGGCACGGTGGCAGTAACTGGCGCGAACCGCAGTATCCGGAAATAATTGACAGGATAATTCACAGCTTATGCAACGAACAGTCTGTGACGGTGATCTCTTCATCAAAAATGACTCCTGTTATTTTTCCATAAATATTTCATTGGTAAATAAATGTGTCAATCCAACACGTAGTACGTTCCTTGTCAGCTAATAACAGTGGCGCTAATAAAATGTAATAAACTCCTGATGCACTAATATGTATGGTCTGTGAGTAATACGATTGCGCTAAGCTTATTTACGCTTTATCTCAGAATAACAACCTATGCATTAGGAATTTTATGCATAAATTCAGATTCCAGGACAAACAGTAAAAAAGCACTATTTGCTAAAAAATAACCTGCGCAAAAGTTACTTACTAATTACGTAATTCTGATAACTCAATCACCCTTGTCATGTTGTGGACAAATATAAAGATAATTCAGATAAAACTGTAATGAATTCTCATTATTTAACCTTAGTTAATTCTCACCTAAGAAATAAGATTGCTAACGTATTGTATTTAAAGAAATTTTAACGAATTAGTGAAATTCTTATCTTCGTTCATGAACAAAGAGTGAGGCGCATTTTCGATTTGGATGTAAAATTTAAAGGATGCGTTAGCACACGCTGTGATTCGTTTTGGTTACTGAGGGCTGGGCAATTGTACCTTATCAATCAGTTGGTCGAATTTAATCCTGATAGCAAAAGTCTGGTCAATCGTCAGACCGGGCGAGCAATTCAGCTCCAGCTCCCTGCCTCGCTCTGTTTTCTCTATTTAATTACTCACGCAAGTGACATTGTTTCCCAGAACACGTTGATGACAATTGGTTGGGGTGAAAGAAATAATGTGACCACCACCAACACATTTTACCAGGCTATTCTGACGCTACGAAACGCGCTGGCGGACGTGGGGTTGCCTCGTGATACGGTGAAAACTATTTCCCGACGCGGGCTCAGATTAAATGAGAATACGCAAGTAGAGACAATAACGCTTCAACAGAGTGAAGTTTCCCCGCCGCCGGTTATTGAAGAAATCCCCCCCGCAAAGATAATTCCTTCGACACCACAACAAACGACGCAGATACCCTGGTTTGAGGTTTTATTTAGCGCCAGTGTCGTGATTGTCACGTTGATCATCTGGCTGGTGTGGTATCAAACGCGCCCTGTTATGCCGTTTAGTAAATTTGTCCAGGCTTCCATGCAGACCCCATCGCGGCAAAATTGCAAAATCTATTACTCACCAAATGAACACGACCAGCAAGGCTATTTCAATCTGATGCAGTTACATCCCTATCTCTGTGAAAACAACAAGCACGTGTTTCTTACCGGTTACAGCAAAGCGGAAAGGATCGTGGCATTTGTCTGTGATAAAGATGCACGGGTGGATGCTAACGCATTTTGTACTACTCATTATTACTGGATGCGCGGGCAATGAAAAAAACACGCCACCTTATAATGCTCGTGGCCGGGCTGGTTACTGTGCTCGGTTCAGGCGGATGGTTATGGCATTCACGCTATGCCGACAAACCGCTGAATTGCATCGGTAACATGGAATGGAATATTGGCAGCAACCGCTTTACGGGTACGTTATCGTTTCGGATGTACAACAGTGAAGGCCTGGCCACTATTACCGGCAAACTGTACGGGCGTAATACCTCAGACATTAGCAGGAACATCTATTTTAACTACACCCAAAAGCGCGATGCCCGAGTGCTACAGGCGATGCAGGTCGTCAAAACCTTCGCTGACACCGCTGATGAAGCGGATATTAACGACACATTACCTGGATTTTACCGCCAAAGCGGACGAAGCCTGAGCCTGGTCATGGAGGAGTATAAAGGTGCATGGATTTTTGCCAGCTCCAATGTGCCCTCGCTGTATTGCCGCAAAAGGTAGCGTCATATCCGGAAACAAAAAGTACGGCCCCTCAATGAAATTCACATTTGTCATCATTGGCTTACGCGACATGGGTCACTGAATCCACACATAACCCATTGCTATTCTTCATCGCGAATCAGGAAACATCCTGAATATCATAATATCTGTTGCGTAATAATTAAGCGAAATGGGCGTTATATTTTGCCCAGAAGACTTCAACCTACGGATGGATATTTGGAGAAGACGTGGGCAGGGGCGTTTATCTCTCTCGCGAGCAATGTCTGAGCGTTCAGGCGTTATCGCATTTCAGGAAACGGTGTGTTTCCGGTGTATTTTTGGCGTACATATGAGGGATACGTAATGTTTACTTTTAAAAAGTGCCTGATTGCACTTTCTATAAATTTGGCCGTTGTTTCATCAGGTTTTGCTTGTACGACCCTGCTGGTCGGCAACGAAGCATCAGCGGACGGCTCCATGCTGGTCGCCCGTAGCGCAGACAGCGATGCTCTGAAAGCACAGCATTTTGTCATTCATCCGGCAAAGCAAAATCAGACCGGGGTATACAGCACCAAAGCACATAATGGTGCGAATGATTTTACCTGGCCACTGCCGAAAAACTCTCTGCGTTATACCACTATCCCAAACTGGAAAACCCAACTGCACGGCGCGACCGGATTTAACGAGCTGGGTGTCGGCGTGAGCGGTACAGAATCCATTTTTGCCTCACCGAAAGCACTGGCCGCCGACCCGTACGTTGAGGATAAAGGGATCACCGAAGACGATATCCCGGATATTCTGCTGTCACAAAGTAAAACCGCACGTGAAGCTGTGGCGCTGTTGGGCCATATCGTTGAGACCGTCGGTGCAGGCGAAGGTTTTGGCGTTGCCGTCGTCGACGATAACGAGATCTGGTACCTGGAAACCGGTAGCGGCCACCAGTGGATGGCGCAGCGTCTGCCGAATAACCAGTATTTTGCCACCGGTAATCAGGGCCGCTTACAGGATTACGATCCTAAAAATCCGGACATGATGGCGTCAAAAAATCTGATTCAATTTGCGACTGAAAAAGGACTGTACGATCCGGCGAAAGACGGTAAATTCAACTTCTCCAAAGCCTATACCCGTGATGACGAGCGTGACCGCACGTATAACGACCCTCGTGTATGGACCATCCAGAAAGAATTCAATCCTTCCGTAAATCAGGATATGGCCAAAGGGCGCGAATTCCCGGTCTTCATGACGCCAGAGAAGAAAATGACGCTGGACGATGTGAAGGCCGTGTTGCGTAGTCACTATGAAGGGACCAGCCATGACCCGTACACCAACGGTCTGAACGGCAAAGAGCCATGGCGTCCGGTCAGCGTTTTCCGTACCTATGAAGCGCACGTTATGCAGGTCCGTCCGTGGTTGCCAAAAGAGATTGGTGAAACGACCTACATTGGCCTGGGCATGGCTGACCTCACCGCCTTCGTTCCGTACTACAGCGGTCTGAAAGCGTATCCGGCTAACTACACGATGGGTACCGATAAAGCGGACGATCAGTCTATCTACTGGAAATATCGTAAATTACAAACGCTGACGATGACCGATTATCCGAAGCTCGCGCCAATCGTCAAAAAAGCCTACAAAGCGTGGGAAGACAAAGTGGCGAAGGAGCAAAAAGAGGTCGAAGCAGAGTATCTGAAGATGGCGAAAACCGATAAACCCGCCGCGGATAAGATGCTGAATGACTTCAACCTGCGCATCATGGCCGACGCCGAGAAGCTGACGGAAGATCTGACTAATCAGCTCTTTACCATCCGCACTAAAGACATTCAGTCTGATATTTTCTTTGCGAATGCAACGAAAAAAGACTGAGTAACGACGCGATAGTATTCTGGCGTAAAGCGCTTATTAGCTTTGCGCCAGCATTTCACACCGTGCCCTCACCGCCTCGTGCAGAAGGCGTACCGCGGTTGAAAGCTGCTTCCGATGCGGGCAAATCATATTCAGCGGGACTTTCTCTCCCTGATAATCCGGCATCAGCAGTTGTAATCGACCGTCACGCACATCCTCGCTGACATCCAGCCACGACTTGTACGCCACACCTTCTCCGGCAATCGCCAGGCGCCGGATCACTTCCGCATCGTCGCTCATAATGGTGCCGTTAACCTGCACACTGCTGACCTCGCCGTTGCGCGTAAACGTCCAGCGATCGTGCAGGCGGCCGCGTAATACGAAGGTCATGGCGTTGAGCTGTGTTAAATCATCCGGGGTTTGCGGCGCGCCGTTTTGCGCAACCCATTCCGGTGATGCCACCAGCACGCGTCGGTTACCCGGTGCAACGGGCAGGGCAATGTAAGACGCGTCTTCGGTGTTGCCATAGCGAAACGCAACATCGACGGGGTCTTTAAAGACATCCGTTACCTGGTCGGAGAAAAAAATCCGCAGGCGCAGCGCGGGATAGCGGCGTCGAAACGACTGAAAGACCGGCAGCAGCAGGTTACGACCGAGATCGGAAGGCACGGCGATTTGCAGCGTGCCTGACACTTCATCTTCCGGGGTCTGAATTTTTTGCAGCCCGGCATGCATTACGTCCAGCATCTGGCGAGCATAGGGTAGCCAGACCTCGCCCTCCGGCGTCAGGCGCAGGCTGCGCGTAGAGCGGGCGAACAAGCGGATAGCCAACGTAGACTCCAGGCGCTTGATAGCTGAACTGACCTGAGCAGGCTGAACGCCGACTTCGCGCGCGGCATCGCTAAAACTATTCAGCGCCGCGGCGCGGACAAACAACGTGAGATCTTCAAGCCGGAACATTTTCACTCCCCGAGTATAAGTCCTGTCGCCATAGGGCTATTTTTCCCGTTCTGTTACCGGTTTACCATCAAATTATATCAACAGATATACCCTAAATAATTCGAGTTGCATGAAGGCAGCAAGAGAGTGAATCTCCAGGAGCATAGCAAACTATGTGACTGGGGTGAGCGAACGTAGCCAACGCACATGCAGCTTGAAGTATGACGGGTATAAACTGATTCCTGTGACCGGAGAGAATATGAAAGCCATCGCCATTACCCGCGCCGCGACCGACGGCAATAACATTGAATTTTTACAAGAGATTGACCTGCCCATGCCAGTTGCTACCGGGCACGATCTGCTGGTTGAAGTGAAAGCCATTTCCGTCAACCCCGTTGATACCAAGGTCCGCGAAGGTTTTAACGCTGATGTGCCGCGTGTGCTGGGCTGGGACGCCGTTGGCGTGGTGAAGTCCGTGGGCGAAGCCGTCACCCTGTTCGCACCCGGTGATGAAGTCTGGTACGCCGGAGCGCTCGGCCGCGCTGGCAGTAACAGTGAATTTCAGCTGGTTGATGAACGTATTACCGCGCTGAAGCCAAAAACACTGGATAATGCTTCTGCTGCGGCGCTGCCACTGACAGCTATCACCGCCTGGGAAATGCTGTTCGACCGTCTGGGCGTTGAGGAAAATGGCAATGAAGATGATGTGTTATTGATTGTTGGCGCGGCTGGCGGCGTCGGTTCTATTCTGACACAACTGGCCAGTAAGCTGACCAAAATGACCGTCATCGGTACCGCATCGCGTCCGCAGAGCCAGAAATGGGTACGTGAAGCGGGCGCTCATCATGTGATTGACCACAGCAAGCCGTTGACGGAAGAGCTGGCACGGATAGGCATTAAAGAGGTGACGCACGTTGCCAGCCTGAACAATACCGAGCAGCACTATTCGCAAATTATTGCCGCACTGGCGCCGCAGGGCAAACTGGCGCTGATTGACGATCCTCAATCTCTCGATGCGCGCCCGCTGAAGGCCAAAAGCATTTCGCTGCACTGGGAGTTTATGTTTACCCGTTCGATGTTTACCACCCACGACATCATTGCGCAGCATCAGTTACTGACCCGCGTGGCGCAGCTGATCGACGACAGCACCCTCCGTACCACGCTGGGCGAACATTTTGGCGCGATTACCGCGGCAAATCTGCAAAAAGCCCACACGCAAATTGAAACCGGTCGCTCGGTCGGCAAGATTGTGCTGGAGGGGTTTTAACATGTCTGATTCTGACGTGATTTCAATTATTGCGGTACTGAAAGCCAAACCGGGGAAAATCGACGCACTGAAACAGGCGCTACAAGCTCTGCTGCTGCCCACGCGCCGGGAGCCGGGCAATATTGAATATGCCCTGTTCCAGTTACGCGACACGCCGGATGTGTTCTACGTGCGCGAATCCTGGCGCGGTCAGGCCGGTCTGGATGAGCACATCGCTCTGCCACATTTCCAGGCGTTCATTCTACAAATGAACGATCTGCTAGCCGAACCGCTACGGCTGGATTATCTGACGCCGATTGAGCCTTAATGTCTCGACGCTCCCCCGCAGCTATGCGGGGGATTTACATCAGCCATTACGTCCGGCCATAACACCGCCATCCACATCCCAGATAGCGCCAGTTACCCATTGCGCTTTGTCTGACAACAGGAACGCGACGGATTCAGCCACATCACGCGGCGTACCAACCCGACCAATCGGATGGAAGCTGTCAAAGCTGCTCATCACACCTTGTACGTCTTCTTTCGGGATAAATCCTTCGTAGATAGGTGTATGCACGACTGCTGGCGAAACGGCATTGACGCGGATCCCATTCGCCCCCAGCTCGATGGCCAGATTTTTAGTTAATGCATGCAGGCCCGCTTTTGCCATTGAGTACGCTGAAGAAGGTGTTGCGCCAATTGCCTGTTGCGCCCACATCGAACCAATATTCACGATGGCACCCTGGATGTTAGCCGCCACCATATTTCGCACGACATCGCGGGTGATAAAAAACGTCGCGCGGTTGAGGCTCATGTACAGTTCATAATCTTCAACTTCATGATCAGTGAAAGGTTTTGGGAAAAAAACCCCAGCTGCATTTACTAACAGGTTGATGTCTTTGTGCTCAGCATTCACCGTTGCCATCACCTGCTTAACGCCCGCTTCTGACATCAGATCCGCCACAATGACAGAGACGTCACCCAGCTCCGCCAACGCCTGACGGGCCCGTTCCGCTTTCTCGGCGCGATTGCCAACCAGCACCACTCGACCACCACCCTGGAGGATCAGTTTTGCGGTTTCAAATCCGATACCACTGGTACCGCCCACCACTAACAGTTTTTTGCCGACAAATAATGTGTTCATCGCTAGCCTCGTTTCACGTATTCGTTAATGCGCTAACAATGCCACTCCCCTGAGGCGCTGACGAATGAGAAGAAATAGCGAACCGAGAAAGAAAATCTATCTCGATGGCATATACTGAAGATATTCACAAAACGGGAAATGACCTGATGCGCTCGCTTAATCGGCTTAAATGGTTACACGCTTTTGAGGCCACAGCCCGCCACGGCAGTTTTACTGGTGCGGCGCAGGAACTGGGGGTAACTCCGGCTGCCGTTGGGCAACTGGTTCGTGCGCTGGAAGACTGGGTTGGCCACCCGCTGCTGCATCGAACCCGTTCAGGTAAAGAGCGTCTCACGCTGGTCAGCGAAGCACAGGACGCGTTGCGCGAGATAACCCAGGGACTGGATAGTCTGGAATCTGGGCTGAACAAGTTACGCGGTCGGCGAGCGCGCTCGGTGGTGATTATCACGGCCTCTCAGGTACTGGTGATGAACTGGCTGATGAGCCGCCTCAATCGTTTCTCACAAGCGCATGAAAACATAGAATTACGCTTGAACGTGACGGAAAAGCTGATGGATGTTGCTCATGGCGAAGCGGATCTGGGCGTACGTTGCGGTAAAGGCGACTGGCCTGGGGTAAATAAAACCTGGCTGATGGATGAAGAAGCGGTTCTGGTTTGTAGCCCACGTATTGTGCCAGTAGATAAAATATCCTGTGGAGAATGGTTGGCCGCACAGAAGCTTATCCATGATGACACTCCCCACCCCGGCGCCAATTTCCCGGGCTGGAATGATGTCCTGACCGCCACCCAGGCACCTGCCGTTCGCGACAGTGGATTGCACATCAACTCTACCTCTGCAGTGATTCTGGCGGCGCTCAGCGGTCAAGGTGTCGCCATTGTGCGTAGAGCATTGGTGCAGCAGCTACTGACAGACGGACAACTGGTTCAGCTTCATCCCAACACCCGCTGGCCTCTGGCGTGGTCTTACTACATTGTTACGCCACAGCACGCGGTAATGCGCCCGGAGGTAAAAGTCTTTAATGACTGGCTGATTGCGGATGTGCTGGCAGAAATCGCAACCATCTCTGCTATGATGCCTGCACACAAATAAAACAAAACAACATGCCGAGGGAAAGATGAGTTCCACCAGAAGAGGGATGATGAACGTCCTGATTGCCGCCGTATTGTGGGGAAGTTCAGGCGTTTGCGCGCAATACATCATGGAGCAAAGCCAGATGTCGTCGCAGTTTTTGACCATGACGCGCCTGATTTTTGCCGGGCTCATTCTGCTGATGCTCTCTTTCGTTCACGGCGACAAAGTGTTCTCCATTATCAAAAACCGCAAAGACGCCATCAGCCTGCTGATTTTTTCCGTGGTTGGGGCGCTCACCGTACAGCTAACCTTTCTGCTGACTATTGAAAAATCCAACGCCGCCACCGCGACGGTGCTGCAATTTTTGTCACCGACCATAATCGTGGCGTGGTTTTCCGTGGTACGCAAAGCACGACCGGGGATTTTAGTGCTGACTGCGATCTTCACCTCGCTTATCGGCACCTTCTTGCTGGTCACCCACGGTAACCCGACGTCGCTGTCTATCTCACCTGCCGCGCTGTTCTGGGGAATTGCCTCGGCGTTTGCCGCCGCGTTCTACACCACCTACCCCTCAACGCTTATCGCGCGCTACGGCACGCTGCCGGTCGTCGGCTGGAGTATGTTAATCGGCGGCATGATCCTGCTGCCGTTTTATGCCGGACAGGGCACTAATTTCGTGGTGAATGGCAGTTTGATTCTGGCGTTTTTCTATCTGGTGGTCATCGGCACGTCGCTGACGTTTAGCCTGTACCTGAAAGGCGCGCAGATGATTGGCGGACCGAAAGCGAGCATTTTAAGCTGCGCGGAACCGTTGAGCAGCGCGTTGCTGTCCCTGCTGCTGTTAGGTATTACCTTTACCCTGCCAGACTGGCTGGGCACGCTTTTGATCCTCTCTTCGGTAATACTTATCTCAATGGACTCACGTCGCCGCGCCAGAGCGGTTTAACACCAACCGGCGCGGCAAAAGGTTATGATTACCAGCCCGGAACCGCGCCACCGTTAAAGATAGTTTCTGCCGCCTTCGCCACTTCAGGTGACTGATAAGATTGCAGGAACTCTTTCACATTCTCGGCATCTTTGTTGTCTTCTCGCGCCACCAGAATGTTCACATACGGTGAGTTTTTGTCTTCAATAAATACGCTGTCATGTACCGGGGAAAGCCCGGTTTGCTGGATGTAGGTGGTACTGATAATCGCCACATCCACTTTCTGATCGTCCAGCACACGCGGCAACTGCGCACCTTCCAGTTCCATAATTTTCAGATGCCGCGGATTATCAGTAATATCCAACGCTGTTGGCAGCAGGCCGGTATCCGCTTTCAGCGTAATTAACTTCTCTTTTTGCAGTAGCAACAGCGCCCGGCCCAGATTGGTAGGATCGTTAGGTATCGCAATCGTTGCACCGTCTTTTAGTTCAGCGACAGTTTTGATTTTCTTCGAATAACCAGCCATCGGGAACACAAAGGTATTGCCCACCGCAACCAGCTTATAGTCGTGTGCTTTATTATCTTGTTCAAGGAACGGACGATGCTGGAAGACGTTGGCATCCAGCTCACCATGATTGGTGGCATCGTTGGGCAGCAGAGAACCGCTAAAACCCACCAGTTCTACCTCCAGACCATATTTTTCTTTAGCGACTTTCTTCGCGACCTCCGCTACATCCTGCTCAGCACCGTTAATTACACCCACTTTTATATGCTTTGCATCGCTGCTCTGTTGATCGCATCCTGCCAGCAATAATCCCGCCAGTAATACCGCCGCCCCGGCCCCGAAATAAGGTATCTTCAGCTTCACGTTTTATCCTTTTGCAATAACCGCCTGATGAGTAATGAAATGACTATAGCGGGAAGGCCGCTGCGGTTTAAAAAACGAAAAAGCATCAGCAAGAAGAAAAAAGCATAATGGGGCTAAGATAAATTAGTCGGAAGATACTGTTAGTTCATCAATTGCAAGCCCGGTAATAATTAGCACCAGTTCACGATCGATCCCCTTCTCAAGCATGGCATGGGCTATCCGCAACGCTTCGTCCTTTTTGCCCTCGCGTTTGCCTTCGAGTTTGCCCTCTAGCAACCCTGTCCTTCGCCCCGACTCACGTAAGCATTCTGCAATCGTCATTAATCTCTCCTTATGCTGGGGAACGCGCAGGGCAACCTCTCGAATAAACGCCTCAAAACGCGGTGCGCTGCCAGACTGCACCAGGTAATTAAATAGCGTTTCTACCTGACTGTCATTAGCGTGTCCCTTAATCAACAGGGCAACCAGTTTATCGACCAGCACCATCAAATCGCGCTCGCGTATATGCTTCTGGACAAGTTCCAGTAGTGCCACTCGCCGGTGCTGCATAATCTCATCATCAGACACCACCGTGATATCGACCAGCGGGAAGGTCGCGCTATAAAGCTGCCACGCAGTCTCTGGATCGTCAAACTCATCCAGCCAGCACAGCGAAAAAGGGTACGGGCTGGCAACGCCATGGTAAAAAAGTATCGGAACCACCAGCGGCAGCGTTTTGTGGCCAGCATCAAGGTGATTCTGCATCGCGGCAACGGCGTAACGCATCATTCGGAATGCCATATGAGCATCCGGTGAACTCTGGTGTTCAATCAACGCGTAGATATAGCCTTTACCAGTTCTCGTTTTTAGCGACCACAGAACATCGGAATAACTGGCACGCAGGTCTTCCTCAATAAAACTCCCAGGCTCCAGCTTCAGTGTGTTCAGATCGCAAAGTTCACGTAATGGTGCGGGGAGATAGCTATCAAGAAAATCCCGAGCCGTTTCTGGATGGCTTAAGAACTTTTTAAATACCGCATCATGCGGCGTAGAAGTTGTTGGTTTTTTCATGGCGGTCCGTCACCAGAAGAACAAGATGACAGAACCTTACTCGCCAGGCGCACACACAACATCTGTGAATTTTTCTAGTTGCGGGGCGGCTTGGCGGATAAATACATACTTTTGCAATATATTCATTTTCAGGGAATAACGCTCGCAAAAATGCCCGGTAAGCGTGATCACCTCCGGGCAAGTACCTAAATCCTCTTTGGCGGCGGCATCCAGACCTTCCGGTCATCAAAACGTTTTCGACAAATAATGGCGCGTGGAACCGGTTTCCGGGAAGTTATCGAGGGTCATTTGCAGCTGATAGCCGTTTTTCTGATAAAACGGCAGCGCCTGGAAACTCATGGTATCCACCAGCGCATGCAGGCATCCTCTCTCACGCGCCGTCTGTTCTGCGGCCTGCATCAATTTTGTGCCGTAACCACCTTTACGCAGCGAGTCATGCATCCACAGAAAATCAATGCACAGCCATTCGCCTTTGATTTTGCCGATCAGCCCACCCAGAATGTCATTGCGCTCATCGCGCCAGTACACCGCCAGGTCGCCAAAATTGGTGGTTCTCAGAAACTGCCGGTTGTAAGCGCGCAATCCGGCAAGCAGGGCATCTTGATCGTCTTCGGTAATCGTATCTGTAATCTGTATTTGCATCCTATCCTCCTGAAATAACTACAACTTCTGGCTGATTTATTTTTAGACATTAACACAGGGTGATGAGTGAGTCGTATGCCGTCTACACTTACTCTTGAGATGATGCGCATAGACAACAAGGATTATTATCATGAAACGAGTCATTTTTCCGATTATTGCCGTCCTTTTCACGCTACCCGGTCTGGCACATGCCGACTCGGCTTATGGCAGTCTGCAGGCTGTACACGAAAAGAATACTGTTATGAAGGATTTACGTAAGATTTGCACCCCGCAAGGGTCGCCATCTGATGAGGTGTGGGAAAAAACGATTATGGCTGATACGCGTAATCAGCAGCACATCCGCGAAGCCATTCTGGCAATTCAAAGAAACAATCAAAACAACTACTGGGAAGCGCTTGGCAAAGTTGAATGCCCGGATTTATAGGCGTGAAGCGAAATAGCCCCACGCCAGAGGGAAAGCGTTAACGCTGAGGAATAATTAAGTCGCCGCGCAGCACGTACGACCCCAGCACGCTCTGGGTTTTCTCGTTGAGCCAACTGACGATCCGCGCCGCCATGGCGTCCATGGAATATTCAATCGCCGGGATCGTAGGGATTCCCGGCAGATGCAGCGAACCGGCCAGGCTAAAGACCATAATGTCTTGCGGTACTGATTTATTAAACGCCTGCAACTGCGGGATCACCCGCTGTGCCTGCTGTTCATCCGCCACCAGCAGCGCGTTAAAATTCAGCGTTGACGCGTTGTTCAGCAGCTCCTGCAAGGCCACTGACGATGACGTTGCAGCCATAAATACCAGGTTACGGTTAAACGGCAGGAAGTTTTTTTCCAGCGCGTGTTTATAGCCCAACAGCACCTGATCGGAGAAACCCATCCCGTCCGGATGAATTAAAGCAATCTGGCGTCGGTTCTGACTTATCAGGTAGTTACAGGCGGTTTCGGTAGCGAACTCATGATCGAACTGGATGCTGTTGACGTCATCGCCGGAATCCAGACAATCCACCAGAATGACATTCTCCTGATTGATGTTCAGCGGAAAACGCGCGCCAATAATCAGGACGTCATCGCACAAGCCGCAACTTAATTCATCAAGAGCGCTCATGACTTCCGCTTTGGTATTGGCAAAACGCAGCAGCAGGTGCTTTTGATGCTGGCTAAGATGCTTTTCCAGCGCGTAGAGATAACCCGTGGTCTGATTAATGTTGTCCTGCGCGCATATCACGCCGATACAGCCCGTAGACTGGCTGAGTAGCGACTGCGCAATCACGTTCGGACGATAATTGAGTTCATCCACCGCTTTCAACACGGCGAGGCGGCTGGCCTCTTTTACGCCACGCGATCCGCTCAACACGCGTGACACAGTGGCTTTTGACACGCCAGCCAAACGCGATACATCGTTGATAGTAGACATCATTCTCCCCTGACAGGACCCGCCTGGCCCTTTCCATCCTGAATTTAACATTGGCTCAAATAATCGCCATCCGCAGTATAGCTGTTTCCGTTTTTCATGGAAACCGATTTTCCATTTGGACTCAAAAAGAGATCTTCACAGCTAATTTCGTGAGCTAAATCCAAATAATTAGCCTTATAAGAATAAGATCTTGATGGCCGTCACAGTTCTGTTTTCCATGAATGGAAACCGGTTTCCGTATGATATCAAATCAGACTCGCAATAAGTTTTTACATTTAAAGGATGGTTCACTATGTTCAGGATTATGTTGTGTTGTTCGGCAGGGATGTCCACCAGCTTGCTGGTTCGCAAAATGGTTGAAGAGGCAGAGTCTCGCGGATTACCTGTGAAGATTGAGGCCTACGGCGTTTCCGAATTTGACATTCAGTTTCCAAATTACCAGGTGGTGCTACTCGGCCCCCAGGTAAAGTACATGCTTAATACGCTCTCCGAAAAGGCTGCCACCCAGGGTATACCCGTAAAAGCCATAGATATGATGGATTACGGTATGCAACGCGGTGACAAAGTGCTGGATTATGCTCTGTCGCTGATTGAAGCGACACACTAGAAAGGTGTCATTATGAGTTCGTTATATCAGTCAATGGTTGCCGTCATTGAACAATCCATCACCCCGCTCGCTGGCAAGTTAGGGCAGCAGAAGTATGTGATTGCAATTCGTGACGGTTTTACGGCGGCGCTGCCGTTTATGATCATCGGCTCCTTCATGCTGGTGTTTATTTTTCCGCCGTTCTCTGCCGATACTACCAACAGCTTTGCCCGGGGCTGGCTCGATTTCTCGGCAACTTATCGTGAACAGCTGATGCTGCCGTTTAACCTCAGCATGGGTGTTATGACGTTCTTTATCTCCGTGGGCATTGGTGCCAGCCTGGGCCGTCAGTTTAACCTCGATCCGGTGATGTCTGGCCTGCTGGCCTTTATGGCGTTTTTACTGGTTGCTGCGCCCTATGCCGACGGTAAAATCTCGACGCAGTATCTTTCCGGACAGGGTATCTTTACCGCCCTCATCACCGCCATTTACTCCACCCGTATATATGCATGGCTGAAGCAGAATAACGTGACAATCCGCCTGCCGAAGGAAGTCCCGACCGGCGTCGCGCGTTCATTCGAGATCCTCATTCCGGTACTGGTGGTGATTGCGACCCTGCATCCGCTGAACCTGTTTATCGAAGCACAAACCGGGATGATCATCCCGCAGGCGATTATGCACCTGCTGGAGCCGCTGGTTTCCGCTTCAGACTCACTGCCCGCTATTCTGCTTTCTGTGCTGTTGTGCCAGATTTTCTGGTTTGCCGGCATTCACGGCTCATTGATCGTAACCGGCATCATGAACCCATTCTGGATGGCGAACCTGTCCGCTAACCAGGCCGCTCTGGCAGCGGGCGCTGCGCTGCCCCATGTCTATCTGCAAGGTTTCTGGGATCACTACCTGCTGATTGGCGGCGTCGGTTCAACTTTACCGCTGGCATTCCTGCTGCTGCGCAGTCGCGTCGCGCATCTGCGTACTATCGGCAAAATGGGAATTGTGCCTAGTTTCTTTAATATCAATGAGCCTATTCTGTTTGGTGCGCCAATCATCATGAACCCGATGTTGTTCATCCCGTTTGTCTGCGTCCCGCTGGTTAACGCCGTGCTGGCCTATAGCGCCACCAAACTCGGCTGGCTGGCACAGGTTGTTTCATTGACGCCGTGGACTACGCCTGCGCCAATCGGTGCTTCCTGGGCCGCAAACTGGGCATTAAGTCCGGTGGTGATGTGCTTTATCTGTATGGCGATGTCAGCGCTGATGTACCTTCCATTCCTGCGTGCTTACGAACGTTCTTTGCTGAAAACCGAAGAGCAAAAAGCACAGGATGCCGTCTCCGTGGCGAACGCTGCCCGTAGCAACTCATAATGAATCAAGGAGTCAGAACAATGAGATACCGTTTTCCTGAAAACTTCTGGTGGGGCAGTGCCTGCTCAGCGCTGCAAACCGAAGGGGATAGCCTGAACGGCGGCAAAAGCCAGACCACGTGGGACGTGTGGTTCGACCGTCAGCCAGGTCGTTTCCATCAGGGAGTTGGCCCGGCAACTACCTCGACCTTTTATCAGCACTGGAAACAGGACATCGCACTGCTCAAACAACTGAAGCATAACAGCTTCCGTACGTCTCTGAGCTGGTCGCGCCTGATTCCGGACGGTACCGGCGAGGTTAATCCTGAAGCCGTCGAGTTCTATAACAACGTCATCGACGAGCTGCTGGCACAAGGCATTACGCCATTTATCACCCTGTTCCATTTCGACATGCCGATGGTGATGCAGGAGAAAGGTGGCTGGGAAAACCGTGAAGTGGTCGAGGCGTTTGGCCGCTATGCACAAACGTGTTTTACATTGTTCGGCAACCGGGTTAAGCACTGGTTTACCTTTAACGAGCCAATTGTCCCGGTTGAAGGCGGCTATCTGTATGACTTCCATTACCCTAATGTGGTGGATTTCAAACGTGCAGCCACCGTGGCGTATCACACCATACTGGCGCATTCGACGGCGGTTCGGGCATATCGTGCCGCAAACCATGACGGTGAAATCGGCGTGGTGCTGAATTTAACGCCTTCCTACCCGCGCTCACAAAATCCGGCGGATGTAAAAGCCGCACACTATGCGGATCTGCTGTTTAACCGCAGCTTCCTCGACCCGGTGCTGAAGGGTGAATATCCGGCGGATCTGGTTGAGCTGCTGAAGGAGTACGATCAGTTACCAACATGCCAGCCAGGCGACAGCCAGTTAATCGCCGAGGGCAAAATCGACCTGCTCGGCATCAACTACTATCAGCCGCGTCGCGTGAAATGTCGTGATAGCGCCGTCAACCCGGATGCACCGTTTATGCCGGAGTGGCTGTTTGATTATTACGAAATGCCGGGTCGGAAAATGAACCCTTATCGTGGCTGGGAAATTTATGAGCCGGGTATTTACGATATTATTACCAATCTGCGTGATAATTATGGCAACCCGCGCTGTTTTATTTCTGAAAACGGTATGGGTGTCGAGAATGAGCAGCGTTTTATTCAGCAAGAGCAAATCAACGACAGCTACCGTATTGAATTTGTCTCTGATCATCTTAAATGGCTACATAAAGGAATTAGCGAAGGCTGTAATTGTCTTGGCTACCATATGTGGACCTTTATTGATAACTGGTCATGGCTTAACGGCTATAAAAACCGCTACGGTTTTGTTCAGTTAGATTTAGCAACGCAAAAACGTACGGTGAAAAAAAGCGGCGAATGGTTTGCCCAGACCGCCGAAAATAACGGGTTCGATTAGGAAGAGAACAACATGATTGCATTAGAAGAAGCAGTAATGGAAATCATCGTCAATGCCGGGCAATCCCGCAGTCTGTGCTTTGAAGCGCTGCATGCCGCGCGCGCCGGCAATATTGACGAGGCAAAAAGCCTGCTTCGTGAGGCTGACGGTTACGCCCGTCAGGCTCATCACATGCAAACCAAATTGATCGAACAGGACGCCGGGGAAGCCCGGCAACCAATGACATTAATTATGGTGCATGCGCAGGATCACTTAATGACGTCGTTATTAGCCCGCGAACTGTCAGAAGAAATTATTCATCTGTATCAGCGTTAATCGTTAATTAAACATTCAACAACGGAGAAAGCATTACGATTAAATAAAGCAGCCCTGTACCCGTTATTAAATAGACAAATCAACTTGTTTTGGTGATAGCAAATTAAACCGAGACGGGATGGTTATTATCTTAAAATAAATTAATGCACACGCTTATTCAGAATGCTCTGCGCAAACTGAAGGGTAAAGTGTCGATGAGATAACCATGAACATGATAAAAAAACTTCCAGTCACGCTGGCGGTCGTCGCCGCGCTGTGCCCAATTTCTGTCCTCGCACAGGAATTCACACAAGAACAAATCGATGCCATCGTTGCCAAAGCCGTCGATAAAGCGCTGGCTGAGCGTCAGGCTAAAATGGACGCCGCCGTGGCGAAAAAAACCGATGTCATTAACGAGCCGCAAAGCGCGGCGCAATCGCCGGATATGGCTATTCCGTTCGGTGTGAAATTCAGCGGCTATGCGCGTTACGGCGCGCATTTCCAGAGCGGCGATCAGAAATACGTTGGCGTTGATGGCTCCTACAACGGTGCTTCCGCTATCGGTCGCCTGGGTAACGAAGGCAACGGCGGCGAGTTCCAGCTCTCAAAAGCGTTCAAAAGCGATAACGGCGCCATCTGGGACATCAACGTGATGATCGACCACTGGGGCGACGAAGTTAACCTGAAAAAAGCCTACGCGGGTGTCACTAACGTACTGGAATCCAATCCCAACGCCTATATCTGGGCAGGCCGCGACTTCCACCAGCGTCCGCAACAGGGTATCAACGACTACTTCTGGATGAACCACGACGGCCAGGGCGCCGGGGTGAAGAACTTCGACATCGGCGGCGTACAGTTTGATGTCGCCACCGTTGCCGCAGTTGAATCGTGCAGCCCGGAAGTGATGGAAGACGAAGCCAACCCATCGCGTATTACCTGTACCGGCGGTTCCGGTACCGGCGATAAAGGCAACTACGCTGTGACGTCAAAAATTCACAATATGAAAGTGGGCCCGCTGGATCTGGAGATCTACGCCAACTACGGTTTTGACTCCAAAGCCGTCGAGAGCGATGACCGCCTGAAAGCCTGGCAGGGCGCATTCGTGCTGAGCCACACCAACGACAGCGGCGTGAATAAAGTGATTGCCCGTTATTCTGATAACTCCGACAACAGCGTCTATAACAAAACCGACGACCTGACTACGGTTTACGCCAGCTTCGAGGGAAGTCATAAGTTTACCCGCCAGGCGCAGGTGGAATACCTGTTAGCGTTCCATGATTACGACAACAGCACCGATAAGAGCGATAACCGTAAGAACTACGGCGCGATTGTGCGTCCAATGTACTTCTGGAACGACGTTCACTCCACCTGGCTGGAAGCGGGCTATCAGCGCGTAGATTACGACAACGGCGGGGATAACCACGGCTGGAAACTGACGCTGTCGCAGAACATGTCAATCGCCATGGGACCGGAGTTCCGCCCGATGTTGCGCTTCTACGTCACCGGCGGCAAGGTGGATAACGATCGCACCACGCGGGTCAACGGCACGCAGGATGAAACGCTGGACGACTTTAACCTTGGTGCCATGTGGGAAGCATGGTTCTGATTAGTGAGTAGTGAAGTGCCGGATACGGCGAGAACGCCTTATCCGGCGAACAACACCGAGATTATTGCATATCTTTTATGCGAACTTTCGCTGCCACCAAAAGCGCCGTCAGCAGCATCAGGCTGCCGGAAAGCATCAGGGGCGACAGCAGTCCGAGGGTATCGAGCGCATAGCCTCCCACCGCTGCCCCGCAGGTATTGGCAAGCTGGATCACGGCGACCTGGACGGATCCGGCTTTTTCTGCCTGATCGGCAAGCGAACGGGTGATCCACGTCGACCAGCCGACCGGTACCAGCGCAAACAACAGCCCCCAAATAATCGCAATACCCGCCGCGACCACTTTGTCGCTGCCCCATAGGATCAGGACCAGCGCACTGAGCGCCAGCACCAGTGGCGCACCGGCTAACGCCAGTTTGACCGAACGCTTCAAAATCATCGACGAGAACGACGTACCAACGAAACTGGCAATACCGAAGCTCAGCAGCACCAGCGTCAGGCCATCAACGTCAAAGCCCGCCAGATTCATATAGATCGGGCGAATATAGGTAAAGAAGGCGAACTGACCAGCAAAGGACATGAAGATGGCAATCATCCCGGCCATCACCCCTGGACGCTGCAACAAGCTGAACATGTTTTGTTTCTGATGCGAAGGTTCACCAGGCAGCGAAGGCAACGCTCTCACCACCCAAATCGTGCACAGCACGCCCATTACCGCCGCCGCATTAAACACGTTACGCCAGCCGATAATGCCGCCCAAAAAGCTCCCCAGCGGCGCGGCAATTACCAGCGCGATGGAGACCGCGCCAAAAATAACCGACAGCGCTTTCGGCACCGTACGTGCAGGAACCAGACGCATGGTCAGCGACGCCGACATCGCCCAGAAGCCGCCAAGCGCCAGACCGAGGCAGGCGCGGCCAACGAGCAGCAGCGAAAAAGAATTGGCAAAGGAAACCAGCAGACAGGAAAGCGTCAGTAGCACCGAAAACAGAATCACCACATAGCGACGATCGGTCGCCTGAATAATTTGCGTCACAAACAGGCTGGCGAACATGGCGACAAATGCCGTCACGGTCACCGATTGTCCGGCCACGCCTTCAGAAATCCCCAAATCCTGCGCCATCGGCGTTAACAGGCTAACGGGGAGAAATTCAACGGTTATCAGGCAGGCAACGCAGAACGCCACGGCAAATACCGCCGACCAGTTAGGTCGGGAATTTGCCTCAGCGCGGGATTTTTGTTCAACAGCTTCACTCATTTTGTTACCTGCGTGGGGTTATTGTAGAAAAGTTACGCAGTGTAACATTAAATTTGTGACGTAATTAACGTTTTGACAACTATTCACCAGAGATCGGCTGCGCCTTATCCGGCCCAGGACAGAGAGCCCTTTCTGGCTCAATTAAGCGTCACGCGCAGCCCGGGCCAGGCCGGTTATCCACTCCTGATGACCGTTGATCATCGGATTGGGCAGCGTACGTGCCAGTTCTTGTGCCGGAACGCCAATTTGTGATTCCTGGGTCAGAATACGTACGCGCCCGCCGGGTAAATCCTCAAAGAGCCAGGCGTGGATCACATCCAGACGTGTAGTGGCATCGCCTTCCGCCCAGCCATGCCAGGCAACACGCGCGGCCTGGCCGTCAACCGGCGGCACATACTCGGTGATTTGCGCTTCGATGGGGAAACCAAAAGTCGTAAAACGAAAACGGGCATCCATGCTTAACAATGGACCGGAACCGTCGTGAAAACGGATATCCGCCACGTTGCTGTAATACGTCGGCCAGCGCGTTGTGTCATTAAGCTGTGCCCAGACGGCACGGGCGCTCAGTCCGGCAACGATAATTTCATTTGAAGCAAAGTTATCAGTCGTCCCCGGCAGATACGCTGCGGGCCAGATAATTGCACGTTGTTGAGTCGCTTGATTCATGATGTACCTCGTCGTGTGAGTTAACGAGGTACATCATGCTTTCGCGTAAGATATAAAGATAATGACGATTCAAAATAGTCGTCATCATAAATTTTGATATCAGTGCAGCCAGTGCACGCCATCCTCGGGCTGGAAAAAGGCGTTATAGCGCATCTGGAACGCATTAAGCTCCTGCATATCCGGCTCCATCTCGCGCAGAAAACCGAGCGCCAGACGCACCTGCGCGTCGGTAATCGGTGCAGCCAGCCGGGCTTTTTGCAGCCAGCGGTGCCATTGCAACAAGTTCTGCTCACTGCCGTCGACAATAACGATTTGCCAGATCAACAGCACCTGGGCAGCATTTTGTAGATGCGATTCATCAGGACGGTGGAGGTACTGTAAAAAAGCCTCTCCCTGTACTTTTCCCATCTGATCGATCATCGATTCTACCGGCACGACATCAATGTTCAGCCGCTCGCTCAGACGGCGAATTGCCCGCCGCGACCCGGACGTTAGCACCCGAAATCCCACCACAAAAACAACCACCAGCGTGGCCAGCATTATCCAAATCATGCGCACATCCATTACCAGACAGGACGCCCATCATAGCGGCAAATTCACCTCTGTCGACGACTGAACGTGTCATAATGTGACTTATCGAACTCGCAGGCAGACATCATGAAATCTGATATCAGAACGCTCGATCTCAATCTGTTAAAAACGCTGGATGCCCTGCTGGATGAACGCAGCGTAACCCGGGCGGCGCAGCGGCTGTCGCTCACCCAGCCTGCGGTAAGCGGTATGCTCAACCGCCTGCGCGACTATTTTGACGATCCGCTGTTTAGTCGCACACCGCATGGCATTGTTCCGACGCTGCGTGCCCAACAGTTGGCCGCCCCGGTCAAACAGATCCTCAGCGATATCGATATCCTGCTTAAACCGACACAATTTGACCCGCTCACCGCAGCGCTCACCTTTACCGTCGCCGCTACGGATTACGCGCTCAAAGCGGTTATCGTGCCATTTATTGCCGCGCTTCGCGTGCGCGCTCCGGGCATTCGTGTACGAGTGATCCCGGTTGAGCCAGTGCTGCTCACCACACAGTTTGAGCAGGGGAAAATCGACCTGGCATTGCTGACGCCGGATTCCACGCCCGACAACCTGCACAGCCGGGCGTTATATGATGAAGAGTACGTTTGTCTCATGCGTCATGCGCATCCTGATGCGGGGGGACCGCTGACGCTCGATCGCTTCTGCGCGCTGGAGCATGTGCTGGTTTCTTATGAGGGTGAAAGTTTCTGGGGCGTCACCGATGAGGCACTGGCAAGCGTCGGACGCCAACGGCAGATTGGTTTGTCGGTTAGCAGCTTCCTGGTATTGCCGGACATCCTCGCTATCAGCGATATGATTGCCGTTGTTCCTGCCCGTCTGGCGTATGACGACACCCGTATGCACGTTTTATCACCCCCGCTGCCCATAGCCGGTTTTACAAAAAGCATGGCCTGGCATGAACGCACGCACCGCGATGCCGCTCATCAGTGGCTGCGC
>NZ_SZWU01000014.1:5325-45832 GCF_005280935.1 Citrobacter sp. wls757 | reverse complement strand
GCCATTAAGGCGGGCAAAAGTTACCAATGCACACTTAACTTAAGCTACTTTCAATTGTTGAATCTTTTTCTCGCGGCGAATTTTACGTTCTTCAAACACAGCCACGATGGCCATCAGGCAGATACAGCCAATGGCGGCGGTATCCAGCGCAGCAAAGGTGCCTGCCCAGCCGGTCAGCCCGAAAATCGGCGTGCCGTCGGCAATCATCCCCAGACCGAGCTTGGCGAAGCTGTCACCAATCAGATAAGCGAAAGTGCCTTTAATCCCATCGGCTGCGCCGATCGCTTTTTTCGGCACAAATCCGACTGCCGCAACGCCGATTAACAGCTGCGGGCCAAACACCAGGAAGCCCAGCGCAAACAGCGAAGCCAGATAAACGTACTGGTTGCTGGCGTGCTGATAAACGCCCAGGGTGGCGATAATCAACGCCAGCGCTACACAGGCCACCAGCGCACGACGACCGTTCGCCAGGTCAGAGAGCCAGCCCCACAGCAGCGTACCGACCAACGCGCCCACTTCGAACAGGGTAAAGCCCTGAATCGCCACTTCTTTGGAAAGCTTCAGCTCCTGGAAGGCGTAGACTGTGGACCACTGGTCGATACCGATACGCACTACGTACAGGAAGATGTTCGAGAAACATAACAGCCAGATCACTTTGTTTTTCAGCACGTACTCAACAAAGATCTGCCATTTGGTCATCTCGTTTTCTTCGGTCTCTTTGTCTTCTTCGCTGATCTCCTCACCGAACAGCTCTTCGGCTTTACCGAGGCCATAAGATTCCGGGGAGTCGCTGCCGTAGCGCAGGCCGATAAAGCCGACAATCAGAGCAATAATCGACGGGAAGATAAACATACCGATGACGTGACCGTCGAACAGATAGTTAGCGCCAAACAGCGCCACGCCCGCCGCACCCGCACCGCCGAGGTTGTGGGAGATATTCCACATGCCGAGGTAAGAACCCCGTTTGCGACGCGGCGTCCATTTAGTAATGGTGGAATAGCTACATGAGCCGCCAGTACTCTGGAAGAAACCGCTCAGCGCGTAGAAAGCGATCATCAAAAACAGGCTGGTTGAACCCGCGCCCATGCTAGCGCTGAAGCCAAGCATACAGATGGCGGAGAGGATCAGCATAAACGGCAGGAACTGCTTGGTGTTTTTGCCGTCCGCGTAGTAGGAAACCAGCGTTTTACCCACGCCGTAGGTGATGGAGAAGCCCAGGCCAATCATCCCCAGCTGCGTCATGCTCAGCCCGTAGGTGGAGATCATGTCGTTCTGCGCGATGTTGAAGTTTTTGCGGATCAGGTACATGGTCAGGTAGCCGATAAAGACCACCAGATAGGACTGCATGAATGGTTTGAACCACATTTTGCGCCGCACATCGAGCGGCAGATCCAGGGTCGGCTTGCGCACCTGGTTTAGAAAGGCCAGCATTTGACACTCCCGAGCTAATTTTTATACCTGCGAATGGCAGGCATTGTAAAAATCAGCCGGAAGACGCGCCTGAGACAGCGTCCAGGTGAAACCGGGAAAATTTCTTAGTTTTGCTCCACTCGGGGCAAAAAGGTGAGGTACATCACGCTTCGTTGAGTTCGCGCGGAGCCTGGGCGTTTAAAAACGGCAGCAGCAGCAGCGCGGAAATTCCCGCCGCAATAGCGATCACCACAAAGAATCCGGTCCAGTGCCAGACCTCCATCACCTTCGCCAGCGGCCAGCCGGAGAGCGATGCCCCCAGATAAGCAAACAGCCCGACAAATCCGGTTGCCGCGCCCGCCGCCTCTTTGTGCGAACACTCCGCCGCCGCCATGCCGATCAGCATCTGCGGGCCGAAGACGAAGAATCCGGTGGTGAAGAAGCACGCGGCCTGCATCACATAGCTGGCGAACGGCATTAGCCACAGCGAGCCAACGGAGAGCAAAATTCCGGCGGCGAAAATCAGGTTCATTGGACCGCGGTTGCCGTTAAACAGCTTGTCCGAGCCCCAGCCCGCGACCAACGCGCCGATGAAGCCGCCCAGTTCGAACATGGTCACGGCGGTATTGGCAGTGACCAAATCAACGCCAAGTGTCTCCGACATATACAGATTGCCCCAGTCGTTAATCGCGGCACGGACCACGTACACCAGCACATAACACAGTGACAGCAGCCAGATATAAGGATTCAGTAGCACATAACGGGTGAGGATCTCTTTGCGGCTTAGCCCAGCGCCTTCCTGCTGTTGGGCAATTTCCAGTTCATCATGCCGCCAGTCGCCAATTGGCGGCAGACCAATCGCCTGCGGCCTGTCGCGCAGCCGCCAGCAGAGAAAAATCCCCACCACAATCGCCAGCAGCCCGGCGATCATCATCCCGGCGCGCCAGCCGTAGTGCAGCGCTGTCGCCGCCATCACGATAGGGATCAGCGCCCCGCCGACGTTGTGCGCGGTGTTCCACAGCGCCCACCAGCCGCCGCGTTCAGTACGCGAATACCACGCGGTCAATAAACGCGCGCAGACCGGCGATCCCCAGCCCTGGAAAAAGGCGTTCAGCGCCCACAGCACCGCAAAGGCCCATAGCGAGGTGGAGAATCCAAACAGAATGTTTACCACGCCGGTGGCAATCAGTCCGATGCCCATAAAATAGCGAGCGTTGGATCGGTCGCTGACGATACCGGAAACAAACTTCGACAGGCCGTAGGTGATGTAAAACAGCGTCGCCAGCAGCCCAATGTCGCTGCGAGTCAGCACGCCGCTGGTGAGGATATCCGGTACGGCGGCATTGAAGCTTTTGCGTGTGAAATAGAACAGCGCGTAGCCGAGCCAGATGGTGGTCAGGATATGCCGCCGCCAGTAGCGGTAGAGGGCATCCACTTCACGCTTATCAGTAATGAGCGGCGCACTGGCCGGAGCTTTTAAAAATGAAAACATGACCGCGCCTTACACATATCGCTGGGGTAACGACACGCTGACCCGCGTGCCGTGCGTACAGGAAATCGAGAGCGATCCGCCGAGGGCGCTAATCCGTTCACGCATCCCAGTGAGGCCAAATCCCTGTTGATTCGACCCAGGCGGCAGGCCGCTGCCGTCATCCTCAATCACCAGCATTAGCCGTTCATCCTGTTGCCAGCCCTGAAGCGTCACCGCGCTGGCGTTGGCGTGCTTAACGATGTTGTTCAGCCCTTCCTGACAGACGCGAAACAGCGTCACCCGCTGGCTTTCGCTAAGTGCAGATTCGTCAATCTGCCAGTCGAGATGGCTGACGATACCGCGACTTTCCAGCTCCATTTCGCGCATCAGTGAGCGGATGGCCTGCTCCAGCGTGAGATCGTCCAATTGACGTGGTCGCAGACGGCCTAACAGGCGACGCACCGAATCGTACACGCCGAGAGAAAGTTGTTCGATGTGCGCCCCGCTGCGCTTCACCCCTGCGTTTTCTGGCGCCAGCCGCTGAACAATACCCGCCTGGGTGCGAATGGCGGTGATGGTCTGGCCGATATCATCGTGCAGTTCGCGCGCCACATCCCGGCGCACGCTCTCTTCGGTTTCCAGCAGGCGTTCCGCCAGACGATGGTTGCGTGCTAATTCATTTTGCAGCGACTGGTTAAGTTCGCGCAGACGCTGAATACCCGCACCGAGCAGCAGCCCGGTCAGGCTTTGCACCAGCAGCGAGAGCAACAGATCGACGGGATGATCGTGCCAGGTCTGGCTGGCAATCAGCGCGATGGCGTTCATCAGCGTCGCAATCAGCGCCCCCTGCCAGCCGTAGTGCCAGGCCAGCGCAATGATCGGCAACGCGAGGCAAAACGGCGTGAAGCGCGAAAGCTCGGCGGGTAAACCGAGCTGTAGCCACAGGCTGACGCTAAACAGCAGCAGGTACCAGACCAGATGCCGCCCGCGCCAGTTCACCGGCTGCGACACCACCGCCGGGCCCAGCGGCAGCCAGGTCGTGCTGGTCAGATAGTGCCAGAACACCAGGCAGATCGGCGCCAGCGTTAATCCGCCGGTGAGCGTCAGCAGCAGCGCGTTCCACGCCTCTTCACCTTGCCCAAGCCAGGGCAGCGATTGCAGCAACGCCGCCGCCGTGAGCGCCGCGCCCTGCAACAACAGCGTGCGCCAGTCGCGCTGATGGCGGTATCGCGAAATCAACATCACCGGGAGTAACGTGAGGAAGCTACCGATCATCAAAAGTGGCAAATGGGCCAGCGCCACTTCCTGCGCCAGCCAGAAAAGAAGCAGCCATTCCGCGCCCAGCAGCACCGGCCAGTAGCCGCGCGGACATTGCAGCATCAGTCCCAGACGCAGACCAAACGGAAACAGCAGTACCGCCAGCTCCGGGCGCTCAACCAGATGCAGGCTGATGCTCCACAGGCAAAACCACGCGGCAGAGAAGATAAAGAAGCAGGCAACAACGGTGATTAACCGGGAACAGAACGTGTTCATTGCCAGCCGTCAAACATCCGGCGGGCCAGTTCGACGTCGTTGCTGACCCCCAGCTTTTCCATCAGGTTGGCGCGATGCACGTGCACCGTTTTCGGCGACAGACCCAGTTCAGCGGCAATCTCTTTGACCGCCATACCTTGCGCCAGTTTTTCCGCCACCTGACGTTCGCGTTTGGTGAGCGGATCCTGACGACCGGCCGCCAGTTTGACGGCGATGTCCGGCGTCAGGTAACAGCCGCCAGTCGCTACGGTATGCACCGCCGCGATCAGCTCATCCGGGCTACAACGTTTAGAAAGGAAACCACGCGCGCCCGCGTTGAGCGCCTGCTCCACCAGCGCCGGGCTGTCGTGGACAGAGAGCATGATAATCGCCATTCCTTTTGGCAACTGGCTTAACAGTTCAAGACCAGAGATATCAGGCATCGAGATGTCGCAGATACACACCTGCACGCCGCGTCCCGGTAATCCCGCCAGCGCCTCACTGCCTGAGCCAAACTCAGCGACCACCTGCAAATCAGGTTCCAGCCCCAGCAGTTGGGCAAAGCCGGAGCGGACGATGAGGTGGTCGTCAATAAGGGCAACGGTAATCATGGGTTCATCCTGGCGCTAAGGCATGCCTGATGGCGCTACGCTTATCAGGCCTACGGGCGGGTGCCGTTGTAGGCCGGATAAGGCATTAATGCCGCCACCCAGCAAAAGCGCTTACCTTAACGATAAGTGCTTTGGTGTTCAAGCCTTGAGCGATCAGGCTATGCCAGTTGTGACTGTAAATGTCCGGGTGTGCTGCGGTTCTATTTCAATCAAGGTGCCATTGCGTTGTGCTGCCAGGAATCCTTCAGGTCGACAGGTTGCAGGCAAGGCGAATGCCGCAACCTGTTGATCGCCGTTATAGAGGATCCAACGCGTCACATAATTCAGCTCCGTGCTGGAGAAACGCGTAACGAACGTGGTGCCATCAGGTGCGATCATGCTAAATTCTGGCTTATCAGTGTACCTGTCCAATTGGTCAGCAAAGAAGACAATTTCCGGATCGTAAAAATGGGGTTCATTGAGCCGCGCCAGAGAAGCCTCGCCCTGTACAATCCGCTGATTAAACGCCAGCCACTGCTCAGTCGGCTTAACATGCGCGGGTATCGACTCACGCAGCTTCATGGCCTCATCCGGAATATTCTGGCTGAAGGTGGCTTCCGGTACGTAGGCATAGTTCATATGGCACATGTACTGCAACGGCATTGCCACTGAGGCGAGGTTGGTAACCGCCATCTGAATATCAAACAGCGCGCTCGCTTTGTGCATTACCACCGCAGGATGCGCCTGATAATGATGACCGAACCCCATCACATACTCATAGCGTCCACCCACGCGCAAATTCTCACCCTCCAGCTCCAGCCAGGCTTCATCCATCGCGGCACAAGCCATTTCACCGTGCAAAGGATGTGAATCCTCTGGTGATGGGCAGCCATTTGCCAACAGACCTGAGTGGAAGGCAAAACAGCCGTAGGTCGCCACCACTTCCGCCGCCGGTTTCGGCTGACTGAACATGTTACGCATGGTCAGGTCATGGCCATCAAACTGAGCATCCCAGATCATCTGCCCCATCCAGGGCAGAATAACCAGATGTCCACGACTGTTTTCTACCTTCAGCCCTTCCACTCCGCTGGCGTAACGAAATGCGGTAACCGTGAAGTCGTTATTCTTCAGTAAGATTCGCGGATGCTCTGCAAAGAGTTCTCGCCACAGCGTTATACGTGTTGTCATGATCGCTCTCCTCAGGAAACTGTCGCTTCAGCCAGGTTGTTGCGCACTTTGCTTTCACGCCAGAAGTAGATACCGACGTACACGAAACAGAGCATGGAAACCAGGAACGAAAGTTGCAATGAATGGAACATATCGGCCACATAGCCCTGAATCGCCGGAACCACCGCCGCGCCGACAATCGCCATGACAATGACGGCACCCGCCATTTCGGTATGCTCGTTATCCACGGTATCAAGCGTACCCGCATAGATTGTCGCCCAGCAGGGTCCAAACAGGACACTCACCAGCACTGCGACATACACAGCGCTGAAGCTTGGCGCCAGTGCAACATAGACGAGGAACAGCGCACCAATAATGGAATAGAGAATCAGCACTTTTTCCGGATTGAAGCGCGTCATCAAAATGTTGGCGATAAACTTGCCGATAAAGAAGCAGGCGAAGCTATAGACCATGAAGGTTGAGGCGTCGCGCTCGTTGATATCACCTAATTCCAGTGCCAGACGGATGGTGAATGACCACACCGCGACCTGCATCCCCACATAAAGAAATTGCGCCACAATTCCACGACGGAAACGGGCATTGCTGGCCAGATAACGCAGTGTATCCATCGCTGACGGGCGTTTATGACTCGTGGTTTGCGCGACTTTACAGGTCGGGAAGCGAGTCAGCAGGAATAACACCATCACCACAACCAGTACCATAATCATGTACTTGTATGGCTCAAGGGTATTTTCCAGCATCAACACTTTAAAGTTATGGATCTGCTCAGCGTTCATCCCGGCCATCTGTTTTTCCAGGCTTTCACCTTCAGAGAAGACCAGATATTTACCTAGCAGAATGCCAGCAGCCGCACCAATAGGATAAAAAGTCTGACTGATGTTCAGGCGTAAAGTGGCATACGCTTTTGGGCCGATCATTGAGCTATAGGTGTTGGCTGCTGTTTCCAGGAAGCTCAGACCAATCGCAATCGCGAAAATCGCCGCAAGGAACATGGTGTAGGTGGCCATGTGCGATGCTGGGAAAAAGAGCGTACACCCAACGATATAAAGGGTCAGCCCCATTAAGATGGCGACTTTATAACTGGTCTTTTTAATCACCAGAGATGCCGGAATCGCAATTAAAAAATAACCGCCATAAAAGGCACTCTGAACTAATGCCGAGGCAAAGTTGCTGAGTGAAAATACGCTTTTGAATTGCGTAATCAGAATATCATTTAATGCGGCTGCGCATCCCCATAACGGGAATAAACAGGATAACAAAATAAACTGGAACAGAGGGGTCTTATTCAAATAGCCGTCAGGCATCTGAATGATGTTTTTATCGTTCATAGTGCTACCTTTTACAGTGCAGGAGTATTATTCGTTTAAGGTAAGAAACTCATTAAATTGTTCGATGCTTGGATAAGATGATTGAGTGCCTTTCCCGGTAACGCTGAAAGCAGCGAAGAGAGCGGCTTTTTTCATGGCGGCTTCCACATCACCGCTTTGAACGTAATAGTGAGCAAAACAACCGATGAAAGCGTCGCCTGCACCACTGGTATCGACAGCGTTCACTTTAAACGCTGGAACATGGACTTCCTGGTCACGCGTCATCCACAGCGCACCTTTCTCACCCATGGTGACGATAATATTGTTCAGACCTTTATCAACCAGAGAACGTGCCGCTGCGCGAATATGGTCATAAGTATCCACTGGCATACCGGTTAATATTTCCAACTCGGTTTCATTCGGCACAAAAAAATCACATTTACAGGCATAAGACATATCTAATTCCCGTAATGCAGGGGCGGGATTTAGTAACACTTCAATACCGTGTTTTTTGCCAAATTCAATCGCGTGATAAACAGTTTCCAGCTGCACTTCCAGTTGCAGGACAATAAGCTGACATTTTTTCAGATCTTCCGCCGCACGATCGATATCTTCCGGGGAGAGAAATTTGTTCGCTCCTTTAATAATCAGAATACTGTTGCTGGAGTTGGCATTAACAAAGATCGGTGCGACACCGCTGCTGGTGCAGGGTACCTTTTCGACATAGGTGGTATTAATTCCCCAGGATTCGAGATTGCGAATAGTGTTATCCGCAAAAATATCATCACCGACTTTTGTCAGCATCAGCACTTTGGAATTGAGCTTAGCGGCCGCAACGGCCTGATTTGCGCCTTTGCCCCCGCAGCCAATTTTGAACGCCGGTGCTTCCAGCGTTTCCCCTTCTTTGGGCATCTGGTTGATGTAGGTGATGAGATCCACCATGTTGGAGCCAATAACCGCGATATCCATTTTACTACCTCTCAGAAACAATCACACAACAATGATATTAAAATAACATTATCATGTTACTTTCGTATCATTTGTGACTAGGATCGCGATTGGAAGATCATTTTATTGTTTATTTATTGCACTAAATGTTACACCCACATCACAATGCAAATGATGAAGTTGCTTACAATTGACTGAAAATTAACTGGATATAATCAATAAAACGTGAAAAAACGCGCTTTTATTTCCGGATAGTCAGACGTATAGTAATGCGGCAATGTCATGTTCTCAGAAACACAAAAATGTTACTGAAGGAACATGGGAACATGATTCGTGGAGAAGCACATGGAAACTAAGCAAAAAGAACGTATTCGACGTCTGATGGAATTGTTGAAGAAGACCGACCGAATCCATCTGAAAGAGGCGGCACGAATGCTGGAAGTTTCCGTGATGACTATTCGTCGGGATCTCAGTCAGGATGACGAACCGTTACCACTCACGCTGCTTGGTGGTTACATTGTGATGGTGAACAAACCTGCTGCCATCGTTAACGCGCCACTCCCCGCGCAAAAACAGTATCACCGCGACGATTTACCGGTTGCCATTCTGGCTGCGGGACTGGTGAGTGAAAATGATCTGGTCTTTTTTGATAATGGTGCGGAAATGCCGTTGGTGGTCAGCATGATCCCGGACGATATTTCCTTTACCGGGATTTGCTACTCGCACCGGGTGTTCGTAGCGCTAAATGAAAAGCCCAACGCCACAGCGATTCTTTGCGGGGGGACCTACCGGGCGAAAAGTGACGCCTTTTACGACACCAGCAATCCCTCCCCGCTGGATGCACTCAACCCACGGAAAGTCTTTATCTCCGCCAGCGGAGTCCATGAGCATTTCGGCGTTAGCTGGTTCAATCCGGACGATCTGGCCACAAAACGCAAAGCGATGGAACGCGGATTACGCAAAATTCTGCTGACGCGCCACGCCCTGTTCGATGAGGTCGCCCCCGCCAGCATTGGTCCACTCTCCACCTTTGACGTACTGATAAGCGACCGTCCGTTACCGGCAGATTACGCAACCCACTGCCGGAACGGCTCTGTCAAAGTGATCACCCCGGATTCAGACGGAGACTAACTCACTCAAAGAACACGGTAATTTTGTTAAACATCGACGGATCGGACTGGTTGCGGGCCACTTTCACCACATCTTCCAGCTTGTCGATCTGGCTTATCATCTGCTCAAGACGTTGATCGTCGTTGACCAGTAGCCAGATGCGGCTCTTATCGCTGTCCTGAATCGGTAGACAGAGAATGCCTTCTACGTTGAACGCGCGGCGGGCGAACAGCCCGCAAACGTGAGTCATTACGCCCGGATGGTTGCGTACGGTGAGTTCCAGGATTACGTTGTCATGTGTCTGCTGTTGCATGGCTTATTCCCCCACCATTTCTGTGTTTGCCGCACCCGGCGGCACCATCGGGTACACTTTTTGTTCGGCATCGATGCGCACGTGGATCAGCGCAGGCCCAGGGCGATTAATAATCTCCTGCAACGCTGCCTGTGGGTCCGCTTCGTTATTCAGATCGCAGGTTTCGAGACCAAACCCGGCGGCTATCTGCATAAAGTTAATCATCCCCGGATAGGTCGCGGCAAAAACACCCTGCTTATAGAACAGACTCTGCTGCTGATATACAAGACCCAACGCTTCGTTATTCATCAGGATGATTTTAATATCCAGCTGATTTTCGCTGGCTGTCGCCATTTCCTGAATATTCATCATCAGGCTGCCGTCGCCGGAGAAGCACAGCACTTTTTTGTCTGGATTGGCCAGCGCTGCACCAATTGCCGCTGGCAGGCCAAAGCCCATAGTTCCCAGACCGCCGGAGGTCAGCCACTGACGCGGACGGTTCAGCGGATAAGCCTGTGCCGCCCACATCTGATGCTGGCCTACGTCGGTGGTGATAATGGCGCTATCGTCTACGCAGGCAGCCACGGCGTTGATCAATCCATAGTGGCTGAGCGGGTCGCTTTTCTGCGGAATAGTGCAAGGGAATTCACGTTGTAAATCGGCCACCGTCTGATGCCACGACTCTCGCGGCTGCGCGTCAATTAATGGGATCAATTGCGCCAGAACCTCATCGACATCCGCCTGAATCGCCACGTGCGGTTGTTTGATTTTACCCAGCTCCGCGCGGTCGATATCCACGTGAATGATTTTGGCGTTCGGGCAGAACTGCTCCGTTTTACCAATCGCCCGGTCATCAAAACGTGCGCCCAGAACAATCAATAAATCCGCTTCTTGCAGAATAAAGTTAGTGCTACGCGCGCCGTGCATGCCCAGCATGCCTAACGACAGCGGATGCGCTTTCGGCAACATACCGAGCGCCATTAAGGTCATAGTGGTGGGCAGCATCGCTTTTTCCGCCAGTTCACGCACGCGCTCAGGTGCGTTAATCACGCCGCCGCCGAGGTACAGCACCGGACGCTGTGCGGCGTTAATCATGGCTGCGGCATCGCGAATGCTGTCCTGGCTGAACGCTGGTGCCGCCATTTTCTGCGCAGGCTCCGGCATCTCTTCAATATCAAAAACAGCGGTTTGAATATCCTTAGGAATGTCTATCCACACCGGGCCTGGACGTCCGGACTGCGCAATGCGGAACGCATCGCTCATGACCTGCGGTAATTCACTGATATGGCGGACCAGATAGTTGTGCTTAGTGATGGGGATAGAGATGCCGTAGGTGTCGACTTCCTGGAAGGCGTCGGTGCCTATCATTGAGGCCGGAACCTGCCCGGTGATACACACCAGCGGGATGGAATCCAGACGCGCATCAGCAATGGCGGTCACCAGATTGGTTGCGCCCGGTCCGCTGCAGGCCATACAGACGGCGGGTTTGCCATCGGTTCTCGCCATTCCCTGCGCGATAAACCCAGCTCCTTGCTCGTGGCGCGCCAGGATATGACGGATTTGCGTGCTTTGACTTAAGGCGTCATAGACGGGAAGAATCGATCCGCCGGGAATACCGGTAACAACCTGAATTCCCTGGCGTTCCAGGAAATGAACGATGAATTCTGCGCCCGTAAAACGCGTACGCTTGGATGTTATGCCCGAACTTGCCATGCTCCAGTCCTTTTATTCTGGGCCTTTGCTCCGGGCAGGTCTCTGAAACGAAAAACCCCGCCCGGTTTGCGCCGGCGGGGTTTTGGAATCGTGTGTTGATTCGGACCCTACGGCGCATTGCCGACGACCACCACCACACGCACGACGACCGCTGCGCGAGATGGCGCAGTTTTTAGTAGGGTCGCAGTCAGCATGGAAGGGTTCATTAGGGACCTGTCTGTTTGTTGATTAACTGGATTTATACAAACACAGGTTTTTCAGCGTGACAATGGAAAAATTTTCATCTGCATAAAAATGCGTCAACGATCACATTTCGTTGTGCATTGCTGAAAAACAAAAAACCCCGCCGGAGCGAGGTTTTTTTCAGTGCTGTGCGGTTGGTAGCCGCCGAACACACTGTGTTATGTCAACGAAAAAAGTATACGCGTTCTGCGAAGAACACGCAATTTCGGCACGAATTTTGATGGTTTCGAGTATGGAACATGAATAGCGTAACGTCCATAAAACACTGTTAATTTATACAGTATTTATCTATAATGTCTCGGTACGCAATGTGTTATGCGGGGGCCGCATCGTAAACCGGCGCATCAAAGTCCTGGCTGAAACGGGTGGTGCCGTCAGCGCCTTAACCCCCGTGTGAGCACACTGTGTTATGTCAACAAAGGTGCTGGCAACAGGCAGCGGCGAGGTACGTCAGCACCGTGCTCCTTGTACCAAAAGGAGAGCGTATGAGCCTCGTGGATATCGCTATTCTTATCCTCAAACTCATTGTTGCAGTACTGCAACTACTTGATGCCGTTCTGAAATACGTTAAGTAATTCGGATTCAAGTCGCACCTAAGGGGGGCGGGTAACACTCCGCTCCCCTTTCACCTTCTCCCTGGTGCTTGTGTCGCGCCAATATGTTACGTTTTTATGACATTCTCAGGGAAGAATTCCACCATGACGCTTTCTGTTTTCTGCATTTTGCTGTTCGCCGCGCTGCTGCATGCCAGCTGGAATGCCATTGTTAAAGCTGGAAACGATAAACTGTACTCAGCGATCGGTGTCAGCGGTTCTGCTGCAATTATGGCATTGGTTTTCTTACCCTTTGCGCCGCAACCTTCCGCCGCCAGCCTGCCGTTTTTAGCCGTCTCAACTGCGTTGCAAATTGTATATACCGTCCTGGTCGCCAAAACCTATCAGGTTTCGGATATGAGCCAGACCTATCCGTTAATGCGCGGCACAGCGCCACTACTGGTCGCAATTATCAGCGTCCTGTTTCTTGGCGATAGCCTCTCTGTTCTAGCCTGGGTGGGGATTGCCACGATCTGTCTGGCGATCCTCGGCATGGCGTTTAACGGACGCAGCAGCTCGCAACGCGGGATCGTGCTGGCGCTCATTAACGCCTGCTTTATCGCCGGATATACGCTGGTTGATGGCACCGGCGTACGTTTATCTGAAACCGCGCTGGGTTATACGCTGTGGACCTTCTTTCTGAACGGCTCCTGCCTGCTGGGCTGGGCGATGATTGCCCGACGCCGGGAAGCGTCGCGCTATCTGGTACAGCAGTGGAAGAAAGGTATTCTTGGTGGGATTGGCACAATGGGTTCTTACGGTCTGGCGCTGTGGGCCATGACTCAGGCTCCGTTGGCGGTAGTCGCTGCGCTGCGTGAAACTTCCATCCTGTTTGGCGCGCTGCTCGCGTGGCTGCTACTGAAAGAGAAGGTTGCCGGAATACGTCTTGTTGCGGCTGGAGGCATTGCCATAGGCGCAGTTTTGCTACGCTTATCATGACCTCTGTAAACCCGATGCAATCCGGCAACATTTGTTGCCGCTTTTTGTTTACATTTCCTGCCGTTCATCGTTTAAACATTCCAGCCCACTATCTGGCCTTCTTTTTCTGTTGTGGTAGATTCCACGAGCATTTACGGGAAAGTGCAGCACCTTATTCTTATTTTTTCACTTTTTGAAAAGTAATCAGCGAAATGAAAAGGCATAGAAGCGTCAATTTGTTGTTGATGTTGGTATTACTGGTGGCGGTAGGTCAGATGGCGCAAACCATTTATATCCCCGCGATTGCTGATATGGCGCGTGAACTGAACGTTCGCGAAGGGGCGGTGCAAAGCGTGATGGCCGCCTATCTGTTGACCTACGGCCTGTCACAACTGATTTACGGCCCACTTTCCGATCGCGTTGGCCGCCGCCCGGTGATCCTCGCCGGGATGTCCATTTTTATGCTGGCTACGCTGGTCGCCATAACCACCCACAGCCTGACGGTATTGATTATCGCCAGCGCAATACAGGGGATGGGAACGGGCGTCGGCGGTGTGATGGCGCGAACTTTACCGCGCGATTTGTATGAAGGCACGCAGTTACGCCACGCTAATAGCCTGTTAAACATGGGGATTCTTGTCAGCCCACTGCTGGCACCGCTGATTGGCGGTATGCTGGATACCCTGTGGAACTGGCGTGCCTGTTACATCTTCCTGCTGGTGCTGTGCGCAGGCGTCACGTTTAGCATGGCGCGCTGGATGCCGGAAACGCGCCCCGCAGGTGCGCCGCGTCCACGGCTTATCGCCAGCTACAAAACGCTGTTTGGCAACAGCTCTTTCACCTGTTACGTGCTGATGCTGATCGGCGGCCTGGCGGGCGTTGCGGTCTTCGAAGCCTGTTCCGGGGTGTTGTTAGGCGCGCGTCTCGGCTTAAGCAGCATGGTGGTCAGTATCCTGTTTATTCTGCCCATTCCGGCGGCGTTTTTTGGTGCCTGGTTCGCCGGTCGCCCGAATAAGCGTTTCTCGACGCTAATGTGGCAGTCAGTTATCTGCTGTCTGGTCGCCGGTTTGATGATGTGGATCCCTGGTCTGTTCGACGTGATGAACGTCTGGACGCTGCTGGTTCCCGCCGCACTGTTTTTCTTCGGCGCCGGGATGCTGTTTCCGCTGGCAACCAGCGGCGCAATGGAACCTTTCCCGTTCCTGGCCGGTACTGCTGGTGCGCTGGTTGGTGGATTACAGAACATTGGTTCCGGCGTGCTGGCGTGGTTCTCTGCCATGCTGCCGCAGACCGGGCAAGCCAGTCTGGGCCTGCTGATGACCCTTATGGGGCTGTTGATTTTTGTTTGCTGGCTTCCGCTGGCTTCACGCGTGTCGCATCAGGGACAGGCGGTTTAAGCGTATGATGGCCCGGCTTCTCGCCGGGCTTTTCACACTCAGGGGCAATCATGGTATTCAACAACGGCTCCAGCGCCGGTCTCCATGCCCCTTCCTCACCATCATAGAACTGCGTATCCGCATTGATAGCATAGGGAATTTTCGCTTTCTTCAGCTCGCAAGCCATAAAGCGGGCAAACGCCATTTGCGAGGCAGAAGGCGCGTTCCTGATGGTTTCTCCCGGCGACCAGCCTCCTACCCAACTAACATGACCGGTTTTCTGCTGCCAGTGAATGGCAGTATTGATACGGGCGCGAATGGCGGCCTTTTCTGCCGCTGTCCCTGAGGTCCACGGGTATTTACCGTTATTTTTCAGCGGCCCCCACGGGAAAATATGCCATTGGGCCAGCACGGTATTCTGACTTTGCGGCGGCAATTTTAGGTTGGGCAAATCTTCCGGAGCGGCATGCAGTTTCGGCGCGATAAATATCATTCGCTGTGGATCGATGGCATGGATGGTACGGATGGTTTTGTCATACACCCTATTGAGCGACGCCTGATTATGGTTGAGCTTATCGGCAGGTTCATAAATCAGGTCGAAACCCAGCAACGGCGAACTTTGACCAAAGTAATGCGCCACTGCCACCCACCAGTTAACCACCTCTTTTTCGTTACTGGCACTGGGGTCTTTTTTATACTCGTCAGCCTGATAGGCGATTATCGGGATCACGCCATACTGCTCGCAGGCTTCCACCAGCTTGCGCAGATGAATGAGCCGCGCCTCCGTAGGCTCACCCGCCACGCGAATGCGCACGTGGGTCAACCCTTTCGCCTTATAATCCCTCACCACCAGCGGATCGAATTCACGGATGCCCCGATCGGTACGCGCCCAATCTACGTCCATCCCAACCCCAAGCTGCTGCACATACTGCGCCGCCGTCAACGCAGGTTGCGCGGCACACACGGTGGCGCTGGCCAACAGTAAAAGGGAAACAATCGGCTTTAACACGGTCGTCCTTACGCAAATCATCAGGAGTGATATCACGTATTTAGCACGCTTTTTCACTTTCCGTGTAGAGCGAAAGCGTAAAAAATATTCGCGACCCGCTTATTTAACCTGCTCCTGCAGCCAGCCAATAAACGCCTCGATTTTCGGCCACTGCCTGCCGGGCAGCGTGGTGATGTAGTAATGCTGATGACATTTCAGCGCCATATCGCCAAAAGGCGCAATCAATTCTCCGCTGTCGAGGCGTTTTTGCACCAGCCGTTTTCGTCCCATCGCCACGCCGATATGGTTCATTGCCGCAATTACTGCTAAATCAGAACGATCAAAACCAATCCCCGACGATGTCGGCAAATTCGCCGCAAAATTCTGCGCCCAACTGTGCCACTCATCGGTCCCGGAATCGTTACTCCACGCCTGTCTGTCGTGCAGCAACGTACAGTGCGGCAAATTCACCAGCGAACCGATAAGGTCATGGCGGCGGGCGTAGTCCGGGCTGCACACCGGCAGGATCTCTTCATCCATCAGGAAGTGATGCGTGAGTTGCGCGGAGGGTGCATCGTCAAAATAGATGGCGAGATCGATACCCGCACGCTGTAGATTGACGTTGTCGTTCCCGGTCAACATGGTTAGCGAAATTGACGGGTAGCGACGGGTAAAGTCGCCGAGCGCCGGAACCAGCCAGCACTGGGCGATAGAAGGCCGTGAGTAGACGGTGAGCGTCCCCGAGAGCTCCTGATTCTTAATATCAAGAATCTCCTGGTTGAGCGTGTCCAGTGACGACTTCAGCGCCCAAAATACCCGTTTGCCCTCATGAGTGAGTTCCACTTTGCGATGAGAACGAACAAATAATTGGATGCCAAGCTCATCTTCAAGCTGATTTATGCGATGGCTGACGGCGCTGGGGCTCAATGACAGCTCGTCTGCCGCCAGCGCAAAAGACTGATGCCGGGCCGCCACTTCAAAAGTATACAGCTTTGACAGCTGCCAGCCGTTGAGCAGCCGGTTTCTGACTTCGCGTAGGGGATCCATTCTCACCTCCTTTCCTTCTGATTCATGCGCTGGAGTGTAAAAAAGTTCGCTGTAAAAATCAGCTCAAAGGTGAATCAGAGTGAACCATATCGCATAAACAAAGCGCAATTAGACATAAATCACTCATTTGATGCAATCTGGCTCATGTGAAGGGGGATTTATATCGTTTGTCAGACCATGCCTTATTTTTGTCCAATAACCCTATATTAATCACAGGGCAAGGTGAGTTATGCACTCTCAAATCTGGGTTGTGAGCACGCTGCTGATAAGCATCGTGTTAATCGTTTTGACCATCGTGAAGTTCAAATTCCACCCGTTTCTGGCGCTACTGTTAGCCAGCTTCTTCGTGGGTACGATGATGGGCATGGGGCCGTTGGATATGGTCATTGCCATTGAGAGTGGCATCGGCGGTACGCTGGGCTTCCTCGCCGCGGTTATCGGCCTTGGGACCATTCTGGGCAAAATGATGGAAGTGTCCGGCGCAGCCGAACGCATTGGCCTGACGCTGCAGCGCTGCCGCTGGCTATCCGCCGACGTCATTATGGTTCTGGTTGGGCTGATTTGCGGGATCACGCTGTTTGTTGAAGTCGGCGTGGTGCTGTTGATTCCACTGGCCTTTTCAATTGCCAAGAAAACCAATACTTCATTACTGAAACTGGCGATTCCGCTGTGTACGGCGCTGATGGCGGTGCACTGCGTGGTACCACCGCATCCGGCTGCCCTGTTCGTGGCGAACAAGCTGGGCGCAGACATTGGCACCGTGATTGTCTACGGCTTACTGGTCGGCTTGATGGCCTCGCTGATCGGTGGTCCTCTGTACCTGAAATTCCTGGGTAACCGTCTGCCGTTTAAACCGGTTCCGGCTGAGTTTTCTGACCTTAAAGTGCGTGACGAAAGTACGCTACCGTCGCTGGGTGCTACGCTGTTTACCGTTCTGCTGCCGATTGGCCTGATGCTGGTAAAAACCGTCGCTGAGCTGAACATGGCGAAAGGCAGCACGGTATATACGCTGCTGGAGTTTATTGGTAACCCGATCACCGCGATGTTTATTGCCGTTTTCGTTGCCTATTACATTCTCGGCCTGCGTCAGCACATCGGTATGGGTACGTTGCTGACCCACACTGAAAACGGGTTTGGCTCCATCGCTAACATTCTGTTGATTATCGGCGCAGGCGGCGCATTCAACGCTATCCTCAAGAGCAGTGGGCTGGCGGATACTCTTGCGCTGATCCTCTCGAACATGCATATGCACCCGATTCTGCTGGCGTGGCTGGTGGCGTTAATCCTGCATGCCGCGGTGGGTTCCGCCACAGTGGCAATGATGGGCGCCACGGCAATCGTTGCACCGATGCTGCCGCTCTATCCCAACGTCAGCCCGGAGATCATCGCCATTGCTATCGGTTCCGGCGCTATTGGCTGCACGATCGTTACCGATTCCCTCTTCTGGCTGGTGAAGCAATACTGCGGTGCCACCCTGAATGAAACGTTTAAATACTATACGACCGCGACATTTATCGCGTCCGTGATTGCACTGGCTTGCACATTCCTGCTTTCCTTTATTATCTAAGCGCAAAGAGACTGACTATGGAAAACATTCAAACACTTATCGCCCAGTATCCTTTAGTGGAAGATCTGGTTGCTCTCAAGGAGACAACCTGGTTTAACCCTGGCACCACCTCTCTTGCGGAAGGTTTACCGTATGTTGGCCTGACTGAACACGATGTTCAGGATGCTCACGCCCGTCTGACGCGCTTTGCGCCGTACCTGGCAAAGGCATTCCCGGAAACCGCGGCCACCGGCGGCATTATTGAATCTGAGCTGGCCGCGATTCCGGCCATGCAAAAGCGGCTGGAGAAAGAGTACGGGCAGCGCATCAATGGCGAAATTCTGCTGAAGAAAGACAGTCACCTGCCAATTTCTGGCTCGATTAAAGCCCGTGGTGGCATTTATGAAGTACTGACCCACGCGGAAAAACTGGCGCTGGAAGCCGGTCTGCTGACCACACAAGACGATTACAGCGTTCTGCTTTCGCCCGAATTCAAACAGTTCTTTAGCCAGTACAGCATCGCGGTAGGCTCCACCGGTAACCTCGGCATGTCGATTGGCATTATGAGCGCCCGTATCGGCTTTAAGGTGACGGTGCATATGTCGGCCGATGCCCGCGCATGGAAAAAAGCCAAACTGCGCAGCCACGGTGTGACGGTCGTGGAGTATGAAGAAGATTACGGCGTGGCGGTTGAACAAGGCCGTAAGGCAGCGGAGTCCGATCCAAACTGCTTCTTTATCGATGATGAAAACTCGCGCACGCTGTTTTTAGGCTATGCGGTGGCCGGACAGCGCTTAAAAGCGCAGTTTGCCCAGCAGGGGCGCGTGGTGGATGCAGACCATCCACTGTTTGTTTACCTACCATGCGGCGTCGGCGGTGGCCCTGGCGGCGTGGCGTTTGGCCTGAAGCTGGCGTTTGGCGATAACGTGCACTGCTTCTTCGCAGAACCAACCCATTCACCGTGCATGCTGCTGGGGATTTATACCGGACTGCACGATACGATTTCCGTGCAGGATATTGGCATCGACAACCTGACGGCGGCTGATGGGCTGGCTGTCGGCCGTGCGTCTGGCTTTGTTGGCCGGGCAATGGAACGTCTGCTCGACGGTCTGTACACCCTGGACGATCAGACTATGTACGACATGCTGGGCTGGCTGGCGCAGGAAGAAGGTATTCGCCTCGAACCGTCAGCGCTGGCAGGGATGGCCGGTCCGCAACACGTTTGCGCCTCTGCTGACTATCAGCACATGCACGGCTTCAGCGCGGATCAGCTCAATAACGCCACCCACCTGGTGTGGGCGACCGGCGGTGGAATGGTCCCGGAAGATGAAATGGCGCAGTATCTGGCCAAAGGACGTTAAATACCGCTGAGCTTAACGCAGCATCGCCATCAGCTCCATCGGTGAGCGATGCTGCTTAAGCAGGTCACGCATCACGCGCATATGCGGTGCGGTATGGCTGAAGAAAGCCTGATAGCCTGCACACAGCACGCCCTTTCCATTTTCCTCGCAGTACGCAGGACAATCACCGTGGTAATATTGAAACAATGAGCATGTCTGGCAACGCGTATTCATTGATGACATGGTCTGTCGTTCAATCTGTGCCGTCAGACCACACCACTGGCGAAGCGTTTTATCGAAAAGCTGGATAGATATCTGATTAATATCTTCACGTACCCAGATATCAAATATCGTAATTAAAAATCGGCCCCATGCCTCAGACGTAACCGATTCGTCTGTCAGATGACCTGAACCATCGTGCTTAACCAGCGGAATAAATTGTACCAGGCGAACATTTCCTTGTTGCAAACCACGGTACACTTCAACCGGTTGTAAACACTTCTGATGGTCAATCACCACGTTTAAAACATCATCACTAACATCCATGTTCTCACATCCTGTCATGCAAAATTCCCGATAAATACGATAAGTTGGCGAACATGCGTTACAGCAAACAGCATTGCGAGGGATAACACCGCGAGGGAGATCATAAATTTGTCACGCACCGCGCGAGATTCAGAAAAATCGCTATGACTCACATCCATCAGATTACGGCTGCGGGTGTAGCGCCAGAGGATAATCGCCACTATCGCCAGCACAACTATCGATATCCAGAACAACACTCCCGCCTGGTGCCAGTTGTGCTTAATCGCCAGCGCCATTAACGCGCCATAGCCCAACAACGTGCGAAACCAGGCCAGTGAAGTCCGCTCCGGTTGTAACCCCGGGTCAGCGATGCGTCGGGATTTGCGGCTATCCGGCATACAGCACCAGCGTCATGACAATCACCGCCACAATAGTCAGCATGACGCTGATAATCAGCAGGCTGTGGGTGTAGGGCAAGTCCTCTTTCAGTCGCATCGCCTTTTCGTTACGTAGCCAGCGCAGATAGCCGTAGATCGCCAGACCGCCGGCAAACAGACACAGCAACAAGGCAAGTGCCTCACGGATGACCGGCGTGGCAAAATCCGGGGCCAGTTGATCAAGGCCAACCCCCGCCGCCAGAAATCCGAGCGCGGTGCGGATCCACGCCAGAAAAGTACGCTCATTTGCCAGTGAGAAGCGATAATCCGGTGCTTCTCCAAGGCGAGAAATCTTCATGACAGCTCCTTAAATATTGTTGTCTGGTCGTTATACCGGAACAGTTAAGGAGTATGAACCTGATTCTCAAACGAGAGGGCGAGTCGGGTGACGAGACAATGGGAAAGAGAGAGGGTGTTTGTAATGCCGGATGGTGAGTTGCGTTTTATCCGGCCTACAGGAGATGCAGGCCGGATAAGTCAGTTTTAACCTAATCCCCAGAAGAGCACCGCCAGCAGTTGCGGGGTGATAATCCTCAAGAACATGACCAGCGGATAAACGGTAGCGTAGGAGAGCGCTGCCGCCCCGCTGGTGGCATGCAGGTTATTAGCAAACGCCAGAGCCGGGGGATCGGTCATTGAGCCAGCCAACATGCCGCACAGCGTCAGATAGTTCATTTTGGCAAAGATTCGCGCCAGCAAGCCCACGGTAATGAGCGGAATCGCGGTAATGAAAATACCGTAACCCACCCAGCTCAGGCCATCGCCCTGTGTTAGGGTATCGACAAAATCACCGCCTGACTTCAGACCCACCACCGCAAGAAACAGCACGATACCCAACTCTCGCAACGCCAGGTTAGCGCTGGGAGGCATAAACCAGTACAGCTTACCGATGCTACCAATACGCCCCAGGATCAGGGCCATAATCAGCGGCCCGCCGGCCAACCCCAGTTTCAACGCCACCGGGAACCCCGGGATGAACAGCGGGATTGAACCCAGTAGAACACCCAGCCCGATACCGATAAATACCGGCAGCATCTGCACCTGCTGCAGTTTTTGCTGCGCGTTACCCACAACATTGGCAACGGCATCAATGGACGAAGGACGTCCCACCAGATTGAGGATATCCCCGAATTGCAGGCTGGCGTCACTGCTGGCTACCAGCTCAACACCCGCACGGTTCAGGCGGGAAATCACCACGTCGTAACGCTCTTTGAAATGCAGGTCGCGGATTCGTTTACCCAGTACCTGTTCGTTGGTCACCACCACGCGTTCGACGCGTAAATCGGTACCTCGCGTAGACAGCGATGTGTCTACCTCCTGCCCAATCACCACCTGCGCGTTATGCAGGTCAGCTGGCTGCCCGACCAGGTGTAGCAGGTCGCCCATCTGGATAACCGTCCCTGGCGACGGCACCATCAATGTCTCGTCACGTTTCAGACGCGAGCAGATGATTTTGTCGCTGTTCAGAATCGGGACATCCTGAATCGCCATATTGTTGATGTTTGGGTTTTCCACGCGGATGTTCATCGTCTGAATCAGTGCGTGCCCGTTGGTCAGCGTGGATTCATGCTGCTGGGCTTCAGCATCGACGTTAACGCGGAAAATAAGGCGCATCAGCCACATGGTCAGTAAAATTCCGCAGATGCCGAAAGGATAAGCCATGGCATAGCTCATCCCCATCTGATCAACCACATCGCCAGGCGTACCTAAATCGCGCAGAATTTGCTGCCCCGCACCTAACGCCGGGGTATTGGTGACCGCTCCAGAGAATATTCCCAGCACCACAGGGAGAGGAATGGCAAAAATCTTATGCAGGATCGCGGTGACCAGGCCACCCATGATGACAATCAGCACAGCAAACAGATTCAGCCGCAGGCCCGAAACGCGCAGAGAAGCAAAAAAGCCCGGCCCCACCTGAATACCAATGGTGTAGACGAAAAGAATCAGGCCAAATTCCTGAATAAAATGCAGCATGTCGCCGCTCAGGGTCATCCCTGCCTGATCGACAAAATGCCCGACGATAATACCGCCGAACAGCACACCTCCAATGCCAAAACCCACGCCACGTATTTTTATGTTGCCGATCCATAACCCGACAACTGCCACTAATGCCAGAACGCTGACCGTCAATGCTATATCACTCATATCCTGTTCCCTGTGAATAACATCATTAAGTAAATGGATTCTCGCAGAGTACAGTCGCAATGTATGGGTGGTAAAGCACAAAAAAGCCCCGTCATTTCTGGCGGGGCAAAGGCATGGAGCTATTTAACTATCTAATGCAGGACGTTCGCTGATGGCGATACGTTGTGGAGCAATGGTTTCAGGTTCATTCCGGGTCAAATCAATATGCAGCAAGCCGTTAGTGAAGCTTGCGCCGGAGACCTCCATATTTTCAGCCAGCGTAAAGCTCAGGCTGAACGGCTGAGTGACCAGCCCCTGATGCAACCATTTGGTCTCTTTTTCCGGCTGCTGCGGCGTACCTTTCACGGTCAGGCGCGTGCCTTCCAGTTGAATATCCAGATCTTCCTGGCGGAAACCGGCTAACGCAAGGGTAATGCGGTAGTGGTTATCATCGCTCTTTTCGATGTTATAAGGCGGGAAGCTCTGGCTTTCACCGTTGTTTTGCAAGGCATTGGCCAGTTTGTCAAAACCGATCCATTGACGCAGCAGTGGGGATAAATCGTAGTTACGCATAATAATCTCCTTCTAAGAAGCGAGTAGGTACCTTTCGGCTCCCTGACGGCAAGCCGATGACTTAGCAAGGCCGCCTGAAGCGGCCTACAGAATTAGTTGATTTCGATGCGGCGCGGTTTGTTCGCTTCAGGAATCACGCGCTCAAGATCGATATACAGCAGACCATTTACCAGGTTTGCGCCGCGAACATGAATGTTCTCCGCTAACTGGAACTTGCGTTCAAAGTTGCGCTCGGCAATACCCTGATACAGGTAAGTACGTTCTTTTTGATCGTCCGCATGGGCGCCTTTTACCACCAGCAGATTGTCCTGGGCAGTAATTTCCAGTTCGCTTTCAGCAAAACCGGCAACAGCAATTGCAATGCGGTAATGGTTTTCGTCTACCAGCTCAACGTTGTACGGAGGGTAGCCGCCATTGCTCTGGCCCTGATTGTTTTCCAGCAGGTTAAACAGACGGTCAAAACCAATAGCAGAACGGTACAGCGGGGATAAATCAAAGTTACGCATAATCAATAGCTCCTGAAATCAGCGAGAATAATTGACCTTCCATCATGGACAGGTCAGGTAGCCAGGACACCCATCAGGCATGCCCTTCATTTGTCTACACTCTAAAAATGGGTCTTAATACAAACTTTTCAAGCGTATTCATCTGACTTTTTTTGCAGTTTGTTGTCTATTGCATACACTGGGGGGAGCAGTTGTTCTCGTTAAATCGCGATGGCCGCCACAGTGCGACGAAATGGTGATGTTATTTTCGCAACGGATCGCTTTAACTCACCATGCAAACACGATAAATACAGATGAATAAATGATGATTAAAAAAATGTTGGTAACACTGACGATGTGTAGTGGGATGGCGTTTGTAAGCGGTTGTTCCAGCATCATGTCGCATACAGGTGGTAAAGAAGGGACGTATCCTGGCACGCGAGCCAGTGCCACAATGATTAGCGAAAGTGATACAAACTGGGGAACCAAGTCGCTGGCGATTCTGGATATGCCTTTTACCGCGGTGCTCGATACGGTATTGCTACCTTGGGATCTCTTTCGCAAAGATAACTCGGTGAGATCCCGCGTAGAAAAGAGCGAGGAGAGAACCCAGGCCACGAACGCCGTTATTCCCCCGGCAGAAATGTCTGCTCCATAAATTAACGCCCGGTTTCAGTCACCCACAGCTGGCGGAAACCCTCGACGTCTTCCATCCACGCAACCTGTCGACCATCAGGGGAGAAGACGATCGCATCGGCCGACGGCGGGTTATCATGACGTTCCGTTAAAAAATCAATCTCGCCCGTTTGAACATCACAACAGGCAATTCTGTTCTCCAGTACAAATCCCAGCCATTTCCCCGATGGGTGCCAGTTAAAGGCTGACTGAATATTCGTAGCGCACTGGGTAAGCTGACGCAGCGATCCACCCTGTGGAGAAATCAGCCATAGCTGTACAATACCGTTGTCATCACGCATTAAAAACGCAATCTCTGATGCCTTTGGATTACTGCGTACCCAGTGGCGAGGCTGATTCACCAGCCCCGGGAAGGCGCGCTCATGGGTAAACGTCAGACGGCGTTGGCGAATACCGGATGGTGGCGCAGGCATGGTCATGTCAGTCCCCTCCAGAGGCGCGTCCCCCGGCTGTTTCCAGCCACTTTCATCCTGTGGCAAATCAACAATAAACAGCTCCGGTACTTTCTCGCCAGTGGCTGATAGCGTATCACCGATAAACGCCAGCCTGTTTTCTCCAACCCAGCCCTCTTCATAGGCGCGGTTAATCTCATCGCTACCCGGTTTTGGCGTTGGTGTCGTCTGGCTCACCAGCACGCACCAATGGCTGCCACTGTATTCACGCGGATGCTGCGCGGAGACCTTCACCGGGCCATACGGTGCGGCCACACCGACGTTGCGTAAATCGAGCGCCGGAGAGCGCTCATGCAGAACATGGTCGTTATAGGTGAAACTGACAAACTCACCGTTCGGGCTAAAGACATGCACATGACTCCCGCCGCGCAGCGCGCCTGGCGTGTACGGCGCGGTAATATCCATTGCATCCAGATTCTCCACCCCAGCCTGCGTAACAATCACCCCACGACGATGATGGAAGTCGTAATGCCATGTTTCATCAGGATTTTCAGGCCCGTGAATGAATATATATTTTTCCAACTTTGGATGAACGGTCACCACGCCAACGTGCGATCCCTGAGTAGCCCGGTAAATCACCTCCAGCTCGCCAGTATGGATATTGACGCGCTCAATTGTTTCACCGGTAAAGGAAGCGCCGGAAGGGCGCACATCAAAGACCAGCCACTGGCTGTCCGATGTCCAGGTGTTGATATTGGTAAGCTGATGATTACGCGGCGTAAAGGTGATTTGCTTCATGAGATGCCCTGATACAAGACGATTAAAACAATCATACTTCACAAGCACTTCACTTTCAGGCTTTAGCGTATCGCCATCTTCATTTTTGCGGACAGAAAGATGGAACATTTTGACGTAGCGATTATCGGTTTAGGTCCGGCAGGCGCAGCGCTGGCGCGACAGTTGAGCGGAAAAATGCGCGTGATTGCGTTGGATAAAAAACGCCAGTGCGGCAACGAAGGTTTCACTAAACCCTGCGGCGGTCTGCTGGCCCCGGACGCCCAGCGTTCGTTTATCCGCGACGGGATAACCTTACCCGTTGATGTCATCGCCAACCCGCAGATTTTTAGCGTTAAAACGGTTGATGTTGCCGCTTCTTTGACGCGTAACTACCAGCGCAGCTACATTAATATCAACCGCCATGCTTTTGATTTATGGCTTAAATCTCTCATCCCTGATGATGTGCAGGTGTATCACGACAGCCTGTGTCGGAAAATCTGGCGCGAGGGCGATAAATGGCATGTTATCTTCCGCGCCGACGGTTGGGAGCAGCAGATAACTGCACGTTATCTGGTGGGGGCAGACGGTGCGAACTCACTGGTGCGCCGTCATCTCTATCCACAGCACCAAATCCGTAAATATGTCGCTATTCAACAATGGTTTGCGGAAAAGCATCCCGTACCGTTCTATTCCTGTATTTTTGATAACGATGCAACTGACTGTTATTCCTGGAGTATCAGCAAAGATGGCTATTTTATCTTTGGTGGCGCCTACCCCATGAAGGACGGACAGGTACGCTTTGACGCGCTGAAAGAGAAGCTAGAAGCGTTCCATTTCCAGTTCGGCAAACCGGTGAAAAGTGAAAAATGTACGGTGCTATTCCCCTCACGCTGGAAAGACTTCGTCTGCGGCGAGGACAACGCATTTTTGATTGGTGAAGCGGCCGGTTTTATCAGCGCCAGCTCGCTGGAAGGGATTAGCTATGCGCTGGACAGCGCGGAGATCCTCAAATCGGTACTGCTGCGGGATACGCCAGATATGAATCACGCTTACCGTAAAGCCACCCACAAGTTACGTCTCAAACTGTATGGCAAAATCCTGAAAAGCCGGGCCCTGACGTCGGCATTTTCCCGTAAATGGATTATGCGCAGCGGCGTTGCGCATATTCCCTTGGCAAAATCTGAAAGTCACCCGCCAGCGAAAGCAAAGCGTGAGAAATCGCGTAGTATGGCTATGACATTATGGCGCATTTTTTAAGGGACTGAGTTCACCTCACTGTCACGGCCTTGTGCCACCGTAGCCAGCGCGGGAAAGTTGGCGACGGTGTACCAGGAACCTGGCGTAGGCAGCCGCTCCATTGTATGGCCAGGCCAAAGTTCGAGTTGTGCCAACGCATCAAGGGAATATTGTCGCCAGTGATGTGGCAACATCAGTCTCAATGGCGAGGCTTGTTCACCCGGTACCGGCGTCGGTAAACGCGAGTCACTCACATCATAGTTTCTGTGCAGAACCAAATATTTCTCTGGTACCCGACGCTGGCTGTTCCACCATTTGCCATCCAGCATATCAAACTGAAAGCGGGTGATTTTTTCCGGTTTTGCCCCCAATTGCATCAACGCCTGGCGCAGCGCGTTGTTCATCGCCGCATCGTACATTTCCGTTGTTGCCAGTTGCCCATTGAGGATCAGCGATACCGCAATTCTGGCACCCAACAAATTTGAGTAGAGATCTTCCGGGGAAAATGCAGAAACCTCCTCCGAAAATCCAGGGACGGACTCAAAACCATACCATTGCGCAATTTCATGCCAGGCAGCGAGCTGAAACGCCAGATGCGCGGCCATCCATGCCGCCAGCGCGTAACGATCAGCAGGCTCTGTGGGGGGTGTGAAAGCGTTAAATACGACATGCCGTTGCGCAAGCTCATCATCCAGACGCAGCGTAAATGATTGACCAAGCCGTGGAAGAAGATGGCTAAAGAGCCAGGCCGTCATGTCTGCGGTATCACGGACATGTGCGGTATCAATGAAGCCACCGCGAGCGGTATACACTATGCCGTTATTCTCATGCCCGATCCCTGCCAGATTCGCTAGCCCTAACAGTAGGCTATCGTTATAGCGGTGCTCGCCGATGCTATCGATCGTGACAACATTATCAAGTTCATAAAATGGCACCGGCATATGCAGTACCTGTGCGTGCAGGTCGTAGCCAAACGCGCAGCACGGACGTAATCCCTGAGGTGCAGGGAGGGGCGAAACTACCGGCCAGGCAGTACCCTGGGCCTTATCCTCTGTAGAAACGAGCTGCAAAGTTACAGGTATTGCCGCACGGGCTATCGCCGTTGCCAGCCATAAGAGCGCTATTAACACCACCTTATTGATCAAAATGCCTCTCCAACCTGAAAATAAAAACCGCTGCTCCCTTTGCCAATCCCATAATCAAGACGCACATTCACCCGGGGCTTAAATTCAAAGCGGTAGCCCACACCGGCGGACGGTAACCAGCGTCCATCGTCCAGCGCATGAAAAGAGGGTCCCATCGTGCCCGCACCGAGCCAACCAACCACACCATGCCGCCAGTCAAGTTTCCGCCGATACTCCAGTTGCCCGCTGACGGCGTTTTTATCCCGGTAGCGCCCTTCGTAATAACCGCGCATACGCTGATTGCTGCCAAGCAGCGGCATCATGCTCCACGGCACATCGCCCTGGGTAAACGCGCCGTCCATCTCCCAGGCAAGCACATTGTTCTCGTCCAGCGAGTGATAGCGGCTGTAGTGCAGTTGATATTCATCAAATCGCGTATCGCTTCCCACCTCTGGTGTGAATCGGGTATAGCGCACATCGGCATACTGTCCTTTACGCGGGTTGGGAACGAAATCACGATCGTCCCAGCTGAGTTCGACACTACTTCCGGAGCTGAGAACCGACGCCCCCTGCCCGGTATGCTCAATGTTGGGCGGATCGTTATCGTCCATTTGGGTAGCGTGCTGGGCGTTCAGCGACCAGCCAAGCCCCAGATAAACATTGGGTGCCAACTGGCGATACAACGTTGGGCGCAACTCCAGAACCTGAGCGGTGTATTGCTGTTTTTGGTTATCTTTATCCCCAGCGCTAAAACCTTGCCCCCAGTAATAGGTTGGAGTATCCGTTAATGCGCCATTGAGAAAAAATCGCCACCGATCGTCGGCAAAAAATGCGTAATTTTGCATCGTGATACCGAATGCGCCAGTTGAGCTAAAATAGCCGCTGAGCGTCAGCGTCGAGTTTTGGCTTACCGTATCATTCGGGTCAGGGCGATACATCCCCACCACCGCTGTACCGATCCCTAACCCCAGCTCCGGGGTATAAAACGGTCCCGGCATTACTCCCCAGTCAATGCCTTTGCTGGCGTCAAAGCTATCACTGGCACCCAACTTATTTAGCCAACCGTCAACTTCGCCTCGGCTTGGCAACGCTGCCCGCACTGTACAGGAGAGCATGTTGAACAGCAGGAAGAGGGTAAGACGGCTCAAAAGCGATACTCTCCCGCCATGAAGAAACTGTTACGTTCAGCAAAGCCGATTTCGGTCGTGACGTTGAAGTTCCGGGTAATTTCATACTGTGCGCCCACCAGCACGTTCCAGGGGGATTGCAGATGCTGTTTAACGTCAAAGCGACCATTACCGTCTTTGTTGGCAATATCAACGAGTCTTTGCAGCGTTTCAGACGGCATGGTGAGGTCGTTAAGGCTACCGCTAAATTCTTGCTGCACGTCCTGGTACATACTGCCAACCCATAGATTCAACTTTCCGGATGGCAGGTGCAGCGCATCCACACTGGGGGTGGTAAAGCGATAACCGATGCGCGGAGAAAGGGTTAAGGCGTCAATACTCCCATCCAGAATATCGAACCGCGTCTGGGTGTAGTTGGCATCAAAAGCAGTAAACCAGTTGCCTACACCGCCAACCAGCGTCGTCCCTACGCCGTAGGTGGTGCCTTTAAAGTCGAGCTGAAACGCCAGATTCTGCAAACTGCTTGGTGTGCGGTCTTTAAGGGGGCCTTTTATCCCGACGCCTATTTGCGAAACGGAGTGGCCATCGGTATAGCCAATCAGGCCATAGACGTTCATAAACGGCAGCAGCCAGGCATCCAGCTTCAGCGTTTCGGTTTTACTGCTTTCGCGCGTATTACCGACGCTAATTTTAAACGCGTTATCCAGTGAGCGGCCACCGAGGGAAAGACCGTTGAAGTTAATACTATCTACATTAATATTTTGTCGGATATTCATGTAGTTAATATTCACGCCAAACGGTGCCGGTAGTTCATATCCGCGCTTACGCGCTTCATCGCCTAAAAAGGGCAAAATGGTGTGGTTTTCGGCAGGTTTAACCGTCGTTTTTTCCGGTACTGGCGCAGACAGACCGTCATCCTGATAGCCAAAGAGAGGTGTAATAGTTGAGCTGGAATCCGTCGCGGCACTGGCATGAAAAACCAGACAGGAAGACGTTATCAACACCACGCGGATGCTTGTGTTTGTCATAAGAAAGTTTAGTAGCAGGCAGGAATTGCCCAGATATAAAAGAAGAAAGGAGAGTATAGAAGTTACGTACTATGTGGAGGTATTAATGTGCGGTTTCACATCTGATAATATAAATATATGTTTTATAACATTTTAATGTTAATGCCCAGCCGAGGCCAGGCATAACACGCATCAGGAAAGGACGTATTTCTCTATCGCCCAGGCGACGCCATCTTCAAGGTTAGATTTCGTCACGAAGTTGGCGATTTCTTTGACTGACGGAATAGCGTTATCCATGGCAACGCCCACGCCTGCATATTCAATCATCGCAATGTCGTTTTCCTGATCGCCAATCGCCATCACCTCTTCGGCTTTAATGCCTAACGCATCGGCCAGCGATTTTACGCCCGTCCCTTTATTGACGCGTTTATCGAGGATTTCGAGGAAATACGGCGCACTTTTCAGCACGGTATACTTCTCTTTTACTTCCGCAGGTAGACGAGAGATAGCTTTATCGAGGATCTCCGGCTCGTCAATCATCATCACTTTCAGGAACTGGGTTGCGGGATCCATTTTCTCGGCTTCACAGAACACTAACGGGATGGTCGCGACAAACGATTCGTGCACCGTGTAGTAGCTGATATCACGGTTCGCGGTATACAGCGTATTGCGATCGAGGGCATGGAAATGCGAGCCGACTTCCCGGGAGAGCTGCTCCAGGTAACGATAATCATCATAGCTCAGCGCGGTTTGCGCCACGGTACTGCCATCCCCTGCTTTCTGCACCAGCGCACCGTTGTAGGTAATGCAGTAGTCACCGGGTTGTTCCATATGTAGTTCTTTCAGATAGCTGTGAACGCCGGCATACGGGCGTCCCGTGGTCAGCACCACATTCACGCCACGCGCGCGTGCCGCGGCAATCGCCGTTTTGACCGCTGGTGAAATGGTGTGATCGGGTAGCAGAAGTGTGCCATCCATGTCGATAGCAATAAGTTTGATAGCCATGAGTTCCCCGGATTAAATGAGTCCGTCCTCATGCTAACGCGATTCCGCTCAAAAAACAGCTACGAAAAGGGGGATAGAAAGGAGAATCGAGATTCCCCTTTTTGTAGATTGGTTGTCGTTTGTAGGCCTGATAAGCAACGCGCCATCAGGCACAATACAACGTCTTGCCGGATGGCGGCGTAAACCGCCTTATCCGGCCTACAGATTGGCTTAAATATCGATGTTCGCCGCTTTCAGGGCGTTCTCTTCGATAAATGCGCGACGCGGTTCAACGGCATCGCCCATCAGCGTGGTGAACAGCTGGTCGGCAGCAATCGCATCCTTCACGGTAACGCGCAGCATACGACGGCTTTCCGGATCCATGGTGGTTTCCCACAGCTGTTCCGGGTTCATCTCGCCCAGACCTTTATAACGCTGGATAGCGAGGCCACGACGAGACTCTTTCTGCAGCCATTCCAGCGCCTGCTCAAAGCTGGCAACCGGCTGGCGACGCTCGCCACGTTCGATAAACGCATCGTCTTCGATCAGCCCACGCAGCTTCTCACCAAGCGTACAAATACGATGGTACTCGCCACCGGTCACAAATTCATGTTCCAATGGATAGTCAGTATCGACACCGTGGGTACGCACCCGGATCACCGGTTCGAACAGGTTCAGTTCAGCGTCTTTACGCACGAAGCTATTCCAGGTGCTGCCGTGCATTTCGTTTTCATTAAGCACGTTAACCAACTGGGAAACCCAGGCCGTAACTTTCGCTTCATCAGCCAAATCAGCTTCTGGCAGCGTCGGTTGATAAACCAGCTCTTTCAGCAGCGCTTTCGGGAAACGACGTTCCATACGGCCAATCATTTTCTGCGTCGCGTTGTATTCTGAAACCAGTTTCTCTAACGACTCACCTGAAAGGGCTGGTGCGCTGGCGTTGGTGTGCAGCGTTGCGCCATCCAGAGCGATAGAGATCTGATACTGATCCATCGCTTCGTCATCTTTAATGTACTGTTCCTGCTTGCCTTTTTTCACTTTGTACAGCGGTGGCTGTGCAATGTAAACGTGACCGCGTTCAACGATTTCCGGCATTTGACGATAGAAGAAGGTCAACAGCAGCGTACGAATGTGCGAGCCATCGACGTCCGCATCGGTCATGATGATGATGCTGTGATAACGCAGTTTGTCCGGGTTGTACTCGTCACGACCGATGCCACAGCCGAGCGCGGTGATCAGCGTCGCAACTTCCTGAGAGGAGAGCATCTTGTCAAAGCGCGCTTTCTCGACGTTGAGGATTTTACCCTTCAGCGGCAGAATCGCCTGGTTTTTACGGTTACGGCCCTGCTTCGCAGAACCGCCCGCGGAGTCCCCTTCCACAAGGTACAGTTCGGACAGCGCCGGGTCACGTTCCTGACAATCCGCCAGCTTGCCCGGCAGACCGGCTAAGTCGAGCGCGCCTTTACGACGGGTCATTTCACGCGCACGACGTGCAGCTTCACGAGCACGTGCAGCATCAATAATTTTGCCGACAACGATTTTCGCGTCAGACGGGTTTTCCAGCAGATATTCGCTCAGCAGTTCGTTCATCTGCTGTTCTACCGCCGATTTCACCTCAGAGGAGACCAGCTTGTCTTTGGTCTGTGAGGAGAACTTCGGATCCGGTACTTTCACGGAAACAACGGCAATCAGGCCTTCACGGGCATCGTCACCGGTAGCGCTGACTTTCGCTTTTTTGCTGTAGCCTTCTTTGTCCATGTAGGCGTTCAGGGTACGGGTCATCGCCGCACGGAAGCCTGCAAGGTGAGTACCGCCGTCACGCTGTGGAATGTTGTTGGTGAAGCAGTAGATGTTTTCCTGGAAACCATCGTTCCACTGCAGCGCAACTTCAACGCCGATACCGTCTTTTTCGGTGGAGAAGTAGAAGATATTCGGGTGGATCGGCGTTTTGTTTTTGTTGAGATATTCAACAAACGCCTTGATGCCACCTTCGTAGTGGAAATGGTCTTCTTTGCCGTCACGCTTGTCGCGCAGACGAATAGAGACGCCGGAGTTCAGGAATGACAGCTCACGCAGACGTTTCGCCAGAATGTCGTATTCAAATTCAACAACATTGGTAAAGGTTTCGTGGCTTGGCCAGAAACGGACCTGAGTCCCGGTCAATTCTGTTTCGCCGGTTACTGCCAGCGGCGCCTGCGGCACACCGTGCACGTAAGTTTGCTGATGCACTTTGCCTTCACGACGAATCACCAGTTCCAGCTTCTGTGACAGGGCGTTGACGACGGAAACACCCACGCCGTGCAGACCGCCGGAAACTTTATAGGAGTTATCATCGAATTTACCGCCTGCGTGCAAAACGGTCATGATAACTTCCGCTGCCGAAACGCCCTCTTCCGGGTGAATACCGGTTGGGATACCACGGCCATCATCGGTAACGGACACGGAGTTGTCAGCGTGAATCGTTACCACGATATCTTTACAGTGACCCGCGAGCGCTTCGTCGATAGCGTTATCTACCACCTCGAATACCATGTGGTGCAGACCGGTGCCGTCATCCGTGTCGCCGATATACATACCCGGGCGCTTACGCACCGCATCCAGTCCTTTCAGGACTTTGATACTGGAGGAGTCATAAGAATTCGACATCAACGTTTCTCGCTCATTTTATCTTGGGTTAATCCGTTATTTTACCCTTTTCCACGGTAAACATCTTCGAATTTTCATCGGACATGTCTATAACGTGTTCAGCGCTGATTGCGCTGACAAAGACCTGAGATTGCGTGGCTTTTAAGCGGCTGGCCAGCAGTCCGCGACGCGCGTCATCCAGTTCAGAGGCAAAATCATCTATCAGGTACAGGCAGCGCCGCCCGCTTTCACGGGTCAGGAACTCCCCTTGCGCCAGACGTAAGGCGCACATCAGCAGCTTTAGCTGCCCACGCGACAACGTATCTTCCACCGGCGCACCGTCGGCGCGAATGCGGAAATCCGCCTTATGCGGGCCGTGCGCAGTGTAGGTCAACATGCGATCGCGTTCAAAACTGCGTTCCAGCACTTCGGCATAATCAGTCTCTTTCTCCCAGCCGCGCTGGAATGAGAAGGAGAGCGAAAACTCGGGAAGAAACTGCTGGCAGGTATCCGCCATATCCTGCGCGATACCGGCGCTGTACTCCGCGCGCCAGGTGCTGATTTGTTCCGCCAGTGGGATCAGTTCTTTATCCCACGGGCGCAGTTGCTCATAACGACTCACCTGGCGCAGCGCTGCATTGCGCTGCTTGAGCAGTCGCTTCAGGTTGCTCCAGGCGGTGAAAAATCCGGCTTCATTGTGAAAGCATCCCCAGTCAAGAAATGCTCTTCTGTATTTGGGGCCGCCGTTGAGTAAAGTAAACCCCTCAGGCGTGATCAGCTGCATCGGCATCAGGTGTGCCAGTTCAGCGACCTTGTGCCCGTCAGTGCCATCAATGCGCACTTTACTGTCGCCCAGTTTGTCTTTCGTCAGGCCAATCGACGTTTCACGTTCTTCACCCTGCAAACGCCCGTGTAAAACAAACGACTCCTGCTCGTGGCGAATCACGCGGCCAATCTGCAAACTGCGAAACGCCCGACCGTGGCCGAGCGTATAGATAGCTTCCAGTACGCTGGTTTTGCCGCTGCCGTTCGCGCCAACCAGGAAGTTAAAGCCGGGGGATAAAGCGAGATCCGCATTTTCAATATTGCGGAAATCTTTAATTAGCAGTCGGGATAGCGACATATCAACTCATAACCAGGGCGTTATCGTCGCAGTTAGTCTGGTTACGGCCAGCGCACAGCAACCGGAGCATACTGAAGTACGTGAGGATTGCGAGCACTGCCCGGAGCCAGAATAACAAGTAAGATAGCCCGATATTCTTTACAAGCGCATAGGCATGACAACATAGGCCGCGCTTTGGCTGGCGGCATCTTCAATCTGTACGCTCGATACGGAATCGGTCAGCAGAATACGCACGTTCTCGCACTTCAGCGCGTTCAGAACGTCCAGTACGTAGCTCACGTTAAAGCCGATTTCCAGTTCTGTACCAGGATAGGAGACATCCAGAATTTCTTCTGCTTCTTCCTGCTCCGGGTTGTTGGCGGTGATTTTGAGCTGGTTTTCGCTGACATACAGACGCACGCCGCGGAATTTCTCGTTCGACAGGATCGCCGCACGCGCAAACGCCTGTTTGAGGATATCGCAACCGGCTTCCAGATGTTTGTCCGGATTCTTCGGCAATACGCGGCGATAATCCGGGAAACGGCCATCAACCAGCTTAGAGGTGAAGATGAAGTCACCAACGTGTGCACGAATGTTGTTGCTGCCAATCTGCACACGCAGCGGGTTATCGCCGCCGTCGAGCATACGCATCAGTTCAATCACGCCTTTACGCGGTACGATCACCGAATGGCTTGGCAACGGCTGACCAACAGGCATTGAACAAACCGCCAGGCGGTGACCGTCGGTCGCCACGGTACGCAGCTCTTCCCCTTCGGTTTCAAACAGCATGCCGTTTAAGTAGTAACGTACGTCCTGATGCGCCATCGAAAACTGCGTGGCTTCAATCAGGCGCTTCATCGTCGCCTGCGGCAGGGTGAATTCGACTTCGCTCTGCCAGTCGTCCAGATTCGGGAAGTCGGCTGCAGGCAGCGTAGACAGCGAGAAACGGCTGCGGCCAGAACGCACCAGCATACGGTCGCCTTCCAGTTGAACGGCAATTTCCGCGCCTTCCGGCAATCCACGGCAAATATCGAAGAATTTACGCGCCGGAACGGTGGTCGCGCCAGGTTCATGAGGCTGGATCAGCGCCACGCGCGCCACCATCTCCATTTCGAGATCGGTACCGGTCAGCGAAAGCGTGCCGTCAGCAACCTGCAGCAGCAGGTTTCCGAGAATAGGCAGTGTAGGACGTCCACCCAGCGGGCCGCTGACCTGCTGAAGCGGTTTTAATAAATGTTCACGTTCAACGGTAAATTTCATAGCGTCACGAAGATAATGTTCTGATTAAATTGGAGAAATCTTCTTTAATATCATGGCTTTCTTCACGCAACTGCTCAATCTTGCGGCAGGCATGAAGCACGGTAGTATGGTCACGCCCACCAAACGCGTCGCCAATTTCCGGCAGACTGTGGTTAGTGAGCTCTTTTGCCAGCGCCATCGCCATCTGGCGCGGGCGAGCTACCGAGCGAGATCGACGCTTAGAAAGCAGATCCGCAATTTTGATTTTGTAATACTCCGCCACCGTCTTCTGGATATTGTCGATGGTGACCAGCTTTTCCTGCAAAGCCAGCAGATCGCGCAGCGCTTCGCGCACGAAATCGATAGTAATCGCCCGGCCGGTAAAATTGGCGTTGGCGATCACGCGGTTCAGTGCGCCTTCCAGCTCACGTACGTTAGAGCGTAGACGCTTGGCAATAAAGAACGCTACTTCACCCGGCAGACGAATGTCGTTTTCGTCGGCTTTTTTCATCAGGATCGCAACACGCGTTTCCAGTTCAGGCGGTTCGATCGCGACAGTCAGTCCCCAGCCAAAGCGGGATTTCAGACGATCTTCAACGCCGTTGATCTCCTTCGGATAGCGATCCGAGGTCAGGATGATCTGCTGATTGCCTTCCAGCAGGGCGTTAAAGGTGTGGAAAAACTCTTCCTGCGATCGCTCTTTATTCGCGAAGAATTGGATATCGTCAATCAGCAGCGCGTCAACGGAACGGTAGTAGCGTTTAAACTCTTCGATCGCGTTGTTTTGCAGGGCTTTGACCATGTCCTGCACAAAACGCTCGGAGTGCATATACACCACTTTGGCGTTTGGCTTACGCGCCATAATGCCGTTACCGACAGCGTGCAACAGGTGGGTTTTACCCAGACCCGTACCGCCATAAAGGAATAACGGATTGTAGGCGCCGCCAGGATTGTCCGCCACCTGACGTGCCGCCGCGCGCGCCAGTTGGTTAGATTTACCTTCAACGAAGTTATCAAACGTGTGTTTGACGTTGACGTTAGAACGATAGGTAGGTTCTGCCGGAGCCGGGACGTTATCCCAGCCTGGACGAGCCGCCGGAGCAGCACGTTGTGGTTGCACTTGCTGAGCCACGTGGGCGGGCGCAACAACGTTGTTGACCGGCGTTTTCAGCGTTTGCGTGACGGGTTTAGTGCCGACTTCAAAGCGCAGCTGTGGGGCATCCGCTCCACAGAAATTATTGAGTAATCCATTAATATTATTAAGGTATTTATCCCTTACCCAATCGAGCACGAAACGGTTTGGCGCATACAAAGCCAGCGTGTTATCGCTCAGTTCCGCCTGCAACGGGCGTATCCACATACTGAACTCTGTGGCTGGTAACTCATCCTGCAATCGGGCAAGACACTGCTGCCAAAGCGAAAGTGACACGGCGGACTCCACTCGAACAAAAGTCGATAAATGACAAAGGCTGAAACATTCATGATTGTTGACGCACATCGACAAGACCCTATGCAAAGGGTGACGTGCGAATTGCTATCTGCAATTTTTACCCGATCAGGATCCATTGAAACGATCAGGACCGCGGATCATAGCGTAAACTGAGAAAGAGATCTTCTGTTTCTCACAGATTCTTCCCGATTTATCCACAGGATGATCCAGAATCGGCTAAGTGTAAACGATCCTGGAGAAGTGCTGCAGGTTTTAGCGCGCATATTGAAAAAATTAATGAGTAAAGATGCTTTACTGCTTAAACGATCTAATAAAGATCCCGTGCGATCCTTGCGCTTTATCCACCAGCCCGTATAATTCTTACCCCCAGCGAGTAACGGTCGCCTTACGGCGTCAACGCTGCCTGTTTTTTACGCGAAACCATGCGGAAAAAAGCGGGAAATAAGGAAAGAGAATTGACTCCGGAGTGTACAATTATTACAATCCGGCCTCTTTAATCACCCACACTGTGGCGTAAGTCGTTCGAAATTCGTTCGGGTATACGCAAAAGTCAGTGAATTTATTCAAGTTTAGGTAGAAATCGCCATGAAACGCACTTTTCAACCGTCTGTACTGAAGCGCAACCGTTCTCACGGCTTCCGTGCTCGTATGGCTAATAAAAATGGTCGTCAGGTTCTGGCACGTCGTCGTGCTAAAGGCCGTTCTCGTCTGACCGTTTCTAAGTAATAAAAGCTAGCCCCTGAGTGGTTAAGCTCGCATTTCCCAGGGAGTTACGTTTGTTAACTCCCACTCATTTCACATTCGTCTTCCAGCAGCCACAACGGGCTGGCACGCCGCAAATCACCATCCTCGGCCGCCTGAATTCGCTGGGGCATCCCCGTATCGGTCTTACAGTCGCCAAGAAAAATGTTAAACGTGCGCATGAACGCAATCGGATTAAACGTCTGACGCGTGAAAGCTTCCGTTTACGTCAGCACGAGCTTCCAGCAATGGATTTCGTGGTGGTGGCGAAAAAAGGGGTTGCTGACCTCGATAACCGTGCTCTCTCGGAAGCGTTGGAAAAATTATGGCGTCGCCATTGTCGCCTGGCTCGCGGGTCCTGATAGCCCTCATTCGGGTCTATCAACGCCTGATCAGTCCGCTGCTTGGGCCGCATTGCCGTTTCACTCCAACCTGTTCGAGCTACGGAATTGAGGCATTGCGCAGGTTTGGAGTGATAAAAGGCAGTTGGTTGACGGTGAAACGCGTATTAAAATGCCACCCTTTACACCCTGGTGGTGACGATCCCGTCCCGCCCGGACCATTTGATACCAGAGAACACTAACGATGGATTCGCAACGCAATCTTTTAGTCATCGCTTTGCTGTTCGTGTCTTTCATGATCTGGCAAGCCTGGGAGCAGGATAAAAACCCGCAACCTCAGGCCCAACAGACCACGCAGACAACGACCACCGCAGCGGGTAGCGCCGCAGACCAGGGCGTACCGGCCAGTGGCCAGGGGAAACTGATTACGGTTAAAACTGACGTGCTTGATCTGACCATCAACACCCGTGGTGGTGATGTGGAACAGGCTTCACTGCCAGCTTACCCGAAAGAACTCGGTTCTACCGAACCGTTCCAGTTACTGGAAACTACGCCACAGTTCATCTACCAGGCACAGAGTGGCCTGACAGGTCGTGACGGCCCGGATAACCCGGCTAACGGCCCACGTCCGCTGTACAACGTCGATAAAGACGCGTTTGTACTGGCTGACGGTCAGAACGAACTGCAGATCCCGATGACCTATACTGACGCAGCGGGTAACACATTCACTAAAACGTTTGTTCTTAAGCGTGGTGAATATGCTGTCAACGTTAACTACAGCGTGCAGAACGCCGGCGAAAAACCGCTGGAAATCTCCACCTTTGGTCAGCTGAAGCAATCCATCAATCTGCCATCTCATCGCGACACCGGTAGCAGCAACTTTGCGCTGCACACCTTCCGTGGCGCGGCGTACTCCACGCCGGATGAGAAGTATGAGAAATACAAATTCGACACCATTGCTGAAAACGAAAACCTGAACGTCAATGCTAAAGACGGCTGGGTCGCAATGCTGCAACAGTATTTCGCAACGGCATGGGTTCCGCGTAACGACGGCACCAACAACTTCTATACCGCTAACCTGGGTAACGGCATTGCCGCTATCGGCTATAAATCACAGCCGGTACTGGTACAGCCAGGCCAGACTGGCGCGATGACCAGCACCCTGTGGGTCGGCCCGGAAATTCAGGATAAAATGGCGGCCGTTGCACCGCACCTGGATCTGACCGTGGATTACGGCTGGTTGTGGTTCATTTCTCAGCCGCTGTTTAAACTGCTGAAGTGGATCCATAGCTTCCTGGGTAACTGGGGCTTCTCCATCATCGTTATCACCTTTATCGTTCGTGGCATCATGTACCCGCTGACCAAAGCGCAGTACACCTCCATGGCGAAGATGCGTATGCTGCAGCCGAAGATTCAGGCTATGCGTGAGCGTCTGGGCGATGACAAACAGCGTCAGAGCCAGGAAATGATGGCCCTGTACAAAGCTGAGAAGGTTAACCCACTGGGCGGCTGCTTCCCGCTGATCATCCAGATGCCAATCTTCCTGGCGTTGTACTACATGCTGATGGGCTCCATTGAACTGCGTCATGCGCCATTCGCTCTGTGGATCCATGACCTGTCTGCACAGGACCCGTACTACATCCTGCCGATTCTGATGGGCGTGACGATGTTCTTCATTCAGAAGATGTCTCCGACCACTGTAACCGACCCGATGCAGCAGAAGATCATGACCTTTATGCCGGTCATCTTCACCGTGTTCTTCCTGTGGTTCCCGTCAGGTCTGGTGCTGTACTATATCGTCAGCAACCTGGTAACCATTATTCAGCAGCAGCTGATTTACCGTGGTCTGGAGAAACGTGGCCTGCATAGCCGCGAGAAGAAAAACTCCTGATTCGGTGTAGGCCGGATTAGGCGAAGCCGCCATCCGGCA
>NZ_SZWU01000014.1:285-5291 GCF_005280935.1 Citrobacter sp. wls757 | reverse complement strand
GGAACATAAAGTAAAGGGCGGTCATTAGACCGCCTTTTTTATTGCATTAAGAAGAGACAAACCATGAGCCATAACGACACCATCGTCGCTCAGGCCACCCCACCGGGACGTGGTGGCGTGGGTATCCTGCGTATCTCCGGCCTGAAGGCGCGTGAGGTCGCAGAAACCGTACTGGGGAAACTGCCCAAACCGCGTTATGCCGATTATCTGCCGTTTAAAGACGCGGATGGCAGCGCGCTGGATCAGGGGATTGCCCTGTGGTTCCCCGGCCCAAACTCCTTTACCGGCGAAGACGTTTTAGAGCTTCAGGGCCACGGCGGTCCAGTGATTCTTGACCTGCTGCTCAAACGTATTCTGACCATTCCCGGGCTGCGCATTGCCAGACCGGGTGAATTCTCCGAGCGAGCGTTTCTCAATGATAAGCTCGATTTAGCCCAGGCCGAGGCGATTGCCGACCTGATCGATGCCAGCTCAGAGCAAGCCGCTCGCTCGGCGCTGAACTCGTTGCAGGGCGCATTTTCCGCACGGGTAAATCATCTTGTGGAAGCGCTCACTCACCTGCGCATCTATGTTGAAGCAGCGATCGACTTCCCGGATGAAGAAATCGACTTCCTGTCTGACGGCAAGATTGAAGCGCAACTCAACAACGTTATCAGCGATCTTGATGCCGTGCGTGCGGAAGCGCGTCAGGGCAGCCTGCTGCGCGAAGGGATGAAGGTGGTGATTGCCGGGCGTCCAAACGCCGGGAAATCAAGCCTGCTGAACGCGCTGGCTGGCCGTGAGGCGGCCATTGTCACCGATATCGCCGGGACTACTCGCGACGTGCTGCGTGAGCATATTCACATCGACGGCATGCCGCTACACATCATCGACACCGCCGGTTTGCGCGACGCTAACGACGAAGTTGAACGCATCGGTATCGAACGTGCCTGGCAGGAAATTGAACAGGCCGACCGTGTACTGTTTATGGTTGATGGCACCACCACCGACGCCGTGGACCCGGCAGATATCTGGCCAGACTTTATTGCCCGTCTGCCAGCCAAACTGCCGATCACCGTGGTGCGTAACAAAGCGGATATTACCGGTGAGACGCTGGGCCTTAGCGAAGTAAATGGCCACTCACTGGTTCGCCTCTCTGCGCGTACCGGTGAAGGCGTTGACGTACTGCGTAATCATCTCAAACAGAGCATGGGCTTTGAAACCAATATGGAAGGCGGCTTCCTGGCGCGTCGTCGTCACCTGCAGGCGCTGGCAGAAGCGGCGGAGCATCTCGAGCAGGGTAAAGCCCAACTGCTCGGAGCATGGGCCGGAGAATTGCTGGCTGAGGAGCTACGCCTGGCGCAGCAGAACCTCAGTGAGATCACCGGAGAATTTACCTCCGACGATCTGCTGGGACGGATTTTCTCCAGCTTCTGTATTGGTAAGTAACGTTGTGTTGCCCGGTGGCGCGATGCTAACCGGGCCTACAGGCCCCGTAGGCCGGATAAGGCATTTACGCCGCCATCCGGCAACAACTATTTCCCATGTGGAAATCACTGTTGTCCAAATGGCAACTCGTGCAGTTGACTCTCTGACCGTATGCTTAGCGCCACATTTCTTATGAGGTCGCTATGACACGCTTTCTAATCTGCAGTTTCGCCCTGGTTCTTCTTTATCCTGCCGGTATTGATATGTATCTGGTGGGGCTGCCCCGTATTGCTGCCGATTTACAGGCCAGCGAGGCGCAACTGCATATCGCGTTTTCGGTTTATCTGGCAGGAATGGCGACGGCGATGCTGTTCGCCGGTAAAATTGCCGACCAGTCAGGTCGCAAACCGGTCGCCATAGTCGGCGCACTCATCTTTATTTTCGCCTCTGCGCTATGTTCTTTCGCTGAAAGCGGTACACCATTCCTCATAGGTCGTTTTATTCAGGGCGTAGGTGCGGGCTGTTGCTACGTGGTGGCTTTCGCCATCTTGCGCGACACACTCGACGATCGCCGTCGGGCGAAGGTACTGTCGTTGTTGAACGGTATTACCTGTATCGTGCCGGTGCTGGCTCCAGTGATGGGGCATCTGATCATGCTCAAATACCCGTGGCAGAGCCTGTTCTACACGATGATGGGAATGGGGGTGGCTGTTTGCCTGCTGTCGGTGTTTGTCCTGCGAGAATCGCGCCCAGCAACGCTTATGGCGACGACGGAAAAGCACCACACGACCGAATCACTGGTAAACCGCTTTTTCTTAAGCCGTCTGGCCATTACCACCCTCAGCGTATCGGTGATCCTGACCTTCGTGAATACGTCTCCGGTGCTGCTGATGGAAGTGATGGGCTTCGACCGTGGTGAGTACGCCACCACGATGGCCATGACCGCAGGCATCAGTATGGCGGTCTCTTTCTCGACGCCATTTGCTCTGAGCGTATTTAAGCCTCGCGTTCTGATGCTGACCTCACAGGTGCTGTTTCTGTGTGCCGGCGTGGTGTTAACCCTTGCCACTTCACACGCAGTAACGCTTTTCGGGCTGACGTTAATCTGCGCTGGATTCTCGGTCGGCTTCGGTGTTGCGATGAGCCAGGCGCTTGGGCCGTTCTCGCTGCGTGCGGGCGTTGCCAGCTCGGCGTTAGGTATTGCGCAGGTTTGCGGTTCCTCGCTGTGGATTTGGCTGGCGGCGGTTCTTGGCCTTGATGCGCTGAATATGCTGATCGGGATTCTGATTGGCTGTAGCATAGTGAGTATCATGCTGATTATCACTGTTGCACCTAACCGGTCCGCGCCAACTCATGAAGAAATCCCTCAGCAGTCTCGATCTTAATTTATTGCTCTGCCTGCAGCTGTTGATGCAGGAACGCAGCGTCACTAAAACCGCCAAACGGATGAACGTCACACCGTCGGCGGTCAGTAAGTCGCTGTCGAAGCTGCGGACCTGGTTTGATGATCCCTTGTTTGTGAACACCCCGCTGGGGCTATCGCCGACGCCGCTGATGGTCAGCATGGAGCAGAGCCTTGCTGAATGGATGCAGATGGGCAATCAGTTGCTCGATAAGCCGCACCATGAGTCTCCACGCGGGCTGAAGTTTGATCTGGCGGCCGAAACGCCGTTAGTGATGATCATGTTCAATGCGCTCTCCCAGCAGATTTATCAGCGCTACCCCCAGGCGACAATCAAAATACGCAACTGGGACTATGATTCGCTGGATGCTATTATTCGCGGTGAAGTGGATATTGGCTTTACCGGGCGCGAAAGTCATCCGCGTTCGCGCGAACTGCTGAGTTTGTTGCCATTGTCGATCGACCATGAAGTGCTGTTTTCCGATCTGCCCTGCGTCTGGCTACGTGAAGATCATCCCGCACTGCAGGAAGAGTGGAATCTGGACACCTTTCTGCGCTATCCGCACATCAGCATTAGCTGGGAGCAAAGCGATACATGGGCGCTGGATGAAGTCCTGCAAGAAATGGGACGCGCACGCAATATCGCGTTATGTCTGCCCGGTTTTGAGCAATCGCTGTTTATGGCCGCGCAGCCGGATCACGCGCTGATAGCCACCGCACCGGTCTATTGCCAGCGTTATAACCAACTCCACCAGCTTCCACTCGTTGCACGGCCAATGCCATTTGATACGGCGCAACTGGAAAAAATGCGCGTACCGTTCACTCTTCTTTGGCATAAACGCAACAGCCACAATCCTAAGATCGTCTGGCTAAAAGACACGATCAAGGCGCTTTATCGCGATATCTCCTGACGATCCTTCATTTTGGTGTTGCTAAATCGACCATTCTGGCAACAGAAATGTAAATATCGCGTAATGTCTCCCATTTTCGCTTAGTTTTTGGGCAGCAAAGCCTGCCCGGAAGCCTTGTAAATGTTACTCTGGTAATAATCACGGACCATTAATCACGGAGCGACAAATGGCGACACATTTTGCCAGAGGGATTCTTACGGAGGGACACCTGGTTTCAGCTCGCCTCCCTTCTCCATGTCATATCGAAGCAAGAGATCTACCCGCTCATCGCCGGACACGTTTCCTGGCTTCCCGAAGTCTTCTCGCTGAACTGATGTTTATGCTTTACGGCACCAGCACGCTGCCCGAAATTGTTACTCAGGCCAAAGGTAAGCCCGTTTTTCGCGATAAGAACCTGCCGGGTTTTTCGATTTCCTATGCCGGGAATATCGTCGGCGTTGTGCTAACAACTGAAGGAACGTGCGGCCTGGATATGGAACTTCAGCGGGCCACCCGCGGGTTTCACAATCCAAATTCAGCGGAAACGTGGCGCTTCTCCAGTAACGAAAACCTGTGGATCAATAACCAAAACGACCCCAACGAAGCACGCGCGCAGCTCATTACATTGCGCCAGAGCGTACTCAAACTCACTGGCGATGTGTGCAATGACGATCCGCGCGAGCTCCAGCTTTTACCCGGCGCAGGGCGCCTGAAATGTGCCCATGTGGCGCAGGTTGAAGCCATTTGCGATGCGGAAGATGTACTGGTGTGGTCAGTTGCAGTTACGCCAACCATTGAAAAACTCAAGGTTTGGGAGTTTGATGGTAAACAGGACTGGAAAAGTTTGCCTGATATCCAGACTCGCGCCAATGAGCCAACGGGTCGTCTGATCCGGTTCTCTCAATTATGTGCAGCGAAGAGCCATACGCTTTGATTTAACCTTCATGATGAAACAGGAGTCACCATGTCTGAAACATTGAATGTTGTTACGTTACTGGGAAGTCTGCGCAAAGGTTCGTTTAATGGAATGGTTGCCCGTACGCTGCCCAAGATTGCTCCAGCGGGAATGGAAGTGAACGCGCTGCCGTCGATTGGTGATATCCCTCTGTACGATGCCGACCTCCAACAGGAAGAAGGTTTTCCGGCCAGCGTAGAAGCACTGGCTGAGCAAATCAGAAAGGCTGACGGTGTCGTCATCGTCACACCTGAATATAACTATTCTGTTCCGGGCGGACTGAAGAACGCCATCGACTGGCTGTCCCGCCTGCCCGAACAGCCATTATCGGGTAAGCCGGTGCTGATCCAGA
>NZ_SZWU01000014.1:0-252 GCF_005280935.1 Citrobacter sp. wls757 | reverse complement strand
AGTTCTATGGGCGCTATTGGCGGCGCGCGCTGCCAGTATCATCTGCGTCAGATCCTGGTATTCCTCGACGCCATGGTAATGAACAAGCCGGAATTTATGGGCGGCGTCATTCAGAACAAAGTAGACCCGCAGACAGGTGAAGTGATCGACCAAAGCACGCTGGACCATCTGACCGGTCAACTGACCGCATTTGGCGACTACATTCAGCGCGTGAAAGCGTAAAAGAAAAAGCCCGGCGATATGCCGGGCTTG
>NZ_SZWU01000015.1:521267-521453 GCF_005280935.1 Citrobacter sp. wls757 | reverse complement strand
AGTCAACTGCTCTACCAACTGAGCTAACGACCCGCTCGGGTATAACCTGAAAATTTTTACTCGGTGCCACCAATAAATTGGTGGGGCGTGCAGGATTCGAACCTGCGACCAATTGATTAAAAGTCAACTGCTCTACCAACTGAGCTAACGCCCCCTTATGGGGTTTACTTCTTTATACTTTCAGGA
>NZ_SZWU01000015.1:493659-521125 GCF_005280935.1 Citrobacter sp. wls757 | reverse complement strand
AAGGGAGGTGCTCTCCCAGCTGAGCTAATCACCCGATACTGCGCTGGATACTACTTACTAACTAAGTTAGTGGTGGGTCGTGCAGGATTCGAACCTGCGACCAATTGATTAAAAGTCAACTGCTCTACCAACTGAGCTAACGACCCACTTTTTTTGCCGCTTTCGGGCTGTTTGATATCCCTTGGCAACGGCGGCATATATTACTGATTTCAGATTTTAGCGCAACAAAAATTTCGATGTAAATAACTCAACTGCTTAGGAATCACACGACGCGACCAGAATTAACACGATTTCTGGTCGCATGGTGTTCATTACATCGCGCCAAGGCGTTTTTGCGCTTGTTTCGCGCCATCAGTGCCAGGGTATTTAGTGATAACCTGCTGATAAACGGCTTTCGCTTTCTCTTTATCACCTTTGTCCTGCATGATGACGCCGACTTTATACATCGCGTCTGCAGCCTTTGGTGATTTCGGGAAATTTTTGACTACTGAAGCAAAATAGAACGCTGCATCATCTTTTTTCCCCTTGTTGTAATTCAACTGACCCAGCCAGTAATTCGCATTTGGCAGGTAAGTTGAGTCTGGGTACTTTTTAATGAAGTTCTGAAATGCTTCAATCGCGTCATCCTGGCGGGATTTATCCTGCACCAGAGCAATGGCCGCATTGTAATCGGTATTCGCATCGCCAGTTTGTACCGGAGCACCTGACGCTGCCGCTGCACCCGCATCAGGTGCAGGGGTTGCTGCTGCCCCACTCTGATCGCCGCCCGCAGATTGCGCCGCAGGTGCACTACCGCTGCCAAGATTATTCATCTGCAGCAATATCTGCTTCTGGCGTTCAACAACCTGATTCAGTTGATACTGATTTTCCTGAATTTGACCGCGCAGGGAATCAATATCGGACTGATTATCGGAGAGTTGTTGCTGGAGTTGGGTTAAAAGCTGACTGTGAGCGTTAGAAATACGCTCGAGTTGAGTGACACGGTCTTCGACCGAGCCAGAGCCGACACTACTGATTGGCGCCTGTGCAAAAGCGGCCCAGGGGGCCGCTATGCCAACCAGTAACGACAGACTCAACAGATGATGTCTGAAGTTACTGCTCATGCAATTCTCTTAGTAAACCAGTACGGCGCGACGGTTTTTGGCGTAAGCCGCTTCGTCATGACCCAGTACTGCAGGTTTTTCTTTACCGTAAGAAACGATGGAGATCTGGTCAGCAGAAACGCCTTTACCCTGCAGGTACATCTTAACGGCGTTCGCACGACGCTCACCCAGGGAGATGTTGTACTCAGGAGTACCACGTTCGTCCGCATGACCTTCTACGGTGACTTTGTAAGACGGGTTGCTACGCAGGAAGTTAGCGTGAGCATCCAGCATTGCAGCGAAGTCAGAACGGATATCGTACTTGTCCAGATCGAAGTAAACGATGTTGTTCTGCTGCAGCTGTTGCATCTGAAGACGCGCTTGCTCTTCAGAAGACATGTTGCCGCTGCCGTTTGCATCCATACCAGTGCCGGCACCCAGCATGCCTTCGCTGCCGTCATTGCTGGCGTTCTTGTTAGAAGAACACGCTGCAATAGCCATAACAGGCAGAGCAATCATCAGCCCTTTCAGCACTTTGTTCAGTTGCATTTCAATGATTCCTTTATTAATCAATTATTTATTATCACAGATACGGCGACCAGGCAGGGAATTTAACCTGTCCATCAGTTGCCGGAAGACGCGCTTTGAAACGCCCATCTGTAGAAACCAAATTCAGCACGGATCCCATCCCCTGAGAAGAGCTGTAGATTACCATAGTGCCGTTAGGTGCCAGACTTGGCGTTTCGTCCAGGAACGTTGACGACAGAACTTGTACGCCACCCGCTACCAGATCTTGTTTGGCAATGTGCTGCTGACCGTTGGCCGAGCTTACCATTACCATAAATTTACCGTCGCTGCTCACATCCGCATCCTGGTTTTGCGAACCTTCCCAGGTAATGCGCTGCGGAGCACCGCCGTTGACGTTAACTTTATATACCTGCGGACGACCGGCCTGGTCAGACGTAAAGGCCAGGTTTTGGCTGTCCGGGAACCAGGTAGGTTCCGTGTTGTTGCTACGACCATCCGTCACCTGACGGATCTGACCGGAACCAATGTCCATGACATACAGGTTCAGGCTACCGGTTTTAGACAGGGCAAACGCCAGTTTGCTGCCATCCGGAGAAAACGCAGGCGCACCGTTGTGACGTGGGAACGAGGCTACCTGACGAACCGCGCCGTTAGACAGTGTCTGAATAACCAGTGCAGAACGACCGCTTTCGAAGGTAACGTACGCCAGTTTTGAACCGTCCGGGGACCACGCCGGAGACATCAGCGGCTGCGGAGAACGGTGTACCACGAACTGGTTGTAACCATCGTAGTCGGACACACGTAATTCGTACGGGAACTGACCACCGTTGGTCTGAACAACATAAGCGATACGGGTACGGAATGCACCTTTAATGCCGGTCAGTTTTTCAAACACTTCGTCACTTGCAGTATGGCCCGCGTAACGCAGCCACTGCTTGTTCACTTTATAGGTGTTCTGTGCCAGTACGGTACCCGGTGCGCCACCGGTGTCAACCAGCTGATAGGCAACGCTGTAAGAACCATCCGGGTTCGGCGTAACCTGGCCGACGACTACGGCATCAATGCCCAGCGCAGACCAAGCGGCAGGTTGAACTTCCTGCGCGGTACCGGGCTGCTGAGGCAGACGAGAACGGTCTAACGGGTTAAATTTACCGCTGTTACGCAGGTCAGCACCTACGATACCACCGATATCTTCAGGTGCAGCACCCGGTCCTGCCCACTGAAAGGGGACAACACCAATCGGGCGCGCCGAGTCCACCCCCTGGGTGATCTCGATACGTACTTCTGCGTGCAGCACCGCTGCCCACAGCATCAGAAAACCAAATGCTACTCGTAATGCCTGCTTCATCATATCTCCCTTATCTGGACGGAAAGCCCACGATAATTTAGCAGAATGTTAACAAACTCAAATACACAAAACTACCAGAACTCTGTCTCAACCTTAGACCGTTTCCCCTGATTTCTCAGGGGGCGTTATTACAGTTTGAAGTCCAGTTTGGCATCTTTTACTTTTTCATAAACTGCCTGGCTAGGCGGTTTAGGAATTCTTGCGGTTTTCGCAGCCGTCAGCGCAGCCTGACACAATGCCGGATCCCCGCCCTCTTCGGTCACATCCAGTAACAGACCATCGGGTGCTAACTTGATATGTAATACGCAAGATTTACCTGCATACAAATCTGCACCATACAGACGGCTCTGGATCGCATTGCGAATTTGAGATGCGTAAGCACTGATATCAGCGCCAGATGCACCGCCATTGGCACCACTTGTACCACTATCTTTCGCCGGTTGGCCGTTTCCTTTCGCTCCACCGCCCGATTTCGGTGCATTCTTACCGGAGCTCAGGTCACCCAACAAGTCGTCAACGCCAGAGGCTGCAGCGGCTTTTTCGGCCGCAGCCTTTTTAGCAGCAGTTGCTTTATCTGCCGCAGCTTTCTTATCGGCAGCGGCTTTCTCAGCTGCAGCTTTTTTGTCTGCTGCTGCTTTTTCTGCAGCGGCTTTCTTATCAGCCGCCGCTTTTTCAGCAGCGGCAGCTTTCGCGGCAGCGGCTTTTTCTGCTTTCTCAGCAGCAGCTTTCTCGGCTGCTGCTTGCTTAGCGGCCTCAGCCTGTGCTTTCTTCGCAGCGTCCGCAGCTGCCTTAGCAGCTTGTGCTTCTGCAGCTTTCTTCGCATCAGCGGCGGCTTTAGCGGCTTCAGCCTCAGCTTTTTTCTGTGCGTCCGCAGCGGCTTTCTTCGCGGCATCTGCCGCTTGCTTAGCCTGGGCATCAGCTTTAGCCTTCGCGTCTGCAGCAGCCTTCGCCGCAGCCTCTTCAGCCTGTTTCTGTTGCTCTTGCGCTTTCGCTGCGGCGGCTTCAGCTTGCTTCTGCTGTTCCGCCTGTTCGCGCACTTTTTCCTGCGCGGCTAAACGTTCTTTTTCCAGCTGCTTCAGTCGCTCTTGCTCAGCTGCCTGCTTCTCGCGAAGTTCTTCAGCTTGCTGCTGCGCCTGCTTTTCACGCTGCTCTTCAGCGCGTTTCGCACTTGCCTGCTGTTGCTGCTGCCTGTCGTACTGTTGCACAACGGCGCCAGGATCGACCATAACGGCGTCGATGGACGAACCGCCACCGCCGCCGGCTGAAGCATCAATGTGCTCATCGAACGAACTCCAGATCAGCGCTGCAAATAAAATGACATGCAGCACCGCTGAAATAATTATCGCCCTTTTGAGCTTGTCGTTTTGTTCGGTTGCCTTTGACACTCTCGGTTCCCAAAAAACTGTTCGCCTGTTACGTGCTATTTTTCAAGCCAGCAAAACGCAGTCATCAGATTGGCTGCGTCATCAAGCCAACCGATTTTACGCCTGCACTGTGTAACAAGTTCAGCGCTTTAATTATTTCATCATAAGGCACGTCTTTCGCACCACCGATTAAAAAGACCGTTTTCGGATTGGTCTGCAGGCGGCTTTTCGCTTCCGCAATAACCTGCTCCGGTGGTAGTTGATCCATACGATCTTTCTCAACCACCACGCTGTATTGCCCAATACCGGAAACTTCAATAATGACCGGGGGTTCGTCGTTACTGCTGACGGCTTGCGATTCGGTCGCATCCGGCAGGTCGACTTCCACACTCTGCGTAATGATCGGTGCGGTTGCCATAAAGATCAGCAACAGCACCAGCAGTACGTCGAGCAGCGGTACAATATTGATTTCGGACTTGAGTTCGCGACGACCTCGTCCACGCGTTCTGGCCATGGCTTACCCCTTGTTGCTCTCGCTAACGGTAAACGCCTGGCGGTGCAGAATCGCGGTGAACTCTTCCATAAAGTTGTCGTAATTCAGTTCCAGTTTGTTCACGCGCTGGTTCAGACGGTTGTAGGCCATAACCGCTGGAATTGCCGCAAACAGACCGATAGCCGTTGCAATCAACGCTTCTGCGATACCCGGTGCGACCATTTGCAGCGTCGCCTGTTTTACCGCGCCTAGCGCGATAAATGCGTGCATGATCCCCCAAACGGTACCGAACAGACCGATATACGGGCTAATGGAGCCAACGGTGCCGAGGAATGGAATATGCGTTTCCAGCGTTTCCAGCTCACGGTTCATCGAGATACGCATCGCACGGGAAGCCCCCTCAACGACCGCTTCCGGCGCGTGGCTATTTGCCCGATGCAAACGCGCAAATTCTTTGAATCCGCTGTAGAAAATTTGCTCCGAGCCCGCCAAATTATCACGACGCCCCTGGCTTTCCTGGTACAGGCGCGACAATTCAATGCCGGACCAGAACTTGTCTTCAAATGCTTCGGCTTCACGTGAAGCAGCATTAAGAATACGGGTCCGTTGGATGATGATGGCCCAGGATGCGATTGAGAAACCAATCAAAATCAACATGATAAGTTTAACCAGAAGGCTTGCCTTCAGGAACAAATCAAGGATATTCATGTCAGTCACTGCTTAAACTCCGCGACAATAGACTTGGGAAGCGCACGAGGCTTCATTTTGAGTGGATCAACGCAAACAATCAGAACTTCGGCTTCATTCAGCACGGTGTTCTCTGCGTTGACAATGCGTTGCGTGAAAACCAATGAGGTGCCACGCATTGACGTAATTTCGGTTTGAACTTCGAGCATATCGTCGAGCCGGGCAGGCGCAAAATACTCGAGGGTCATCTTGCGCACCACAAAGGCGACACGTTCGGCCAACAGGACCTGCTGACTGAAGTGATGATGACGAAGCATTTCTGTGCGTGCTCTTTCATAAAAAGCGACGTAACTGGCGTGGTAAACCACCCCACCGGCATCGGTATCTTCATAATAGACACGAACCGGCCATCGAAACATATACTTATTCATTCCTACTGCCTCTTTGTTGGCTTCGCCCACTCACACCAGTTACTTACCTTTGTAAGCGTCTGGTGATTCGCGTTCTTGCCGCCGCGATGCATCAAGAATGTCGTTGTATATCGCGCTGTCTTCACTGTACATCCCGGTAATGCAATTAGGTTGTGTCCTGTGGTTGTTCGCGGATGGCGCTGACGAAAATTTTTGCACAGAACAAGGCGCGAGTGGCGAAGTTTGGTAATTCCAAACAAGACGCAAGTAACGCAGTACTGTGCAAAAAGATTCTCAGCCCTTCGGGACGCGTTCCATCAGGATGTTCTCTGTGTTGTCGCACTTGGACATAGTTCTACTATGTCCAGCGCACTCCGCCTTGATAACGTCCTGATGGTACAGCGTCGCCACCGCACACAACCACAGGGCACAACCTCAGGTTAGTGCTTTCAAACTTCGCTACTATACGCGCGGGAATGGTGCTTTGGAATGGGGGAAAGTAAACGGAGAGTAAAAAATTATGGGCTTATGCAAGCCCATAAATATTTAAGGATGTTTCTTATTCAAAAGAAGAAGAAAATCAGACCAACAACGAGGACAATATCCGCGATCAGCGGGCAGAAGATGCCCTGCCAATGTACGGCGCGAGGACAGAAGCCAACGCCGTGAATAATGCCTGCGCAGACCGCCCACATCAGCAGGAAACCATGCCAGATTTCAAGCTCACTGGTTTTGGCCGCGAAACGAGACGGATCCCAGAATATGCAGCCAGCCAACACGATTGCCAGCACAAATGAAAGCGCCCGCAAGGGGCGCTTGTCCATCGCGTTGTATACCATCGCGATAATGTTGGTCATTAGCTATCTTCTTGCCCGGCTTTGCCTGATTCAACGTGCTCAAGCGCCAGCGCTGTGATTATCCCAAATGCACAGGCAAGAAGCGTTCCCAAAATCCATGCGAAATACCACATTTTAAGCTCCTTACTTAGTACAGAGAGTGGGTGTTGCTTTCAATATCTTCTTTAGTGATGCGACCGAACATCTTCCAGTAACACCAGCTGGTGTACAGCAGAATGATCGGTACAAACACCGCCGCGACCCAGGTCATCAGATTCAATGTACGCTGGCTGGAGGTGGCATCCCACATGGTCAAACTTGCGTTCATCATGGTGCTGGATGGCATCACAAACGGGAACATTGCGATACCGGCAGTCAGGATGATGCAGGCTAACGTCAGTGAGGAGAAGACGAACGCCCATGCCCCTTTCTCCATACGAGAAGTCAGGATGGTTAACAGCGGCAGAACCACGCCCAGTGCAGGAACCAGCCACAGGATAGGTGCATTGTTAAAGTTCACCATCCATGCGCCAGCCACACGAGCCACTTCTTTGGTCAGCGGGTTAGAGGCGGCATGATGATCCAGTGCTGAGGTCACAACATAACCGTCAATACCGTAAATCACCCACACACCGGCCAGCGCGAAGCAGACCAGAGTCACCAGCGCCGCAACCTGTGAAGTTGCACGAGCACGCAGATGCAGTTCACCTACCGTACGCATCTGCAGATAGGTCGCACCCTGGGTGATGATCATCCCAACGCTCACGACACCTGCCAGCAGACCAAACGGATTCAGCAACTGGAAGAAGTTACCGGTGTAGTACAAACGCATGTAGTCATCTACGTGGAACGGAACCCCTTGCAGCAGGTTGCCGAACGCCACGCCAATCACCAGCGGTGGCACGAAGCTACCAATGAAGATGCCCCAGTCCCACATGTTGCGCCAGCGCATATCTTCAATCTTAGAGCGGTAGTCAAAACCGACCGGACGGAAGAACAAGGACGCCAGAACCAGAATCATCGCCACATAGAAACCGGAGAACGCAGCGGCATACACCATCGGCCAGGCAGCGAACAGTGCGCCCCCCGCGGTGATGAGCCAAACCTGGTTACCGTCCCAGTGCGGGGCGATGGAGTTAATCATAATTCGACGCTCGGTATCATTACGACCGAGGAAACGGGTGAGCATGCCCACCCCCATGTCGAATCCATCAGTGACTGCAAAACCAATCAGCAGAATGCCAACCAGCAGCCACCAGATAAAACGCAATACTTCATAATCGATCATTTGACGACTCCTGTCTTAGCGTGCCGGCTGAGAAGTCACAGTGGACTGCTCGTAGTGATAACGACCGGTTTTCAGGCTACTCGGCCCAAGGCGTGCGAACTTGAACATCAGATACAGTTCAGCCACCAGGAACAGGGTATACAGGCCGCAAATCAACAGCATCGAGAAGATGAGGTCGCCAGCAGTCAGCGAAGAGTTCGCTACGGCTGTTGGTAACACTTCACCAATCGCCCACGGTTGACGACCGTACTCTGCAACAAACCAACCGGATTCAATAGCAATCCACGGCAGAGGAATCGCATACAGCGCGGTGCGCAGCAGCCATTTTTTCTCACCGATACGGTTACGAAGCACAGTCCAGAAGGACACCGCGATAATTGCCAGCATCAGAATGCCGCATGCCACCATGATACGGAAAGCGAAGTACAGCGGCGCAACGCGAGGAATAGAATCTTTCGTTGCCTGCTGAATTTGCGCTTCGGTCGCGTCGGTAACTTTGTCCGTATAGCGTTTCAACAGCAGACCATAACCCAGGTCTTTCTTCATGCTGTTGAACTGGTCGCGAACGGCCTGGTCGGTAGTACCAGCACGCAGTTCTTCCAGCAGCTGATACGCTTTCATCCCGTTACGGATACGCTCTTCGTGTTGCACCATCAGGTCTTTCAGACCAATGACCGGTGTATCAACAGAGCGGGTGGCAATGATGCCCAGCGCATAAGGAATCTGAATCGCAAAATGGTTTTCCTGCGCATCCTGGTCCGGAATACCGAACAGCGTGAAAGAAGCCGGTGCAGGCTGAGTTTCCCATTCTGCTTCAATCGCAGCGAGTTTGGTTTTCTGCACGTCGCCCATTTCGTAACCAGATTCATCACCCAGAACGATAACAGACAGAATAGCAGCCATACCAAAGCTGGCAGCGATAGCAAAAGAACGTTTAGCAAACGCGAAGTCACGACCGCGCAGCATATAGTAGGAGCTGATACCCAGAACGAACATCGCGCCACATACATAACCAGATGCCACAGTGTGAACAAATTTCACCTGTGCTACCGGGTTGAGCACCAGTTCAGAGAAGCTCAGCATCTCCATACGCATGGTTTCGAAGTTGAAATCCGCTGCGATTGGGTTCTGCATCCAGCCGTTCGCAACCAGAATCCACAACGCGGACAGGTTAGAACCCAGAGCCACCAGCCAGGTGACACACATATGCTGGACTTTACCCAAACGGTCCCAGCCGAAGAAGAACAGACCTACAAAGGTGGATTCGAGGAAGAAGGCCATCAAACCTTCGATCGCCAGCGGCGCACCGAAAATATCCCCTACATAGTGGGAGTAGTAAGACCAGTTAGTCCCGAACTGGAACTCCATGGTCAGACCGGTAGCCACACCCAGAGCGAAGTTGATACCAAACAACTTGCCCCAGAACTTGGTCATATCTTTATAAATCTGTTTGCCGGAAAGGACGTAGACCGTTTCCATGATGGCCAACAAGAACGCCATACCGAGCGTCAGTGGCACAAACAGGAAGTGGTACATCGCGGTCAAGGCAAACTGTAAGCGCGACAGTTCGACTATATCTAACATCATGACTCCTTGCTCATCGCATGAAGACTCCGAGAGTGAACCCCGTTAGAAAGGGTCACACGCATGCCCCAATACAAATTTATCTGCTTCCTTCCGCCGCTACCCTTTCCTCTCATTTGAAGAAAGGACAATGATGAAAGGTTACAAACATGTTAATAAAACACTCAAATTGATCCCGCAATTATATTACGCCGTAAAATCCTTACAATAAACAGGTTTTTATCGAGACAAATTTGCATTTTTCGATAGTGATCAATTTATAGCTAATTTACCACTTTCAGACCAATTTGATCTGAAGCAATTTACCCTCTTTTGATGCTGTTTTCCAAGTTTTAAACATTGATTTAAATCAATTTTCAAATTTAATGTTAATAGTGTTTAGCACTCACGCTACTAGTAAACGCGATGTTAACAACATGTTTTTCAATGAGTAATTGCCGTTACTACAAATGATAGGATATTTATTTAAATGTACACGATCTTTTAACCAGCCCGGATGACTTAATTGATAGAAGATAAAAAATCACTAATGCTGGGTAGCTCACAGTTTTTTGTTTAGCAAGTCATGGATTTGTTATTTCATACAAATTATTCATTTAAATTTTACTTATAATTAACACCGAGATGTAACTATCTCAACTGGAAGCGAAAACGTTCCACAATGACCGATGCATTGCGTTTGTCGTTCTGCGAGAGAACGCTGACGTTTCGCTTAAGTCATCACTGAAAGTTATCATTAACACCCCCTCTTCTCTTATGTGGCAAAGATTAAATATGCCACAAACATTTCCTTATCATTTTTATCCTAAATTTAACAAAAATGAATTGTGACATATAAGATTAAAAAATAAAAAACCGTTATGTCGTTCACAAGTTAATTAGTAATTGGGATTTTTTAAATTATTTAAAACACGTCATAAACGGCGCGCATAACAAAATAAGATTTCGATCACAAACATGGCAAGTCATTTATTACCCAATTCTCTAATAAATTAAAACCAGCTAAGAAAAGATAATCTATCACATTGATTATGAAAGGATTTTATAGATGACAAATATAACAATCATTTTTCTCAGGATATTTTGAAAATAGATCAATTGCTTCCTTTTTCGCTTCCACAGAAACTCCAACCCTATTAAGAGGTTGTCACAATCCATGTTCTAAATATTAGAAAATAATTTCACTTATTGACCATCAGCCCTACAGAGGATTACCCATGAAGAAATCTACACTTGTTATTGGCGTCATCGGTGCTGACTGCCATGCAGTAGGTAATAAAGTTCTGGATCGCGTTTTTACTGCTCATGATTTTCACGTAATCAACCTCGGGGTGATGGTGAGCCAGGATGAATATATTGATGCTGCGATTGAAACAGGCGCCGATGCCATCGTGGTGTCCTCTATCTACGGTCATGGCGACATTGACTGCCTCGGATTACGTGAGCGCTGCATCGAACGCGGCCTTGGCGACATTCTGCTGTACGTCGGCGGCAACCTGGTCGTCGGTAAACATGACTTCGCCGACGTGGAAGTGAAGTTTAAAGAGATGGGCTTTAACCGGGTTTTCGCCCCCAGCCACGATCTGGAAGATGTTTGCGCGCTTATCACTAATGATATTCACCAACACAATGGCCTCGAACAGCGTTGCCTGGAAGAGGCCATCTGATGCAAACAGTTTCTGTCGATATCGGCTCGACATGGACCAAGGCAGCCCTCTTCGCACACGAAGGCGAGGAATTAACCCTGGTAAACCATGTCCTGACCCCAACCACCACACATCATCTGGCAGACGGTTTTTTTGCCAGCCTGAATCAGGTGCTGAATGTTGCCGATGCTCGCCCGTTACTGAAAAGTGGTGAAGTGCAGTTGAAATACTCCTCCTCAGCGAAAGGTGGGCTCGCCGTTGCAGCAATGGGGCTGGTGCCTTCCATTACGCTGGAGTCGGCAAAAGTTACCGCCCATTCGGCAGGAGCGAAAATCGCGCAATATTATTCGTACAAGCTGAACCGTCATGACATCCAGGAGCTGGAATCATCACCGCCAGACATTCTGTTGTTTACCGGCGGGACAGACGGTGGCGAAGAAAGTTACGGCCTGGCGAATGCGCACGCGCTGGCAGGCTCAAAGCTTGATTGCGCCATTATCTACGCCGGAAACCGGGACATTCAGGACGAAATACAAACGATTCTGGGACATAAGGATCTGACCACGGTAGACAACATTCTGCCAGACCTCGATCACCCGAATCCGTTTGCCGCGCGCCAGGCGATTTGCGATGTGTTCTTGTCACGCATCGTCAAAGGCAAAGGTCTGGACGTTATCGTCGGCGAAACAGGCGAAGAGCCTATGCCGACGCCATGGACGGTATATGAGTTAGTCAAAGCCATTAGCGATTACGACAGCGCATGGAAGGAATTCATGCTGATTGATATGGGCGGAGCCACCACGGATGTCTATTCGGCCAGCGCGAATACCCTCTCCCCCGATACCGTCCTGCATGGTGTTCCTGAACCGTTCGTCAAACGTACCGTTGAAGGCGACCTTGGAATGCGCGTTTCCGCCGTTGTGGTGGGAGAAAGCACGCAGGATATGGTGAAAGTCATCTTCGCCCAGCAGCCACAGCGCGAGGAAGCGTTTTACCGCTATCTACGCCACCTGGTTGGGCAACCGGATTACCTGCCACTCAGCGAGGAAGAGAAATATTTCGACACCCTGCTGGCAGGTTTATGCGTGGGCTATGCCGCTGAGCGCCACGCGGGCACTAAAAAGCAGGTTTGCACCTGCGTGGGTAATGTGGATTTACAGATGGGTCGCGATCTCACCACCGTACGCAAAATCGTCGGTTCAGGGGGATGGCTCTCTCGCGCCAGCCAGTTCGATATCCATAACTGGCTCAAATACAGGGAGCTGGACGACCAGGGTAAAAGAATTCTGTTACCGAATCAGTTTGAGTATTACCGCGATTCAAATGGCCTGCTCCCTCTACTGGCAAACGTCGCCAGGCTGTACCCGCAAGCCGCTGCTCGCACCAGCATTCAGTGTTTAACCCTATAAAACTTAAGGCAGCTACGAATGGAACTTCGAAATAAAAAATTGACCCACGACGAATTCATGACCGAAAGGCATCAGGTGTTACAAACCTGGGAAACCGGCAAAGACGTTGAGAACTTCGAAGATGGCGTGAAGTACCAGCAATCAATTCCAGAGAAAAAGCGTTTCTCCCTCGCCCTGCTGAAGGCCGATCAGGAAGGTAAAACTCTGAGCCAGCCGCGCGCAGGTGTGGCATTAATGGATGAGCATATTGCGCTGCTCAAAACATTGCAGGAAGAGTGCGACCTCCTGCCAAGTACTATCGATGCCTATACCCGTCTGAACCGCTATGAAGAAGCCGCTGTCGGGATCCAAAAATCCATCGAAGCAGGTACTTCCAAGCTGAATGGTTTACCGGTCGTCAATCACGGGGTTGCTGCCTGCCGTCGTATGACTGAATCGCTGGATAAACCGATCCAGGTTCGCCACGGTACACCAGATGCGCGTCTGCTGGCAGAAATCGCCATGGCCAGTGGCTTTACCAGCTACGAAGGCGGCGGTATCTCCTACAACATCCCTTACGCCAAACGCGTCACCCTGGAAAAATCTATCCGTGACTGGCAGTACTGCGACCGTCTGATGGGTCTGTACGAAGAGAACGGCATTCGCATCAACCGTGAGCCGTTTGGTCCGCTGACCGGCACGCTGATCCCGCCGTTCATGTCCCACTCAGTCGCGATTATCGAAGGTCTGCTGGCGCTGGAGCAGGGCGTGAAGTCTATTACCGTCGGTTACGGCCAGGTCGGTAGCCTGACACAGGATATCGCTGCTATTCAGGCACTGCGTGAACTGTCCCACGAATACTTCCATAACCATGGCTTCGACGATTACGAGCTGAGCACCGTTTTCCACCAGTGGATGGGCGGATTCCCGGAAGATGAAGCAAAAGCCTTCTCCGTTATCGCCTGGGGCGCAGCGGTTGCCGGTATGTCTGGTGCCACAAAAGTCATTACCAAAAGTCCGCACGAAGCATTCGGTATCCCAACCGCGGCAGCTAACGCCCAGGGTCTGAAAGCGTCACGCCAGATGCTCAACATGGTCAGCGATCAGAAATTCCCGCAGTGCGCTGCCGTGGAGCAGGAAGTTGACCTGATTAAGAGCGAAGTCCGCGCGGTATTGAAGAAAGTCTTCGAACTGGGCAATGGCGACATTGCGCGCGGTACGGTGCTGGCCTTTGAAGCTGGCGTGCTGGATGTGCCTTTCGCTCCTGCCGCCTGTAACGCCGGTAAGATCCTGCCTGTTCGCGATAACACAGGCGCAATCCGTATTCTTGAAGCCGGTGCCGTGCCGCTGCCGAAAGATATTCTCGCCCTGCACCACGACTACGTTGCAGAGCGCGCACATTTCGAAGGTCGCAAGCCTTCTTTCCAGATGGTCATTGATGACATCAACGCCGTATCCCACAGTAAATTAATAGGAAGACCATAATGAAAATTAAACAGGCCCTTTTCACAGCTGGCTACTCCTCATTTTATTTTGACGATCAGCAGGCCATCAAAAACGGCGCCGGTCATGACGGGTTTATCTATACCGGCGATCCGGTAACGCCTGGATTTACGTCTGTTCGTCAGGCGGGTGAATGTGTTTCCGTACAGTTGATTCTGGAAAACGGCGCGGTGGCTGTGGGCGATTGCGCAGCGGTGCAATATTCAGGTGCAGGCGGTCGTGACCCGCTGTTCCTGGCTGAAAACTTCATTCCGTTCCTCAACGACCACATCAAGCCGTTGCTGGAAGGTCGTGACGTTGATTCGTTCCTGACCAACGCCCGTTTCTTTGACGAACTGCGTATTGACGGCCATCTGCTGCATACCGCCGTACGTTATGGTCTGTCTCAGGCGCTGCTCGACGCGGCGGCACTGGCTACCGGTCGTCTGAAAGCCGAAGTGGTTTGTGATGAATGGCAACTGCCATGCGTCCCGGAAGCCATTCCGTTATTTGGTCAGAGCGGCGACGACCGTTATATCGCCGTCGACAAGATGATCCTCAAAGGTGTGGATGTCCTGCCGCATGCGCTGATCAATAACGTTGAAGAGAAGCTGGGCTTTAAAGGTGAAAAACTGCGTGAGTACGTCCGCTGGTTGTCTAACCGCATCCTGAGCCTGCGCACCAACGAAAGCTATCACCCGACGCTGCACATTGATGTCTACGGCACCATCGGTCTGATCTTCGATATGGATCCAGTGCGTTGCGCCGAATACATCGCCAGCCTGGAAGCCGAAGCGCAAGGCCTGCCGCTGTACATTGAAGGTCCGGTTGATGCCGGTAACAAGCCGGATCAGATCCGCATGTTAACCGAGATCACTCAGGAGCTGACTCGTCTGGGTTCTGGCGTGAAAATCGTTGCGGATGAATGGTGTAACACCTATCAGGACATCGTGGACTTCACCGACGCGGGCAGCTGCCACATGGTGCAGATTAAAACCCCGGACCTGGGCGGTATTCACAACATCGTTGATGCAGTGCTGTATTGCAACAAACACGGAATGGAAGCCTATCAGGGCGGTACCTGTAACGAAACGGAAATCAGTGCTCGTACCTGCGTACACGTCGCGCTGGCCGCGCGTCCAATGCGCATGCTGATCAAACCGGGTATGGGTTTCGATGAAGGTCTCAACATCGTGTTTAACGAAATGAACCGCACCATCGCGCTGTTGCAAACTAAGGATTAAGAGATGGCACGCACATTTAAGATCTTATCGCCTACGGCTATCCTGGGTTATGGCTTCCCGGAAGAAAGTTTTCGTAAAGCCATGGAAGAGTCACCGGATCTTATTGCTGTTGACGCAGGTTCCTCCGATCCTGGCCCCCACTACCTGGGGGCAGGTAAACCCTTTACTGACAGGGCCGGTGTGAAACGCGATCTGCGCTATATGATTGTGGCAGGCGTTAAGAACAACATCCCTGTCGTGATCGGCACAGCCGGTGGTTCTGGTGCAGCTCCGCATCTGGAGTGGTGTCGCCAGATAATCCATGAGATCGCGCAGGAAGAAAAACTGTCTTTCTCAATGGCGCTGATTCCGTCTGATGTCGATAAAGAAATCGTTCATCAGGCGCTGGATAACGGCAAAATCACCGCGCTCGATTTTGTGCCTGAACTGACTCACGAGGCCATTGAAGAGAGCACCTACATTGTCGCGCAGATGGGCGTCGAGCCTTTCCAGCGTGCGCTGAAAGCCGGTGCGCAGGTGGTCCTGGGCGGACGTGCCTACGATCCGGCCTGCTTCGCCGCGCTGCCGATTATGCAGGGCTTTGATGAAGGTCTGGCGCTTCATTGCGGTAAGATCCTTGAGTGTGCAGCCATTGCCGCCACCCCTGGTTCCGGCTCAGATTGTGCGATGGGAATCATTGACGATAACGGCTTTACGCTGAAGGCGTTCAATCCCAAGCGTAAGTTCACCGAGACTTCCGCAGCAGCGCACACTCTGTACGAGAAGTCAGATCCGTACTTCCTGCCAGGGCCAGGCGGTGTGCTGAACCTGAAGGCATGCACTTTCACCCAGGTTAACGAGGGTGAAGTGTATGTCAGCGGTTCACGCCATGAAGAAACACCGTATGCGTTGAAACTGGAAGGTGCACGCCAGGTTGGCTTCCGTTGCCTGACCATCGCCGGAACACGTGACCCGATTATGATTGCCGGGATTGACACGATTCTTGAAGAGGTACAGGCAAGCGTTGCACGTAACCTCTCACTGAATGACGACAGTATCCGCATGACGTTCCACCTGTACGGTAAGAACGGTGTGATGGGCAACCATGAGCCGATGAAAACTGCGGGCCATGAACTGGGAATTTTACTGGATGTCGTTGCGCCAACACAGGATATCGCTAACAGTGTTTGCTCGCTGGTGCGCTCTACCCTGCTGCACTACGGCTATGAAAATCGCATTGCGACTGCGGGCAACCTCGCCTTCCCGTTCTCGCCATCTGATATTCAGAGTGGACCGGTGTATGAGTTCTCGATCTATCACCTGATTGAAGCGAGCGATGCGCTGCGTTTTGATTTCCACATTGAACAGGTGACGCCAGAAGGAGTTCAGGCATGAAACACTCAATTTGTTCACTGGCGCAAGTAATTCGTTCCAAAAACGCCGGACCGTACGAACTGGTTTTAGATATTTTATTTAAAACAAGGGAAGACTATCAGCGGGTAAAAGCCTGCGAGCAATTAACGCCACAGCTTATTGCCGGTTTATATAATGTTGAGCCTGAATTTATTCACAATATCGTCTGGTTCGATCCAGCGAATGCCGTAAAAATCGTCATGCCACGGGATATTATTTCCGGCAATGTCGGTGACAATGATGTTTATGGTGCGCAGCAACACGCTCCATTATTAAGTATTGAGTTCGACTTGTAACAAAAAAACACAATAACAACCATTGGAGCACAGAATTCAGCTGTATCACAGTGCTTCGAATTATTCATGCGGTTGGTCACAACAGGCGTGCGTCTGAGCTGCTGTCCAGGTTCAGGCGCACGCCACCCTACACAATTCCAATTACCAGCCTTTATCCGATGGAGTACACATGAAGAAAATTAGTTTAACGAAGATGATCATATTAGGCCTGATACTCGGCATGATTGCCGGGGTGGCCATAAATAATATGGCCGCGGCTGAAACAGCAAAATCTTATGCAGCAGATATTTCCATTTTCACCACCATATTCTTACGTATGGTGAAAATGATTATCGCTCCATTGGTTATTTCAACTCTGGTTGTAGGTATTGCCAAAATGGGCGATGCCAAAACGCTGGGACGTATATTTTCGAAAACCTTCTTCCTGTTTATTTGCGCCTCTCTGGTGTCAATTGCACTGGGTCTGGTTATCGTTAATATCTTCCAGCCAGGCGCAGGTATCAACTTTGTGCCACATGACGTCGGAGCCGTTGCCGCCGTTAAGTCAGAGCCATTCACGCTGAAAGTATTCATCTCACACGCGGTACCGACCAGTATTGTCGATGCGATGGCGCGTAACGAAATTCTGCAGATCGTCGTGTTCTCAATCTTCCTTGGTTGCAGCCTCGCTGCGATTGGTGAAAAAGCCGATCCTATCGTGAAAGTGCTGGATTCACTGGTGCACGTCATGCTGAAGCTGACGGGTTACGTCATGTTGTTTGCACCACTGACCGTTTTTGCCGCTATTTCAGGCCTGATTGCCGAACGTGGTCTGGGTGTGATGGTTAGCGCCGGGATCTTCATGGGTGAGTTCTACCTGACGCTGGGTATGCTGTGGGCGATCCTGATTGGCCTGTCTACGATGATCGTCGGGCCTTGCATCGCGCGTTTAACGAAATCAATCCTCGAACCCGCTCTGCTGGCCTTTACCACTTCAAGCTCTGAAGCCGCCTTCCCGGGTACGCTGGACAAGCTGGAAAAATTCGGTGTTTCGTCAAAAATTGCCAGCTTCGTTCTGCCTATCGGTTATTCCTTTAACCTGGTCGGTTCCATGGCTTATTGCTCATTTGCCACCGTCTTTATTGCCCAGGCGTGCAACATCGAACTGAGCATGGGCGAGCAAATCACCATGCTGTTAATCCTGATGCTGACCTCAAAAGGAATGGCAGGCGTACCGCGCGCATCAATGGTGGTTATCGCTGCAACCCTGAACCAGTTCAACATTCCAGAAGCAGGTCTGATTCTGCTGATGGGTGTCGATCCGTTCCTCGATATGGGTCGTTCCGCCACGAACGTTATGAGTAACGCCATGGGCGCTGCCATTGTGGGTCGTTGGGAAGGCGAACACTACGGCCAGGGTTGCCGTGGCTCTGCACCAGTGAAGTCCCCGGAGCAGGAACGTCCGGTTACCGAACCGTCAGAAGTTGCCATGTCCTGACACAACGCCATTGCCGGATGGCGCTCGCGCTTATCCGGCCTACATAACGTTTAACCATCCGTAGGCCGGATAAGGCGGTACGCCGCCATCCGGCACCAAGATGAGCACACCAACAGGAATGCATAATGAATAAAACAATTCTCGGCGTGAGTCTCTTTTCTTTCAGCGTCTTGTTTAGCGCAACCACATTCGCGCAAACCACGCCCGACTACGCCAAGCTGATAGAACAGGCTCATCAGAAGTACAAAAGTAACAACGATGGAAAAGTCGCCGACTACATCCCTGCTCTGGCGACCTATAGCCCGAAAAATTTTGCCATCACCATTGCGACGGTGGACGGCAAGATCTACCAGGTTGGCGATGTTAACAAACCTTTCCCTATGGAATCCCTGAGTAAAGTGTTCACCATGGCGCTCGCCATGGAGCAGCACGGTCCTCAGGTAGTGCTGGATAAACTTGGCGCCAATGCCACCGGTATGCCATTCAACTCAGGTTTAGCCGTTGAACTGACCAAAGGCGCGCCTGAAAACCCTCTGGTAAACGCCGGGGCCATGAGCACCGTTAGCCTGATCGAAGCCAAAGACAAAACCGATCGTTGGAACAAAATCCTCGACAACCTGAACGTCTGGGCCGATGCCACTCTCACCGTGAACGAACCGGTTTTCAAATCTGAAATGGAAACCAACCAGCACAATCAGGCGCTGGCCAAACTGATGGAATCCTATAACAGCTTCTATGGCAACACTGACGAAGCCGTTGAAATTTATACCCGCCAGTGCTCGGTGGATATCACCGTTGAGCAACTGGCCAAAATGGGTGCTGTACTCGCGAACAAAGGCAAATCTCCGTTCAACGGTAAACAGTTGCTGAATGAGAAATATGTTCCGCAGGTGCTGGCAGAAATGGCAATTGCCGGGCTTTACGACGGTAGCGGTAAATGGCTGTACACCGTTGGCATCCCGGCGAAAAGCGGCGTCGGCGGCGGCATGGTTGCCGTTGTCCCAGGCGAATATGCGATTGCGGTCTATTCTCCGCCGCTTGATGAAGCCGGAAACAGCGTTCGTGCCCAGAAAACTATCGAATATGTCGCCGAAGCGACAAAAGCCAATGTCTTTTTAGCCAAATAACTTTACGCCGGATGGCGCTTCGCTTATCCGACCTACACCAATGCGTTAATCGTAGGCCGGATAAGCGAAGCGCCATTCGGTAAACAACACGAAGAGGTGAGAAGTAAACATGTCTAAACCATTTGTCTGGCAGGAACTCTTTGTTCAGAGTAAAGATAGTACCGAGTATGAATTACTTAGTAACCAGCACGTTACGGTAACGGAGTTAGACGGAGAGGAAGTGATCAAGGTTGCACCGGAAGCGTTAACCTTGTTAGCACAGCAGGCGTTTTATGAGGCTTCATTTTTCCTGCGCGCCGGACATTTAAAACAGATTGCCAGCATTTTGCACGACCCACAGGCCAGCAGTAACGATAAGTACGTCGCATTGCAGCTGCTGCGCAATGCAGAGGTTTCAGCTAAAGGCGTACTGCCCAACTGCCAGGATACCGGGACGGCAACCATTGTGGCCAGCAAAGGACAACATGTCTGGACCGGCGGCGATGACGCAGAAGCATTAAGCAAAGGCGTGTATTCCACCTTTACCGAAAACAACCTGCGTTACTCGCAAAATGCCCCGCTGGATATGTATACCGAGGTCAATACCCAGACCAACCTGCCCGCACAAATCGATATTAGCGCCACCCCAGGTAACGAATACCGTTTCCTGTTCGTCAATAAAGGTGGCGGCTCAGCTAACAAAGCGGCGCTGTACCAGGAAACCAAATCCATTCTACAGCCGGAAAAACTCACTGCGTTCCTGATCGAAAAAATGAAATCACTGGGTACAGCCGCTTGTCCGCCGTATCACATCGCTTTTGTGGTTGGGGGCTTATCCGCCGACCAGGCGCTGAAAGTCGCCAAACTGGCTTCAACCAAATATTACGATAATCTACCCACCAGCGGGAACGAGCTGGGCCAGGCGTTCCGTGATACGGCGCTGGAAGCCGAGTTGCTCAATGCCAGCCGCGAGTTTGGCATCGGGGCGCAGTTTGGCGGCAAATACTTTGCCCACGATATCCGCGTAATTCGCTTACCGCGCCACGGCGGCTCCTGCCCAATCGCGATGGCCCTCTCCTGCTCTGCCGACCGTAACATTAAGGCCAAAATTAATAAACACGGTATCTGGCTGGAGAAACTCGAGCATAATCCGGGCAAATTCATTCCTGATTCACAGCGAGTAGAAAACGGTGCCCAGACCGTACAACTGGATCTGAACCGTCCGCTGCGTGACATCCTGCATGACCTTTCCGCTCTGCCCATTGGTACACGCCTGTCGTTAAGCGGCCCGATTGTTGTCGCTCGCGATATCGCCCACGCGAACATCAAAGCACGACTGGATAACGGCGAACCGATGCCGGAATACATGAAAAAACATATCGTTTACTACGCGGGTCCCGCCAAAACCCCAGAAAATCAGGCTTGTGGCTCGATGGGGCCCACCACCGGCGGGCGCATGGATGGGTATGTCGATGCTTTCCAGGCACAAGGCGGCAGCCTCATTATGCTCACCAAGGGTAACCGCAGCCAGCAGGTCACTGATGCCTGTCACAAACACGGTGGATTTAGCCTCGGCAGCATTGGCGGTGCAGCAGCCCTGCTGGCGCAGCAGTACGTGAAAAGCCTGCAGTGCCTTGAATATCCCGAACTGGGAATGGAAGCCGTATGGATGATGGAAGTTAAAAATATGCCGGCCTTCGTATTAGTGGATGACAAAGGCAATAACTTCTTTAGCCAGTTCGAGCAGCAGCATCGCTGCGCAACTTGTCCGGCAGGGCATTAAGGAGTTTCCATGGAAGCGCGCGCCAATAACGACAGACACCGTCAGCGTCAGCAGAAGCTGAAAGAGCAGGTTGATACCCGCGTAGCGGCGGCAACGGAGAAGAAAGGGATCCTGATTGTCTTCACCGGCAACGGAAAAGGAAAATCCACCGCAGCCTTTGGCACAGCAACGCGCGCAGTGGGTCACGGAAAAACCGTTGGCATCGCGCAGTTTATTAAGGGCCAGTGGGATAATGGCGAGTACAACACGCTGCAACCTCTCGGCGTCGAGTTCCATATTATGGGTACCGGATTTACCTGGGAAACCCAAAATCGGCAAGCAGATATCGAGGCGGCAACGGTTGTCTGGCAGGAAAGTAAGCGCATGCTGGCTGATGCGCATTACGATCTAGTGGTGCTGGATGAACTCACCTACATGCTTGCTTACCACTATCTGGATACGCAAGAGGTTATCAGCGCCATCGAAAATCGTCCTGCCGGTCAGAGCGTTATCGTCACAGGACGCGGATGCCATACGCTGTTACTGGAACTGGCCGATACGGTCAGTGAAATTCGCCCGGTCAAACACGCGTTTGACCGCGGTATTCAGGCACAGATTGGGATCGACTGGTAGCCGTTTTTTGGCCGGATAACGATGCAAACGCGTCTTATCCGGCCTACCCATCGTTGTAGGCCTGATAAGGCGCAAGCCACCTTCAGGCAGCCGATACCACGGACTTACTGAGCAACCAGTTACGGAAAATCTGTAAATGCTCGGATTCCGATTTCTCTTCACGCCACGTCATAATAAATCGATTCCCGGTACGCATTGGAACATCGCAAGGAATGACCATATCACCGCTGTCCAGATCGTGCTGAATGGCAAAACGTGGGAGCAGCGCAACGCCCAGATTAGAACGGACCGCCGCGATCAGCATCGATAACAAATCAAATCTCGGACCTTTATTCACCAGCGGACTGCTGACATCTGACAGCGCAAACCACTCCTGCCACCCTTTGATGCGCGTGCTTTGGTGCAAGAGCGGAAATTCGTTTAGTAATTCGTTCACCGCCAGTTTTCGTTCCGGTTCGGCCAGCAAACAGCGGCTGCAAACCGGCAGAATTTCCTCTTCAAACAGGTACTCAACCCCTGACCATGGAGAATAAAAGTCTTCGCGCATGATTGCCGCGTCATACTCTCGATTGAGAAAATCACCAATATTCGCCAGGGAATGAATGTTCACGATAATATCAGGATTAAGTTTGTTAAACTCACGCAGGTTTGGGATCAGCCAGTGCGTGCTGAACGTCGGATTCACCGCCAGCTCAATAACCTGTACCGTCGGCTGCCAGGTCATTATCGTCGTCGTATCTCGTTCAAGTTTATTTAACGTTTCTTTAACGATACTTAAATAGTGTTTGCCGGCCGCATTTAAGAAAATGCGTTTTTTGGCATGATTAAATAGCGCGGTATTGAGAAAATCCTCCAGTGCATTTACCTGGCGGAAAACAGCACTTTGTGTCAAAGCCAGCTCTTCAGCTGCCCGGGTATAACTTTCGTGACGCGCAACAACTTCAAAAGTTACCAGCAACTCCGTCTTGGGTATTTTTCCTCTCATAACCTCTTCCATATGCAGCGTACAAAAATAGTTTAATTTATAAAAAATAATTCAAGCTACCCAGATAAGCACCGAGAGTTATATTTTATTTCATCCATTAATGTCATTGATCCAATCCATGATTTACTCACACTGATGGCGGATAAATATTAACCAATAATACTCAAGAGCAGCAATAAACACAATTTAAATAAGGTTAAACCTAAGCAAATGGTGCCAATAAGTTCTTAATAATTTTTCAAGTTATCTTGTTTATTGCAGAAAAAACTTTGCGAGATTAATCAATATTATCAGTGCGATAATTTTGGATAATTTCACGTTATAACTTACGGGCAAACGACTGCTTTTTATCATTCCTTGATGTGGTTTCTGCCTTTTTTTGATCGATGTGATAAAGGACACAATGTGAAAACTTTCGGAAAGGTCTGGCTCGTTGGGGCAGGTCCCGGTGATATTTCATTACTTACCCTCAAAGCAATGATGTGCATTAAACAGGCTGATGTCATTATTTACGATCGGCTGGTCAATCCTAAAATTTTGGAATGGGCATTACCTGATTGTCTGCTTATCAATGTCGGCAAAAACCCGGGTTTCCATTGTGTACCGCAGGATGAAATCAATGCACTGCTTGTCCAGTATGCCCAAACGCACAATAATATTGTGCGTCTGAAAGGCGGCGATCCGTATGTTTTTGGACGTGGGGCTGAAGAAGTTGAAGATCTCGTCGAGACGGGCATCCCGTTTGAAGTGGTGCCGGGTATTAGCTCAACCATTGGTGGCCTGACCTATGCCGGGATTCCGGTAACACACCGCGATTTCGCCTCGGGATTTCACGTGGTAACCGGCCATACGCGGGAGGGCAACCAACAGCAGGACTGGCGTCAACTGGCGAAACTGAATGGTACGCTGGTTATCGTCATGGGTATCGCCAATCTGGCGTTTATCTGTGAGGAATTATTGATGGGTGGAAAATCAGCAGATACGCCTGCAGCGCTAATTATGTCCGCCACCCGCGATAACCAACGCCGACTGACCTGTACGCTCGGTTCACTACTGAGCAAGGCGCAGGAAGCTAACATCCTCCCCCCTGCGCTGATAGTGATTGGTGATGTGGTAACCCTGAGCGATCGGCTCTCTTTTATCCCTGAAGCCATCACGCTGCCGGAAAACCTTTACTGTGACAGTCTGGCATGACGAAAAGACTGGGGCGACGTTTGATGCGCCGCCCGGAAAACACGGCAAAAGTAACTGGTTTGTGCGTATTGGAGTTTCCGGGCAATGCTGTCTATTGAATGAACGGGATCGTGCAATAACTCCCCCGCTTTTTGCATTTTTTTCTGATTCACCCAGGTTTTAAAGTTAACGCCCTGCCGTTTCTTAAAAAAACGGCTGAAATAGTTTGCGCTTAAGCAAACGTGAGCTGCTACGGATTCCAGGGATAATTCACTATATAAATTCTCATCAATATAACGCAACGCTGCCAGAAGCTTTTTCTCGTGTCGGGAAGGCTCTGTAAAATAATGACGCATGTAACTGGTCGACGGGATAACAAACTCATCAGGTTGTTGCTGTTCTGTCTCAAAATTATCAACAATAAAATTTAATAAATTAGCTGATGCCACCAGCGTATTATTATCGACTACCGCCACCTGACTCCATTCAGCTTTTATTTTTGGTTCATCCATCCATGAACATTCATTATCAATAACGATAGTTTTATATTCCTGATATTTTGCCCGCACCTGCCCACAGAGCATAAAACCGTACAGATGCCCATCGCGAATTAATGGCATAGAAAACAGACTTAGCCCTGCGTGGCAGCTGAGTATTCTGGGTTTAAGGTGTTTTAAACCTTCAAAAGCACAATATTTGTCACACTTTTGGCAACTCGTACAATAGCGTTCATCCGCCCGCATTAATGTGCAGAACGAATTAAAGTTATGGCAATCCGAGAGAGTTTTTCCGTTTACATCAACCACAACCGTGGCTAATCCAGTCGCACTGGAGAATACTTTTGCTATCGAGAAAAAACGTTGTAGATAATCATCCTGGATTTTCAACGACACGGTATCCTCCGGCATTAATGAAATTAAAGCCGGTAATATGCAGAATTTAATCAAGAGAAAGAATGATGCTCACCGCAAAAAATAATCTCATTTATGCAGATGATTATGATCAATTGGCAAGATAAATATTGGATGCCATGATGGTTATTACCTACAGAAGAAAAATCGTATAGCTTTAAGCAGGTTATAAAAATAACACACAGACAAAAGATGAATTGCAGGCATAAAAAAGGCCATCATCAGATGGCCAACCATGTCGAAATGGGACCAGCCCTTGACTATGCAGAGAGTCAGGGCTGTTTTTTTATTTCTTACTTAATAACGGTTTTCAGCGCTTCGCCGATATCGGCCAGGCTACGGACAGTTTTCACGCCTGCGGCTTCCAGCGCAGCGAATTTCTCATCCGCTGTACCTTTCCCACCCGCGATGATCGCACCCGCGTGACCCATACGCTTACCTTTCGGCGCAGTCACGCCCGCGATGTAACCTACAACTGGCTTGGTTACATGATCTTTGATGTAAGCAGCCGCTTCTTCTTCCGCGCTACCGCCGATCTCACCGATCATGACGATCGCTTCAGTCTGCGGATCTTCCTGGAACAGCTTCAGGATGTCGATGAAGTTAGAGCCAGGGATCGGGTCGCCACCGATGCCCACACAGGTAGACTGGCCGAAACCATAGTCGGTGGTCTGCTTAACCGCTTCATAGGTCAGGGTACCTGAACGGGAAACGATACCCACTTTACCCGGCTTGTGGATGTGGCCCGGCATGATACCGATTTTACATTCACCCGGAGTGATAACGCCTGGGCAGTTCGGGCCGATCATGCGTACGCCAGCTTCATCCAGCTTCACTTTCACGGTCAGCATATCCAGCGTTGGGATACCTTCGGTGATGGTGATGATAAGCTTGATGCCTGCATCGATTGCTTCCAGAATTGAATCTTTGCAGAACGGTGCCGGAACATAGATAACGGTGGCGGTTGCGCCGGTCGCTTCTACCGCTTCACGTACGGTGTTGAACACTGGCAGACCCAGATGCGTGGTGCCGCCTTTGCCCGGCGTAACGCCACCGACCATTTGCGTACCGTAAGCGATCGCTTGTTCGGAGTGGAATGTCCCCTGGCTACCGGTGAAGCCCTGGCAGATAACCTTGGTATCTTTATTAATTAAAACTGACATTATTTCCCCTCCACTGCGGCAACAACCTGCTGAGCTGCATCCGTCAGACTTTTCGCTGCAATAATATTCAGGCCGCTATCAGCCAGTTTTTTCGCGCCGAGTTCAGCGTTGTTACCTTCCAGACGTACCACGACCGGAACGTTTACACCTACTTCTGCTACCGCGCCGATGATACCGTCAGCGATCAGGTCGCAACGTACGATACCGCCGAAGATGTTAACCAGTACGGCTTTAACATTGTCATCAGAGAGGATAATTTTGAACGCTTCGGTTACACGCTCTTTGGTCGCACCGCCGCCAACGTCGAGGAAGTTAGCCGGTTCGCCGCCGTGCAGCTTAACGATGTCCATGGTGCCCATTGCCAGGCCCGCACCGTTAACCATACAACCGATGTTACCGTCCAGTGCGACGTAGTTCAGTTCCCACTGTGCAGCCTGCGCTTCACGCGGATCTTCCTGAGACTGGTCGCGCATTTCGCGCAGGTCAGCCTGGCGGAACAGTGCGTTGCCGTCAGCGCCCAGTTTGCCGTCGAGGCAGATCAGATCACCCTGTTTGGTCACAACCAGCGGGTTGATTTCGATCAGCGCCAGATCGCGCTCCAGGAAGATAGTCGCCAGACCCATGAAGATCTTGGTGAACTGCTGAACCTGTTTACCTTCCAGACCCAGTTTGAACGCCAGCTCACGACCCTGGTAAGGCATCGGGCCTGCCAGCGGATCGAGCGCCACTTTGTGGATCAGGTGCGGGGTTTCTTCCGCTACTTTTTCGATTTCCACGCCGCCTTCGGTAGAGGCCATGAAGACCACGCGACGGGAGCTACGGTCAACAACTGCGCCGAGGTAAAGTTCTTTACCAATGTCGGTCGCGGCTTCAACCAGAATCTGATTTACCGGTTGGCCATGAGCATCTGTCTGGTAAGTGACCAGACGTTTACCCAGCCAGTGTTCAGCAAAAGCGCGAATGTCTTCTTTGCTGTTTACCACCTTCACACCGCCCGCTTTACCACGGCCACCAGCGTGAACCTGACATTTCACTACCCACGGGCCAGCGCCGATTTTAGATGCAGCTTCTTCGGCTTCACGCGGAGTAGTACAGGCATAACCCACCGGTGCCGGTAAGCCATAGCGGGCAAAAAGTTGTTTTGCCTGATATTCATGTAAGTTCATGTGTTCTGTCCATCCTTCAGGT
>NZ_SZWU01000015.1:471588-493617 GCF_005280935.1 Citrobacter sp. wls757 | reverse complement strand
TTACCCGTAGGTCTGATAAGCGTCCAGACCTACGGGGCAGGTGATACTCTTATTAACTACACGTCCAGCAGCAGACGCGTTGGATCTTCCAGCAACTCTTTAATGGTTACCAGGAAGCCTACTGACTCACGACCATCGATCAGACGGTGGTCATAAGACAGCGCCAGATACATCATCGGCAGGATTTCAACCTTGCCGTCTACCGCCATCGGACGATCTTTGATGGCATGCATACCCAGGATGGCGCTCTGCGGTGGGTTGATGATCGGCGTGGACATCAGGGAACCGAACACACCACCGTTAGTGATGGTGAAGTTACCACCCGTCAGATCTTCGACCGTCAACTTGCCGTCGCGACCTTTAACTGCCAGTTCTTTAATATTCTTCTCAATGTCAGCCATACCCAGCAGATCCACATCACGCAGGACCGGCGTGACCAGGCCACGCGGCGTGGAGACCGCCATGCTGACATCAAAGTAGTTGTGGTAAACCACGTCATCGCCGTCGATGGACGCGTTCACTTCCGGATAGCGTTTCAGCGCTTCAACAACCGCTTTCACGTAGAAAGACATAAAGCCCAGACGGATACCGTGGCGTTTCTCGAACGCATCCCCGTATTGCTTACGCAGGTCCATGATTGGCTTCATGTTGACTTCGTTGAACGTGGTCAGCATGGCGGTAGAATTTTTCGCTTCCAGCAGACGCTCGGCTACGCGTTTGCGCAGACGGGTCATCGGAACACGTTTTTCGCCACGCGCGCCCAGTTGAGCCTGCGGTGCAGGTGCTGCAGCCGGCGCTTTTGCTTCGGCTTTCGCAGCCGGAGCTTTCGCCAGATGTTTTTCAACATCTTCACGGGTGATACGACCGCCGACACCGGTGCCGTTGATAGCGCTGGCTTCGAGGTTATGCTCACCCAGCAGGCGACGGATCGCCGGGCTCAGGGCATCGTTGTTCTGCTCAGCAAGAGACGCCTGCTGGCGCTGTGCCGGAGTAGAATCTTTCTCTTCAGACTTAGCACTGGTTTCTTTACCGGTGCTGTTGCCTTCACGCAGGCGACCGAGGATCTGGCGAGAAGTGACGGTTGTCCCTTCATCTTCCAGAACCGCATCAAGAATACCGTCCGCTGATGCCGGTACTTCCAGTACCACTTTGTCAGTTTCGATTTCTACCAGTACTTCATCACGACGTACTGCATCGCCCGGTTTTTTGTGCCAGGTTGCAACCGTTGCATCCGCTACGGATTCAGGCAGGTCGGGAACAAGAATATCTACGCTACTCATTATTTATCCTTTATTTAATCGACGTTCAGCGCGTCATTTACCAGATCTTGTTGCTGCTTCTGGTGAACGGACATATACCCTACTGCCGGAGAGGCAGAGGCCGGGCGACCTGCATAACGCAGAGCTGACCCAAATGGAATTACTTCACGGAAATGATGCTGGCTGCAGTACCATGCGCCCTGGTTGAGCGGCTCTTCCTGGCACCAGACAAAATCATGTACGTGAGCAAATGGTTTCAGCGCTTCCTGCACCGCTTTATGCGGGAACGGATAGAGCTGTTCGATGCGCACAATGGCGACATCTTTTTGGTCGTTCTTGCGGCGTTGCTCCAGCAGGTCGTAATAAACCTTACCAGAACACATCACGACACGCTTCACGCCTTTAGGATCAAGTTCATCTACTTCGCCAATGGCTGGCAGGAAAGTACCATTTGCCAGTTCGTCCAGCGTAGACACCGCCAGCGGATGACGCAGCAGCGACTTCGGTGACATCACCACCAGCGGACGACGCATACCGCGCAGCGCCTGACGACGCAGCATGTGGTAAACCTGCGCCGGGGTAGACGGGACGCAAACCTGCATGTTTTGCTCAGCGCAAAGTTGCAGATAACGTTCCAGACGCGCGGAGGAGTGCTCCGGACCCTGACCTTCATAGCCGTGCGGCAGCAGCATAACCAGACCACACATACGGCCCCATTTCTGCTCGCCGGAAGAGATGAACTGGTCGATAACGACCTGTGCACCGTTAGCGAAGTCACCGAACTGTGCTTCCCAGATGGTTAGCGTGCGCGGTTCTGCTGTGGCATAACCGTACTCGAACGCCAGCACGGCTTCTTCAGACAGCACGGAGTCCCATACGCGGAAGGTGCCCTGTCCGTTATGCACATGCTGCAGCGGAGTGTAGGTTGAACCGTTCGCCTGGTTATGAATCACCGCGTGACGGTGGAAGAAGGTTCCGCGACCGGAGTCTTCACCCGACAGACGGACCGGAATGCCTTCGTCAACCAGCGTGGCGTAAGCCAGATTCTCTGCACCACCCCAGTCAAACAGCTTCTCGCCTGCGGCCATGGCCTGACGGTCGCCGTAAATCTTGGCAACACGCGACTGCATTTCAACCGCTTCAGGTACAGTGCTGATGCGTTTTGCCAGCTCCTGCAGACGCTTCATCTCAACTTTGTTCGGGTAGTTTTCATCCCATTCGTGGTTGAGGTACGGCGACCAGGTGAAGGAGTGCATGTTCATTGGACGCCACTCTTTCACTACGCATTCGCCAGCATCCAGCGCGTCACGGTACAGATTGACCATCTCGGTCGCATCTTCCAGCGTGGCGACCTTGTCCGCTTCCAGCTTATCAGCGTAGATTTTGCGCGGGGTCGGATGCTTTTTGATTTTCTGATACATCAGCGGCTGGGTTGCGCTCGGCTCGTCGGCTTCGTTGTGGCCGTGACGGCGGTAGCACACCAGATCGATAAAGACATCGCGTTTAAAGGTATTACGGAAATCCAGCGCCAGGCGGGTCACGAAAGCGACCGCTTCCGGGTCATCCGCGTTCACGTGGAAAATCGGCGCCTGAACCATCTTACCGATGTCGGTACAGTACGGTGTAGAACGCGCATCCAGCGGGTTAGACGTAGTGAAGCCCACCTGGTTGTTGATAACGATGCGAACGGTACCGCCCACTTCGTAACCACGCGCTTTCGACATGTTCAGGGTTTCCTGAACCACGCCCTGCCCGGTAACTGCCGCATCACCGTGAATGGTGATTGGCAGGACTTTATTGCTGCTCGGCTCGTCCAGACGATCCAGACGCGCACGTACGGAACCGATAACCACCGGGCTAACGATTTCCAGGTGCGACGGGTTAAACGCCAGCGCCAGGTGCACCAGACCGCCTTCGGTTTCGATATCTGATGAGAAGCCCATGTGGTACTTCACGTCACCGGTGCCGAGGTGTTCTTTATGTTTGCCCGCAAATTCGTCGAACAGTTCCTGCGGGCGTTTGCCCAGTACGTTAACCAGAACGTTCAGACGACCACGGTGCGCCATGCCCAGCACCACTTCACGGGTACCGCTGTTACCGGCGTGGCGGATCATCTCTTTGAGCATTGGGATTAACGCATCGCCGCCTTCCAGCGAGAAGCGTTTCGCGCCCGGGAACTTAGCGCCCAGGTAGCGTTCCAGACCTTCTGCTGCGGTCAGTTCACTGAGGAAACGTTTCTTCTCTTCGCTACTGAATGCGGCACGGCCAGACTCGATACGCTGCTGAAGCCAACGTTTTTCTTCAGTGCTGGTGATGTGCATATACTCGGCGCCAATTGAGCCGCAGTAGGTTTGTTTCAGCGCAACAACCAGGTCGCTCAGCTTCATCGTGTCTTTGCCGCCGGCAAAAGAACCTACGTTAAAGCTTTCCTGGAAATCCGCATCGGTCAGATCGTGGAAAGACGGGTCCAGATCGGCCACATTTTCTTGCTGCCACAGTCCCAGCGGATCAAGATTCGCATGCTGATGACCGCGGAAACGATAGGCGTTAATGAGCTGCAGGACTTTAACCTGCTTCACATTGGCATCAGGGTCGGAAATAGAAGAAGAGTAACGTGGGGTAATCAACGCCTGTCGACGGAAATAATCACGTGTTTTTGAGTGAAGTTGATCCGGTTTGACTCCGGTACCAGGTAACTGCTGGAACGTCGAACGCCAGTTAGCATCTACCGAGTCAGGGTCGGTTAAGAAGTCTTCATAGAGCTGTTCTATCCAGCTCTGGTTAGAACCAGAGAGGTAAGAAGAGTCCAACCAGGCTTTCAAAGCGCTGTTCTGCATCGTGATCCCTTAAGCATTTGTATGCTTACTTCGCCGTGGATACTACCACGCACACCGATGTGCGTGCCGGGGTTCACTTGTTGCGGACTGTCGTGTCATCTGCGTCCGCTAAGGAACCTTTAAAAACTGTCTAATAATGTGGCAGTTTTTAGAGGTTTCCTGCACTTAAATTGCCTGATGGCGCTTCGCTAATCAGGCCTACAAGGTACGTAACCCGTAGGCCGGATAAGACGCTACGTCGCCATCCGGCAACCACTACAACTACTTACGCACTACGTTTGAGCAGCATCGACTTAATATGGCCGATGGCGCGCGTCGGGTTCAGTCCTTTCGGACATACGCTGACGCAGTTCATGATGCTATGGCAGCGGAATACGCTGAAAGCGTCACTTAAACCTTCCAGGCGGCTGTCGGTCTCGGTATCGCGGCTATCAATTAAGAAGCGATACGCTGCCAGCAGGCCTGCCGGGCCAATAAATTTGTCCGGGTTCCACCAGAATGATGGGCAGGACGTTGAGCAGCATGCACACAAAATACATTCATACAGCCCATCGAGCTTCTCACGCTGCTCTGGCATTTGTAAATGCTCACGAGCTGGCGGATTTTTCCCATTATTCAACAAGTAAGGCTTAATCTTCTCATACTGTGCGTAGAATTGCCCCATGTCTACCACCAAATCGCGCACAACCGGTAAACCCGGCAGCGGGCGAATGACAATTTTTTTGCCCGGCTGATTCAGCGCAGAAATAGGAGTGATACAGGCCAGTCCATTTTTGCCGTTCATGTTCAGACCGTCGGAGCCACAAACCCCTTCACGGCAGGAGCGACGAAACGACAGCGACGGATCTTTTTCTTTCAGCTGCATCAATGCATCCAGCAGCATCATGTCGCGCCCTTCTTCCGCCTCCAGGGTGTAATCCTGCATGCGCGGAGCGTCGTCAACATCCGGGTTATAGCGATAAACTGAAAACTCGAGTTTCATTGTCCTGTCTCCGCATTAATAAGTACGAATCTTCGGCGGGAATGCCGGGCGCAGCTTCGGTTCCATATTGACTTGACGTCGCGTCATGGATTCCGACTCTGGCAGGTACAGGGAATGGCACAGCCAGTTTTCATCATCACGTTCCGGGAAGTCGAAGCGGCTATGCGCGCCACGGCTTTCGGTACGGAAGTTTGCAGATACTGCAGTGGCGTACGCGGTCTCCATCAGGTTATCCAACTCCAGACACTCAACGCGCTGGGTGTTGAACTCGCTGGAGGTATCGTCCAGACGGGCATTTTTCAGGCGTTCGCGGATCGCTTTCAGCTCTTCCAGACCTTTCGCCATCGCATCGCCTTCGCGGAATACCGAGAAGTTATGCTGCATACATTCTTGCAGCGCTTTGCGAATCGCCACCGGGTCTTCACCGTTACGGTTACCGTTCCAGCGGTTCAGACGCGCCAGAGAAGCGTCGATTTCATCTTCGGTCGCATCCAGCAGGTCACCCTGCTCAGCGATGGATTCCTGCAGATGCAGACCAACCGCACGACCAAATACTACCAGGTCCAGCAGCGAGTTGCCGCCCAGACGGTTGGCGCCGTGAACCGATACGCAGGCGATTTCGCCGACGGCAAACAGCCCAGGGATCACCACATCTTCGCCCTGCTCATTCACGGTCAACGCCTGGCCAGTTACTTTGGTCGGAATACCGCCCATCATATAGTGGCAGGTTGGGATAACCGGAATCGGCTCTTTGACCGGGTCAACGTGAGCAAAGGTACGGGACAGTTCGAGAATACCCGGCAGACGGGATTCCAGCACTTCTTTACCCAGGTGGTCGAGTTTCAGTTTGGCGTGCGGACCCCACGGGCCGTCGCAGCCGCGACCTTCGCGAATTTCGATCATGATGGAACGCGCCACCACGTCACGACCCGCCAGGTCTTTCGCATTCGGGGCATAACGCTCCATGAAGCGCTCGCCGTGTTTGTTCAGCAGGTAGCCACCTTCACCACGGCAGCCTTCTGTTACCAGAACGCCTGCACCGGCGATACCGGTTGGGTGGAACTGCCACATCTCCATATCCTGCACCGGCACGCCAGCGCGGATAGCCATACCAACACCGTCACCGGTATTGATGTGGGCATTAGTAGTGGACTGATAAATACGGCCAGCACCGCCGGTGGCCAGCACAGTCGCGCGGGCTTTGAAGTAAACCACTTCACCGGTTTCGATACACAGCGCGGTACAACCGACAACTGCGCCATCGGCGTTTTTCACCAGGTCCAGCGCATACCACTCGGAGAAGATGGTGGTATGGTTTTTCAGGTTCTGCTGATACAGCGTGTGCAACAGCGCATGACCGGTACGGTCGGCCGCTGCCGCAGTACGAGCCGCCTGCTCGCCGCCGAAGTTCTTCGACTGGCCGCCAAACGGACGTTGATAAATTGTGCCATTGTCGAGGCGAGAGAACGGCAGCCCCATGTGGTCCAGCTCCAGAATCGCTTCCGGACCGGTTTTACACATATATTCAATAGCGTCCTGGTCACCAATGTAGTCCGACCCTTTAACGGTGTCGTACATGTGCCATTCCCAGTTATCTTCATGGGTATTACCGAGCGCAACGGTGATGCCACCCTGCGCGGATACGGTATGGGAACGGGTTGGGAACACTTTGGAGAGCAGCGCACAGGTCTGACCGCTCTGGGAAATTTGCAGCGCCGCGCGCATACCTGCGCCGCCGGCACCAATCACAACAGCATCAAATTCTCTGACTGGCAGTTTCATTACACACCCCACACCACAACAAATCCATAAATGACGTAAACCACCAGCGCAACAACGATAGCCAGTTGCAGAATCAGGCGCACAGCCAGAGGTTTAACGTAGTCGGTCAACACCTGCCACATGCCGATCCAGGCATGAATCAAGATGGAGAAAAGTGCCAGCAGGGTGAAGACTTTGGTGAATGCCGATGAGAAGAAACCGGTCCAGACTTCATACGTCAGCTCGCCGCTGGTGGCGAAGAAACCGACCATATAGATGATGTATAACGTCAGAACGATAGCGGTAGCACGGACCAGAATGAAGTCATGTACGCCGTTGCGTCCTAATGCGGAGGCGTTGCTTACCATACGAGGACTCCTGCGAGAAGTGAAAGCACGACAATGATAACGAAACAAATTTTGGCGGAGCGTGTCCCTGCTTCGAGGGTTTCTTCGATATAGCCAAAATCCATCAACAGATGGCGAATGCCCATTACGGCGTGATATGCCAGCGCAATCAGGATCCCCCACAGAATTAACTCCACAAAGAAGTTATTCATAATGGATGACGCGGTGAGGAAACCTTCAGGGGAGGAAAGGCTGGTACCCAATAACCACAACAGAATCCCGACCGCCACGAAGGTGATCACTCCGGATACGCGATGGAGAATGGACGCTATCGCCGTGATTGGGAACCGGATCGTTTGCAGATCCAGATTGACAGGTCTTTGTTTTTTCACATTTCTTATCATGAATAACGCCCACATGCTGTTCTTATTATTCCCTTTAGACTTCGGGTACAGAAGATGAAGACACCTGTAGCCTGAAAGACGACGGGATTTCCTTCCTCCGGTCTGCGTGCGGGTCAGACAGCGTCCTTACTATAACTACGCGTCATATAAAACACTGCTTCCAGATGCTAAAACGACACGTTACAACGCTGGTTGGCTCGGGATTGCAGGGTATTCCGGAGACCTGGCGGCAGTATAGGACGTTCACAAAATCATTACAATTAACCTACATATAGTTTGTCGGGTTTTATCCCGAACAGTGACATAGGTCACGATAACAACATTATTTTAATTTTTAATCATCTGATTTGACAATCATTAAACAAAGTTGTTACAAACGACACCAGAAAAAGCATATAATGCGTAAAAGTTATGGGGTCACTCTTTCACCGGAGATTTAGTTATGTAACAGTGTGGAAGTATTGACCAATACCTTCAGGACAGTTATTAGTGATAGACAGGTTAAATAATTCGGATTGCTAAGTTCTTGATTTGCAGTTTATTCGCCATGAAAAGACCGTTTTACCTGCAAGCGCCCATAGCTCTGTACCCAGGTCATCCCCTCTTTCGCAGAGCGGCGAGCCAAATAACAAACTGGTAACGGTTTATTGATGCACGAAGGCAAATTTAAGTTCCGGCAGTCTTAAGCAATAAGGCGCTAAGGAGACCGTAAATGGCTGATACTAAAGCAAAACTCACTCTAAATGGTGACGCTGCTATTGAACTGGATGTGCTGAAAGGTACGCTCGGTCAAGATGTTATTGATATTCGTAGCCTTGGCTCAAAAGGGATGTTTACTTTTGACCCAGGTTTCACCTCTACCGCATCCTGCGAATCCAAAATTACTTTCATCGACGGTGACGAAGGTGTTTTGCTGCATCGCGGCTTCCCGATTGACCAACTGGCGACCGAGTCCAACTATCTGGAAGTGTGTTATATCCTGCTGTACGGCGAAAAACCGACGCAGGAAGAGTACGACGAGTTCAAAACCACAGTCACTCGCCATACCATGATCCACGAGCAGATCACCCGTCTGTTCCACGGTTTCCGCCGCGACTCTCACCCGATGGCCGTTATGTGCGGTGTAACCGGAGCGCTGGCAGCGTTCTATCATGACTCGCTGGACGTAAACAACGCGCGTCACCGTGAAATCGCCGCTTTCCGCCTGCTGTCCAAAATGCCAACCATGGCAGCGATGTGCTACAAATATTCCATCGGGCAGCCGTTCGTATACCCACGTAACGATCTCTCCTACGCCGGTAACTTCCTGAACATGATGTTCTCTACGCCGTGCGAAAAATACGAAGTGAATCCGATTCTGGAACGCGCAATGGACCGTATCTTAATCCTGCACGCTGACCACGAACAGAACGCCTCAACCTCTACCGTACGTACCGCGGGCTCTTCTGGCGCTAACCCGTTTGCCTGCATCGCGGCCGGTATTGCTTCCCTGTGGGGACCGGCACACGGCGGCGCAAACGAAGCTGCGCTGAAAATGCTGGAAGAAATCAGCTCTGTTAAACACATTCCGGAATTTGTTCGCCGCGCGAAAGACAAGAATGATTCCTTCCGCCTGATGGGCTTTGGTCACCGTGTTTATAAAAACTATGACCCGCGCGCTACCGTCATGCGTGAAACCTGCCACGAAGTGCTGAAAGAACTGGGTACCAAAGATGATCTGCTGGAAGTGGCGATGGAACTTGAGCACATTGCGCTCAACGACCCGTACTTCATTGAGAAGAAACTCTACCCGAACGTCGACTTCTACTCCGGCATCATCCTGAAAGCGATGGGCATTCCGTCCTCCATGTTCACCGTGATCTTCGCCATGGCACGTACCGTTGGCTGGATTGCACACTGGAACGAAATGCACACCGACGGCATGAAAATCGCGCGTCCGCGTCAGCTGTACACCGGCTACGACAAGCGCGATTTTAAGTCTGATATTAAGCGTTAATTGTCTGCCGGATGGCGCTAGCGCTTGTCCGGCTTAAAGTTATAAACGCTCCCAGGCCGGATAAAGCAGTGATGCCTATGTCCGGCCTGTTTTTATTTGATCCACATTATTTTATTCTTATCGTGCTTTCTCTATGATTTACTGAGATTTCTCACATTCTACTCAGGAGCATGGGATGCCTGTTTTGCAGTGGAGCCTGTTGTTTGTGCTATCGCTCCTTCTTTCCCTGCTCTTTCTGTTTATCCATCTTCCAGGCCCCTTGCTGCTCGGTTCGATGATCGTCGGCATCATCTTCAGTATGCGCGGCATCTCGCTGCATCCTCCTCGCTGCACATTTCTTGGCGCACAGGCGATTCTCGGCTGCATGATTGCCCAAAATCTGACCGGTTCAATCTTCACAACCCTTGCAGCCCACTGGCCGATGGTGATTGTTATACTGCTGGCAACCCTTATCAGCAGCGCGATAATCGGCTGGCTGCTGGTTCGCTATAGTAATCTACCGGGGAATACTGGTGCGTGGGGCTCGTCACCAGGCGGTGCAGCAGCAATGGTCGCAATGGCCCAGGATTATGGCGCCGACATCCGGCTGGTGGCGTTTATGCAGTATCTGCGCGTACTGTTGGTGGTCGGCGCGGCAGCGCTGGTCACCCGGCTGGTGATGGGCGACCAGGCCCAAACGGTCAGTGAACAAATCATCTGGTTTCCGCCGCTAAGCGGCAATCTTTTCAGCACTCTGATGCTGGCCGCCGTTGCCGGCACGGCTGGGCGCCTACTGCGTATTCCCTCTGGCGTTATGCTATTGCCAATGCTGGTGGGTGCCATGCTGAATGCAAGCGGAGTGATGGTGATTGAACTGCCGGAATGGCTACTGGCTATAGCCTACATGTCAATTGGCTGGCAAATCGGTCTTGGCTTTGACAAGCAGATCTTTTTGATGGCATTACGACCACTGCCACAGATCCTGTTGTCTATTTTTTCACTGATGGCGATCTGCGCAGCCATGGCCTGGGGACTGGCGCATTACATGCAGATCGACTTTCTCACTGCCTATCTGGCAACGAGTCCTGGAGGAGTGGATTCTGTTGCGGTGATCGCCGCAGGAAGCCACGCTGATATGGCGCTCATCATGGCGATGCAAACCCTGCGACTGTTCAGCATTTTGTTAACTGGCCCCGCAGTCGCGCGTTTTATTTCGGTGCACGCACCAAAACAACCCGCTTAGTGCTGACAACCCGGACACCAGTAAAAGGGGCGCGAAGAGAGCATCGTTTTCTCGATTATTCCACCACAACGCTCACAGGTTTCGCCATCCCGATGAAAGACCTTGAAGCGAAACAACGCACCGTGATGTTTATTCTCATCGACCAGGCCGCGGGTAGTATAAGACAGGCGCGGAATATCAAGCAGCGCATGTGCCAGTTGATCCAGTTGCTCATCACTAAGCTGCGACGCTTTATGCTGCCCGGTCAACCCAACCTGCCAAAGGATCTCTACCCGCAGGTAGTTACCTAATCCCGCCAGAAATGCCTGGTCCAGTAGCAGACCAGAAAACTGGCGATTGCGAAAACGCGGAGATAACAGACGCGCTTTAACCTCATCGGGTGTTAAACGTAAATCCAGTACATCCGGCCCTACCCGTTGCAGGAACGGATGGGTGGAGAGCTGTTCTGGCGTCAGCATTTCGATATCAGACGCGCTATAGAGCAGGATAGTTTTGTCGTGTGTCTGCAGCCTGACGCGCAGTACCCGCGAAGTTTGCGGGATTTTGCCGGTGTCCACCACTCGCCACACGCCATAGAGCTGATTGTGACTGTACAGCGTCAGGCCATTAGAAAAATGGGTCAGTAATGCTTTCCCCCGCGTTTCAAGCTGGGTAACACGTTGCCCAATCAGTTGAGATTGATACGGTTTTAACTGCTCAAAGGCAAACCAGACATCCGTCAGGGGTTTGCCTTTGACTGCCGCCTCCAGGTTATCCGCCGCGCGGCGGATCTCCGGGCCTTCAGGCATAATACTGTCCTTTGTTAATGTGTTGCACCGCCCGTCACTGCGATATCGCTTTCCACCTGCAAGGCGGTGGCAATCGCAATCTCCAGCGCACGGCGCACCGTTTCTGTCGCCATACTTGGCGCCCCGGGATGCTGTGCAGCCTGTTGCGGCAAATAAGGGATATGAATAAAGCCGCCCTTCACCGCCGGTACGTCGCGTAGTTTATGCAGCAGGCCATACATCACGTGGTTACACACGAAAGTACCCGCAGTCTGGGAAACCGAGGCCGGAATTCCCGCGTTGCGCATGGCGACAACCATCGCTTTAATCGGCAACGAACTAAACCATGCCGCCGGGCCATCGACCACAATCGGCACATCGACCGGCTGTTGCCCCTGGTTATCCGCAATACGCGCATCGTCAACGTTAATTGCCACGCGTTCCACGGTGATATCCGTGCGACCACCCGCCTGCCCCACCGCCAGCACCAGTGATGGCGACAACGCGTCAATCGCGGCGTTGAGTACAGCGAGAGACTCGCCAAAGACACACGGTAGTTGGCGGGCTATTACGCGGCATCCGCCGATGATAGCATTGTCGAGGCTCGAGACCACTTCCCAGGAAGGGTTAACTGACTCGCCGCCAAAGGGTTCAAATCCCGTGATGAGTACTGTTTTCATCCTTCCTCCTTACAGGAACATCAGGAAATACATCAGGAACACGTTGACCAGCAGCAGCAGTATGCCGGTTGGCACCTGCGCTTTAATCACCGCATTTTTGTCCGGTAGTTCCAGCAACGCTGCAGGAACAATATTAAAGTTCGCCGCCATCGGCGTCATCAGCGTCCCACAATAGCCGGAGAACATACCAATCGCCGCCATTACCGCTGGGTTGCCGCCGTGTTGCAGTACGAGGATTGGAATACCAATCCCAGCGGTCACGATCGGGAAAGCAGCAAACGCATTACCCATAACCATGGTCAGCAATGCCATGCCGATGGTGTACACCGCCACCGCGATAAAGCGACTATCCACCGCCAGATATTCCTGCGTCAGGTATGAAATGCCGCTACCGACACCCGCCGCTGTAAACAGCAGCCCAAGCGTAGCCAGAATCTGCGGCAGAATGAACGCCCAGCCAATGGAGTCCAGCAGACGGCGTGCCTCCTGAATCGGTTGATGCACCCGCTCATGGGTCATTTTTATCGCCATCGCCAGACCAATCAACGAGCCCGCTGTCATTGAAAAGAGCGTTACCAGCGTGGCGTGATTACCCGGCCCGAACAGCGCATCCTGTAAGCCCGGAATATGGTTGAACATCAGTACGCCAATGACCGTTACCACCGGGATCGCTAATGCCGGGAAAAACAGGCGGTTGCCCAGGCGGCTGGCGCTTTCTTCGCGCTGTTGCTGCGTGCGTTGATGGTAGCTTCCCAGCTTCACACCGCCAAAACCCGCGATCAGGGCCAGCACGACCACCGCAACGCCGACGGCAATATGCACTGCGCGTTTATCGCCAAACAGCGAGTATGTCCAGTCACCAAGCAGAAACAGTACGCCATATATGCCCCAAAACAGGCCTGTGGTGAAACGGCGCGGGTTTGCTTTGTCCTGCCAGGACATCAGCGCCACAATCAGTAATACCGCACCTGCCAGCCAGTAGAGATAGCTTTGTTGAAAATTCATTTCGCTTCCCCTTTCGCTGCGGCATTCGCTTTCGCCACTTCACGTTGCAAATAGCTATCCAGACGCCACAAACGCGTGCCGTGGATCAGGAAAGCACAAATTGCCGTCGGGATCCCCCACAAGGCGATATGCAGCGGTTCGGTCTGGATCCCACCAGACTCCAGCATAAAGTTGTGCATGAATATGATCGCGCCGAAGGCAACAAAGATATCTTCACCGAAAAACAGCCCGACGTTATCGGTCGCCGCTGACATTGCGCGCAGGCGATAGCGAACCGCGCCGGGTATCTCGCCGTGATTTTTCTCGGCGGCCCCTTCCGCCATTGGCGCCAGCAGCGGGCGCACCATCTGCGGATGCCCCCCCAGACTGGTCAACCCTAACGCAGCGGTCGCTTCACGAATGAACAGATAGACAATAAGCAGACGGCCACTGGTGGCACTGCGGATTTTCGCAATCCACGCCTGAGCGCGCTCTTTGAGTCCGTGACGTTCCAGCAGGCCAATAACCGCCAGTGGGATCAGCAGGATAAACGGCAGGTTGCGGGTGTTAAGAAAACCTTCACCCAGCTTCTCGAGGATGGTGGCGATCGGCATATGCGCCGCCAGTCCCGTGACGATCCCGGCAATAATAACCACCAATACCGGATTAAAACGTAAAAGAAATCCGACCACGATGACGGCGATCCCCGTCAATGGCCAGAGAGAAATTACCTCTCCCATAATTCATTCCCGTATATGTTGTTGTGTAATATATTGTTGTTTTGTATGGTAAATCTTATGCACCAATTTCAATATTGCATGCATTAAAGGCGCTACGCAAGCGACGGGCAAAAGGGAGTGCGTGCTCGCCATCCCCATGAATGCATACCGTCTGGGCGGTCACGCTTGCCCATGTTCCACTTTGGCTTTTTACTCTGCCGGATTGCACCATTTCTAACGTTTGCGCCAGCGCCTGCTCTTCATCCTCAATCAGTGCGCCCGGCTGGCTGCGAGGTACCAGACTGCCATCGGCCTGATAACCCCGATCGGCAAAAACCTCCTGACGCGTTATCAAGCCATAGTGTTCTCCAGCGCGAATCAGTTCGCTTCCCGCCAGCCCGACCAGAACCAGCGACGGATCGCAGGCATGAACCGCTTTCGCAATCGCATCGGCCAATTGAGGATCTTTCGCCGCCTGGTTATAGAGCATGCCATGCGGTTTGACATGGCGCATCACGCCACCTTCTGCCCGCGTGATGGCAGCCAGCGCGCCAATTTGATACAGCGTCTGTGCATACACCGTTTGTGCAGGCAGGGTCATGGCGCTACGACCAAAATTTTCCCGATCCGGAAAGCTGGGGTGCGCGCCTACCGCCACACCATTTTTTAACGCATCACGCACGCTTGAGAGCATAGTTTGCGCATCGCCGGCGTGAAACCCACAGGCGATGTTGGCCGATGACACCAATTGCAGCAACGCTGCATCGTTCGCACATCCCTCACCGAGGTCTGCATTGAGATCAATTTTCATTGTTAAGTCGCCATGCTAACTGTTCCAGATAACGCTGCTGGTCGTACCGCGCCTTCAGCGCTTCCTCCAGCGAACACTGCACAAAATGAATCGGCTGACCGAGCGGGATCTGCGCCAGATGATACATATCTGCCTCGATAATACAGGCGATGCGCGGATAGCCACCCGTCGTCTGAGCATCGTTCATCAGCACGATTGGCTGGCCATTATGCGGAACCTGCACCACGCCGGGGAGCAAACCATGCGACAGCAGCTCGCGATCGGTCGTGCGCGTCAGCGGCTGCCCCTGAAGACGATACCCCATACGGTTACTTTGCGGGCTAAGCTGCCACGGCGAGCGCCAGAAAGAGGCCTGCGATACCTCATCAAACTCCTGATATTCAGGGCCGGGCAGTGCGCGAATGAGATTACCCCACATCAGTTGTTTTACACCTTGTGGCCCGCTGAATTGCCGGGTAGATATGCCAATCGCCAGTCGATCGCCATCACGCAGCAGACGCCCTTCAAACCCACCAATGCCCACTTTCAGATCGGTACTACGCGAGCCCATCACTTCGGGAACATCGATACCGCCCGCTACCGCCAGATAACTGCGCATGCCATGAAGAGGACGTTTTAGCGTCAGACGCTGCCCGGCTTTTACCGGTAACCGCCATCCGCTCCATACGGGAGTTCGATCCAGATGCGCTTCGCATCCAGCACCGGTCAGGGCAAACCAGCCATCGGCTTCAAACTCCACCACCAGTTGCCCCAGCGTGATTTCCAGCGCTGCGGCATTCGCATCATTACCCACCAGCAGGTTAGCCACGTTCAGCGCCGGTTTATCCAGCGCGCCACAGTGACTAATTCCGGATTGACGAAAACTATGGCGTCCCCCGTCCTGTACTGAGGTATACATGCCAGCGCGGATGATGTTTAACATATCCCCTCCTTCTGCGGGACAAAACGCACAGTATCGCCAGCCCGTAACAGAATCGGCTCCTCCCGTTTTGGATCAAATAACGAAACGGAGGTACGCCCAATCAATTGCCATCCACCGGGTGTTGCAAGCGGGTAGATCCCCGTTTGAGATCCACCGATACCGACAGAACCTGCCGGAACAAGCAAACGCGGTTCCGCACGTCTGGGGGTATGCAGCTGTTCAGGTAAGCTCCCGAGATAGGGAAATCCCGGCTGAAAACCGATAAACCACACCACATAGTCAACTGACGCATGAAGTTCGACGACCTGCTTGTCGCTTAATCCACTGTGTCGGGCGACCTCTGCCAGATCGGGGCCAAACTCACCACCATAGGTCACAGGTATTTCAATAAAGCGTGAATCCGGCTCCAGTGCTTCGCTCTCTTCCCACCAGCGCTGCAGGCGTTCAATCGCATCCAGCGCCAGTGTTTGCGGGTCGCGCAGGGTAACCGTGATATTGTTCATTCCCGGAATAGCTTCAAGCACATTCGGGGCGTCAACTAAACGCTGAGCCAGACGCCAGATGCGTTTCTGAGTCGCCAGCGTGATGGGGGGCTCCAGTTCAAGAACCACCGCCGTTTCACCTAACAGATAACAACGCGCTCGCTGCACTTTCATCCCTCTTTATTACGCTGGATTAGGAATATCGATAAAGGTTACGTCCAGATCGGTATTTTCATTCAGCCATTCGCTTAATGCGCGAATGCCGCCGCGTTCGGTCGCATGGTGACCGGCAGCATAAAAATGCAGCCCCTGCTCGCGGGCTGAGTGAATGGTTTGCTCAGAGACTTCACCGGTAATAAAGGCGTCTACACCAAATCGGGCTGCGCTATCAATAAAACTTTGACCGCCCCCGGTACACCAGGCAACGCGCTGAACTTTCTCCGGCCCGGTATCACCGCACCATAACGGTTTACGGCCTAAACGCGCTTCAATCCACGATGCCAGCTCCAGTCCCGGAACCGGCATGGAGAGTTCTCCCCATGGCACCAGCGGTTCAATTTCCCCCATCACGGTGATTCCCAACAGCGCGGCCAACTGCGCGTTATTCCCCAATTCCGGGTGTGCATCCAGCGGCAAGTGCCAGCCATACAGGTTGATATCATTTTCTAACAGCGTTTTCAGACGATTGCGCTTCATCCCGCGAATAACCGGAGATTCGCCTTTCCAGAAATAGCCGTGGTGAACAATAACCGCATCCGCTTGCTGGCGTACCGCCTCGTCCAGCAATGCCTGGCTTGCAGTCACACCGGTCACGATTTTATGCACCGTCTCTTTGCCCTCAACCTGCAAACCATTCGGCGCATAATCGCTAATGGCGGCGCTGTTTAGTTTGTCGTTGATCAGTTGTTCCAGTTCGGTGTTTTTCATCATCGTCCTCGTAGTCATCATTTCTGCCTGCTCAATCAGCAACACAGCTTAGGTTAAAATAGCGTCCCCGCCTGCGTTCGTCGATAGCCATTTCACTGACACATAAAGAAACAATCACACCCGCTTTGAACGTGATTTGCTTACCACTACGCGATCTAATTCATGTATATTTATGCAATCAGACAGCATATTGCAAAAATAATCAGATCTGTATCAAAGTTACAACTTTAAGGAAACACACTCGCGCATCACGTTCAGCCAGTCGCGAGGCATTTACTTCGAGAAAATAATGAATAAACAAGCATCTCAACCACGGGCGATATACTACGTTGTCGCGCTACAAATCTGGGAATACTTCAGTTTTTACGGCATGCGTGCGCTGCTGATCCTGTATCTCACTAACCAGCTTAAGTACGACGATAATCACGCATATGAACTGTTCAGCGCCTACTGCTCGCTGGTCTATGTCACCCCTATTCTCGGGGGATACCTGGCCGATAAAGTGCTCGGCAATCGAATGGCGGTGATGATCGGCGCATTTTTAATGGCGGTAGGACATCTGGTATTGGGTGCCAGCGAAATGGCCCCGGCGTTCCTCTATTTGTCGCTGGCGATAATTGTCTGCGGCTACGGTCTGTTTAAATCAAATATCAGTTGCCTGTTGGGCGAGTTGTATCAACCTGAAGACCCGCGTCGCGACGGTGGATTCTCTCTGCTTTACGCTGCTGGTAACATAGGTTCGATTATTGCCCCTATTGCCTGTGGCTACGTGCAGGAAAAATACAGCTGGGCGATGGGCTTTGCGCTGGCTGCCATCGGCATGCTGGCAGGGCTGGTGATATTCTTATGTGGTAATCGCCATTTCGCCCACACCACCGACGTCAACAAGGCCGTTCTCTGTGCTAAAACCTTTATTCTGCCAAACTGGGCCTGGCTGTTAGTTTTGTTGGTTGCCGCACCGCTGCTGATTACCGTGCTGTTCTGGAAAGAGTGGTCCGTTTACGCACTGATAGTTGCCACCATTATTGGTCTGGCAGTTCTGGCGAAGATTTATCGCCAGGCACAGACGCAGAAACAGCGCAAAGAGCTGGGGCTTATCGTCACACTGACCTTCTTTAGCCTGTTGTTTTGGGCCTTTGCTCAACAGGGCGGCAGTTCGATCAGCCTGTATATCGACCGCTTCGTTAACCGCGATATTCTGGGGTATTCCGTCCCTACCGCGATGTTCCAGTCGGTTAACGCTTTTGCCGTGATGCTGTGCGGTATCGTACTGGCGTGGGTAGTCAAAGAAAGCGTGAGTGGCAATCGTACCGTACGTATCTGGGGTAAATTTGCCCTTGGCCTCGGCTTAATGAGCGCTGGGTTCTGTATTCTAACCTTGAGCGCTCGCTGGTCCGCTGCTTACGGCCACTCTTCCATGCCGCTGATGGTACTTGGGTTGGCGGTCATGGGCTTTGCCGAACTGTTTATCGATCCGGTGGCAATGTCACAAATTACGCGTATTGAGATCCCTGGTGTTACCGGCGTATTAACCGGCATTTATATGCTGCTTTCCGGTGCCATCGCCAATTATCTGGCTGGTGTTATCGCCGATCAGACTTCCCAAGGCTCGTTTGACGCTGCGGGTGCTATCAACTACTCCATCAATGCCTATATTGATGTCTTTAGTGAAATTACCTGGGGCGCGCTGGCCTGTGTGGTGCTGGTGCTGCTGATTTGGCTGTATCAGTCGCTTAAGTTCAGAAACCGTTTGCTAGCGGTAGAATCCTGAGTGTAGGGGCCCGATGATGTAATCTGATTCGGGCTTTTTCAGAAATTACGCATGACTGGCAGTCAACTCCTCTTCAGAAAGACCTGTAATCTGAAGCACCATGTTGTGATCTATTCCCTGCTCCAACATAGTTTGCGCTATACGTAATGCGGCTTCTCGTTTGCCTTGCTGCAACCCTCGCTGCAACCCTTCCTGTAATCCATCTAAGCGTAACCGCTCGGCAATCGTCATCAGCTTCTCCTTATGTTGGGGGATCCGTTGCGCCATCTCTTGTATAAATTCATTAAAGCGAGATTCATCGCCGGATTGCAGGATGTAATTAAACATCGCCTGTAGTTGCGTGTCATTAGCGCACCCTGTAAGTAACAGCGTGGCCAGTTGATCTACCAGCCCCATCAAATCCCGCTGACGGATATGTTTTTGCATTAGTTCCAGTAGTGCCATTCGCCTGTGAGCCATGATTTCGTCATCGGGCACCACTGTGATATCCACCAATGGAAATGCGCTGGCATAAAGTTGCCGTGCCGTTACAGGATCGGTAAACGCATCAAGCCAGCACAGTGAGTACGGGTACGGACTTCGACAGCCATGATAAAACAGCATGGGTATCACAATCGGCAGTTCTTTGTGCCCGGCATCCAAATGACGCTGCATCGCCGCTATTGCGTAACGCAGCAGACGAAAAGCCATATGCGGATCGGCTGAACTCTGGTGTTCTATAACCACGTATACATAACCTTCACCATCGTGCGTACGCACAGACCAGAGCACGTCGGAGTAGCGGGTACGTAAATCCGCTTCAATAAAGCTTTCTGACTCCAGCTTCAGCGTATTTAAATCGCAAAGCGTTTGCAGATCTGCGGGTAGATGAATTTCGAGGAAGTCCCGAGCTGTTTCTGGATGATGTAAAAACGTTTTAAATACCGCATCGTGCGGTGTAGATGTCGTTGGTGTTGTCATCAAATTCCGTCACCTGAATGAAGATGACGGCACTTTACTGCTGGCGGAAAACATCTTCATCAAGGTATTAGCAGCCTTGCGTACACGCTTCAGCGCTAAATGCCCCCCCACTGCAACATATTCATTCTGCTGGAAGGTATTACGCAGAAACCCGCTGCGCGCTTATCCCTTACGCGCCGCCTCATATGCCGCCAGCGTCGCCAGCCTTGCCTGTTTATGATCCACAATCGGGCGAGGATAACTCAGTGTTACCTGCGCTTTTTCAGCCCACGACCACGGTTCATGAATGGCTTTACCCGGCACGTCGCGCAGTTCCGGCACCCACTGGCGGATAAACTCACCGTCACGGTCGAATTTTTCGCCCTGCGTCGTGGGGTTAAAGATACGGAAATACGGTGCGGCGTCGGTTCCGGTTGAGGCTGCCCACTGCCAGCCGCCGTTATTGGCCGCCAGGTCGCCATCGATCAGTTGCGACATGAAATATTGTTCGCCTTTACGCCAGTCGATCAGCAGGTCTTTCACTAAAAAACTGGCGGTAATCATGCGTAAACGATTATGCATCCAGCCCGTGGCGTTGAGCTGACGCATGGCCGCATCCACAATGGGGTAGCCCGTATACCCTGTTTTCCAGGCCTGCAAATGCGTCGGATTATTCTGCCATTGCACGCGATCGGTCCAGCGAATAAAAGGTTGATACCGACACAGCGCCGGATGGTAAGTCATCAGATGACGATAAAATTCGCGCCAAATAAGCTCATTCAACCAAACGCTGCCTGCCCCATCCTCAAGCGCCTGCGACTGCTCCACGAGCAGTCGATTCAGGCACTGGCGCGGTGATAGTCCTCCTGTCGCCAGGCTCGCGGATAATCGACTGGTTCCATCAATCGCCGGAAAGTCACGCAGTTGTTCATATTCTCCGGCGGCCTGCTGGCAAAAATGGCGTAATTGCGCGATGGCCAATTTTTCTTCTGCCGGAAATTGCTGCGAATCAAAATCCTGCTGCGGGTAGCTCAGCGTGATGGATGTTAATGGAGAGTCAAGAGCACCGCTTTCTCTCACCTTCGGCGCACTGACACATTCTGGGATCCCGTCTTTTATCCGCTTCAGCCAGGCATTTTTAAACGGCGTAAAGACTTTATACATCTCGTGATTACCGGTTATGACCGCCCCCGGAGGCAGGATCACGCTGTCGTCAAACCCTTCGCACACCACCTGAGGTATTGACTTTTCAACGGCAGCATCACGCTGGCGTTCGTTTATTTCATATTGATAGTTATAAAATATTCGACTGACGCCATGCTGTACGCAGACGTTTTTGACGGTTTCCACACTGGTCGCAAAATCAGCAACTTCATGAAACAGAAGCGGGATGCCCTTTTCTGCCAGCGCCGTTTGCAACGCGTTCAGCTGCGCATTAACCAATGCCGCCTGACGTGGGGCCATATCATGCGCCTTCCACTGTTCAGGCGTGGAGATATAGAGCGCGAGTACATGTGCAGAACGATCCCGACAAGCCGCCGCCAGCGCGAGATTGTCATGCAGGCGTAAATCACGCCGAAACCAGACCAGATGCGTGGTCATAACACTCCCTGATAAAAATTAATTATTGCCCTGTAAACGCCAAATCGCAGGCCAGAGTTCAAAATAACGTTGCCCGGACAACCATGTGTTCGGGTGCTCAGCCATATAGTGTTTGAGGAGCATTAAGGGTACAAGTAGCGGCTGCGCCTCGCGTCGATAGTTATCGATTATCGAGGTCAATTCCTGACGTTGATGCAGATCGAGCTGATTACGGAAATAGCCCTGTACGTGCATCAATACATTGGTATGGTTACGCCGGGTAGCAGGATTTAATAACAGATGGGTCAATCGTAGGCGATACTCGGTAAAAAAAGCATCGAGATCTTGCCATTCATGGATTGCGGCAACGAAGGGGCCAAGCTCCCGATACTCTGGCTGGGAATGCGCCAGTAGTACCAGTTTGTAGCGGGTATGATAGTCAATTAATGTGCCCCGCGTTAATTTTCGCTGACGCAGGCGGTGCAATTCATGCAAAGCGTAAACACGTATTAATGTATTTTCGTCGAACTGAGGTGCCTCACTCGCTTCTGTGGTCAGACAGGTGCGGATACCAACAGGAATTCTCGTGCTCATCGCCACTCCTTATCCGTTACTCAGATAAGTGTAGACGTCGGCGT
>NZ_SZWU01000015.1:467634-471545 GCF_005280935.1 Citrobacter sp. wls757 | reverse complement strand
CCGCCACATTGCTGTTGGCGGTTTTCTTGAACAATAACGACAACTTAATAGAAGTCGCAGGTGGCTTTTTCAGCCTGCTCCATCCACACCGGTTTATCACTGGTTTTGGACCAGACGCGGTGCAGATAGCTGTAAAAACGGGCGCGGTCTTTCCAGAACAACATGACCGGCAGCGCCAGCACGCCCGCCACAACGGCAAAGGTACGGCGCAAGAAAACAATGTGTGCTGGATATTCTTTATAAAAGTCCATAATCCTCTCCCATATATCTGTTCGGTGAATCGCACCGGAAAAATAAACTTGGTTAACTGATGAAAATAATACCGCCTTGTGTGTAATTTTGCTACTCATCCGACCACTTATTTTTATCTATTGATGCTCCGTTTAGCTAAAAACCGTAACTAAGTTACATAAAGGTTAAATTAATACTAATCATTAGTTAAATAATGGTCTTTGCCATTTTTATACTTTTTTTACACCCCTCCCACTGATTTTTGCGAAATCTTTGCAAGCAAAAATCTACGCTCTGGTTATCACATTTATGCCACTGGAGGTGCACCGTGAGTGCAGGCGTGATAACCGGCATTGTGCTGGTCTTTTTATTATTAGGTTATCTGGTGTATGCCCTGATTAATGCGGAGGCGTTCTGATGGCGGCCCAAGGATTTTTACTCATTGCCAGTTTCTTGCTGGTACTGTTTATCATCGCCAGACCGCTGGGTTTTGGCTTGGCTCGGCTGATCAATAATACGTCCCTGCCGGGCCTGGCTGGCGTGGAACATCTGCTCTGGCGCGGTCTGGGCATCTCGCAGCAGGAGATGAACTGGCGGCAGTATCTGTTGGCGATCCTCGCGCTCAATGTGCTGGGGTTGCTGGTCCTGTTTTCAATGCTGATGGCGCAAAACCTGCTGCCGCTAAATCCGCAACAGCTACCTGGGCTTTCGTGGGATTTGGCGCTCAACACGGCGGTAAGTTTTGTCACCAACACCAACTGGCAATCCTATGCTGGCGAAACCACCTTAAGCTACTTCAGCCAGATGGTCGGGCTAACCGTGCAGAACTTCCTGTCAGCGGCAACCGGGATTGCGGTGATTTTTGCCCTGGCCCGTGCCTTTACTCGCCAGAGTATGAACACGCTGGGCAACGCCTGGGTCGATCTGGTTCGCATTACGCTGTGGATCCTGCTCCCCATTGCATTGCTCATTGCGTTGTTCTTCATTCAGCAAGGTGTGCTGCAAAACGTGTTGCCCTATCAGCCCATTACGACCCTTGAAGGGGTGAAACAGCTGCTGCCAATGGGGCCCGTCGCCTCACAGGAAGCGATTAAGATGCTTGGCACTAACGGGGGTGGGTTCTTTAACGCTAACTCATCACATCCATTTGAAAACCCTACCGCGTTGACCAATCTGGTACAGATGCTGGCCATTTTCTTAATTCCTACCGCGCTATGTTTTGCCTTTGGTGATGTGGTTGGCGATCGTCGCCAGGGGCGGACCCTGCTGTGGGCCATGTCGCTGATATTTGTAGTCTGCGTAGCCGTGGTGATGTGGGCCGAAGTTCAAGGCAACCCGCACCTGATGGCATTCGGTGCAGACAGTAATATCAACATGGAAGGCAAAGAAAGCCGCTTTGGCGTGCTGGCTACGAGTCTTTTTTCCGTCGTGACGACAGCGGCATCTTGCGGCGCTGTCGATGCGATGCATGACTCCTTCACCGCGCTGGGCGGGATGGTGCCGATGTGGCTAATGCAGATTGGCGAAGTGGTCTTCGGTGGTGTCGGTTCGGGCCTGTACGGCATGCTGCTGTTCGTGTTGTTGGCGGTGTTTATCGCGGGCCTGATGATTGGTCGCACGCCGGAATATCTGGGTAAGAAAATAGACGTGCGTGAAATGAAAATGACCGCACTGGCGATTCTGGTCACCCCTGCGCTGGTCCTGCTCGGTACGGCGATAGCGATGATGAGCGACGCCGGACGCAGCGCCATGCTCAATCCTGGTCCACATGGCTTTAGTGAGGTGTTGTACGCCGTATCGTCTGCCGCGAACAACAACGGCAGTGCCTTCGCCGGATTAAGCGCCAACAGCCCGTTCTGGAACTGTCTGCTGGCCCTGTGCATGTTCTTCGGCCGTTTCGGCGTGATCATTCCCGTGATGGCAATTGCCGGATCGCTGGTCAGTAAAAAGATCCAGCCAGCAAGTCCAGGCACGCTGCCTACTCACGGTGCACTGTTTGTCGGGTTGTTAATCGGTACGGTGTTACTGGTTGGCGCCCTCACCTTTGTTCCTGCCCTGGCGCTTGGCCCGGTCGCAGAATACCTGTCATTACACTGAGTGATGCGGAGCACATGACTATGAGTCGCAAGCAACTGGCGCTGTTCGAACCCTCTCTGGTCGCACAGGCGCTGATGGACGCCGTGAAAAAATTAAGCCCACATACCCAGTGGCGCAATCCGGTGATGTTTATCGTCTGGCTGGGCAGTCTGCTGACAACCCTGTTAACGTTGGCAATGGCCACAGGCCATATGCAAGGCAATCCGTGGTTTACCGGCGCGATAAGTCTGTGGCTGTGGGTCACCGTTCTGTTCGCCAACTTTGCCGAAGCGCTGGCGGAAGGACGCAGTAAGGCTCAGGCTAACAGTCTGAAAGGAGTGAAAAAAACTGCTTTTGCTCGCAAACTCCGCGAGCCGAAATACGGTGCCGCCATGGATCACGTTCCGGCGGAGGATTTGCGCAAAGGAGATATCGTGTTAGTAGAAGCGGGCGATATTATCCCGTGTGACGGCGAGGTCATCGAAGGTGGCGCATCGGTAGATGAAAGCGCCATTACCGGTGAATCCGCGCCGGTCATTCGTGAATCCGGTGGTGATTTCGCCTCCGTCACCGGCGGGACCCGCATCCTCTCCGACTGGCTGGTGATCGAATGTAGCGTAAACCCTGGTGAAACGTTCCTCGACCGAATGATCGCCATGGTTGAAGGCGCGCAGCGGCGTAAAACACCGAATGAAATCGCCCTGACGATCCTGTTAATAGCCCTGACCATCGTTTTTCTGCTGGCGACCGCCACGCTGTGGCCGTTTTCCGCCTGGGGTGGTAGCGCGGTCAGCGTCACGGTACTGGTTGCCCTGCTGGTGTGTCTGATCCCCACCACCATCGGCGGGCTACTCTCCGCAATTGGCGTCGCCGGGATGAGCCGCATGCTGGGCGCGAACGTCATCGCCACCAGCGGACGTGCAGTAGAAGCTGCGGGTGACGTGGACGTATTGCTGCTGGACAAAACCGGCACCATTACGCTGGGTAACCGCCAGGCTTCAGATTTTCTGCCCGCCCAGGGCGTGGACGAAAAAACGCTGGCCGACGCCGCGCAGCTTTCATCACTGGCCGATGAAACCCCAGAAGGCCGCAGCATCGTGATTCTGGCTAAACAGCGCTTTAATCTGCGTATTCGCGACGTGCAATCGCTGCACGCCACCTTTGTACCGTTTACCGCCCAAAGCCGAATGAGCGGGATCAACATCGACAACCGTATGATCCGCAAAGGGTCGGTCGATGCTATTCGTCGTCACGTTGAAGCCAACGGCGGCCACTTCCCTGCCGACGTGGAGCAGAAGGTCGAAAACGTCGCACACCTTGGCGCTACGCCGCTGGTGGTTGCCGAAGGCTCCCGCGTGCTGGGCGTGATTGCCCTGAAAGATATCGTAAAAGGCGGAATCAAAGAACGTTTTGCCCAACTACGCAAAATGGGCATCAAAACGGTGATGATCACCGGCGATAACCGTTTAACCGCCGCCGCGATTGCGGCAGAAGCCGGGGTAGATGACTTCTTAGCTGAAGCCACGCCGGAAGCCAAGCTGGCGCTGATTCGTCAGTATCAGGCGGAAGGTCGTCTGGTAGCGATGACCGGCGACGGAACCAAC
>NZ_SZWU01000015.1:463512-467580 GCF_005280935.1 Citrobacter sp. wls757 | reverse complement strand
GGTCGCCATGAACTCCGGGACCCAGGCGGCGAAGGAAGCGGGCAACATGGTGGATCTCGACTCTAACCCCACCAAGCTGATTGAAGTGGTACACATTGGTAAACAGATGCTGATGACGCGTGGTTCGCTGACCACCTTCAGTATCGCCAACGACGTGGCGAAGTATTTCGCCATTATCCCGGCCGCGTTCGCCGCCACCTACCCGCAGCTCAATGCGCTTAACGTGATGGGTCTGCATTCGCCGGACTCGGCGATCCTCAGCGCGGTTATCTTTAATGCGCTGGTTATCGTCTTTCTGATCCCACTGGCGCTTAAAGGCGTGAGCTACAAACCGTTATCCGCATCCGCAATGCTGCGCCGTAATTTGTGGATCTATGGTCTGGGTGGTCTGGTTGTACCGTTTATCGGTATCAAAGCAATTGATTTACTGCTGACCCTGCTGGGTCTGGTGTGAGGTTTCAGATGAGTGGATTACGTCCTGCATTATCAACATTGATTTTCCTGATGCTTATCACCGGCGGGGCTTACCCGTTGTTGACCACCGCGTTGGGGAAGTGGTGGTTTCCCCACCAGGCTAACGGTTCGCTTCTACGCGAAGGTCAGGTCGTTCGCGGCTCTGCGCTCATTGGGCAACATTTTACCGCGGCCGGTTATTTTCAGGGACGTCCGTCAGCTACAGCAGAAATGCCCTATAATCCAATGGCTTCAGGCGGCAGTAACCTGGCAGCCAGCAACCCGGAACTGGATAAACAGCTGCAAAGCCGGATAGCCGCGCTGCGTGCAGCTAACCCGCAGGCAAATCCTGTCGTTCCGGTAGAGCTGGTAACGGCTTCTGCCAGCGGGCTGGATAACAATCTGACACCCGCCGCGGTGGCCTGGCAAATCCCCCGCGTGGCGCAGGCTCGCAACCTCAGCGTTGAAGAAGTCACGCGCCTGGTTGCACAATACACGCAAAAGCCATTGGTCAGTTTTATCGGCCAGCCGGTGGTGAACCTGGTAGAACTTAATTTAGCGCTGGATAAGCACTGAGAAAAAGGACATGCATAACGAACCCTTACGCCCCGACCCCGATCGCCTGCTGGAGCAGACCGCTGCCCCGCACCGCGGAAAACTGAAAATTTTCTTCGGCGCGTGTGCAGGCGTCGGTAAAACCTGGGCCATGCTGGCAGAGGCCCAGCGGCTGCGGGCGCAGGGGTTAGATGTGCTGATTGGCGTGGTGGAAACCCACGGACGCAAAGAGACCGCCGCGTTGCTGGACGGTCTCAGCATCCTGCCGCTAAAGAGACAGGCGCGCCATGGTCGTCATATCAGCGAGTTCGATCTCGACGCGGCGCTGGCCCGCCGTCCGGCGCTCATTTTGATGGATGAACTGGCGCACAGTAATGCGCCTGGCTCACGCCACCCTAAGCGTTGGCAAGATATTGAAGAACTGCTCGAAGCCGGTATTGACGTTTTTACTACCGTCAACGTACAGCATCTGGAAAGCCTCAATGATGTGGTCAGCGGCGTCACCGGCATTCAGGTTCGCGAAACCGTCCCCGATCCTTTTTTCGATGCCGCCGACGATGTGGTGCTGGTCGATCTTCCCCCCGACGATTTGCGCCAACGCCTGAACGAAGGCAAGGTCTATATCGCCGGTCAGGCGGAAAGAGCCATCGAGCATTTCTTTCGCAAAGGGAACTTGATCGCGCTACGTGAGCTGGCCCTGCGCCGCACGGCCGATCGGGTTGACGATCAGATGCGTGCCTGGCGAGGGCGTCCGGGGGAAGAAAAAGTCTGGCATACCCGTGACGCCATTTTACTGTGCATTGGACACAACACCGGCAGCGAAAAGCTGGTGCGTGCTGCCGCGCGTCTGGCAGCGCGCCTCGGCAGCGTCTGGCATGCAGTGTATGTTGAAACGCCAGCGCTGCACCGACTGCCCGAAAAACAGCGCCGGGCAATCCTAAGCGCTCTGCGGTTAGCCCAGGAGCTGGGTGCAGAAACCGCCACCCTTTCCGATCCCGCTGAAGACAAGGCGGTAATCCGCTACGCCCGTGAGCATAATCTGGGAAAAATTGTCCTCGGACGTCCGACTACACGACGCTGGTGGCGCAGTGATTCCTTTGCTGACAAACTGGCCCATCGCGCACCGGATCTCGACCTGATGATTGTTGCGCTCGATGAGCCACCTTCGCGCCCTGTGCTACAAACTGCAGATAACCGCACCTTTAAGGATAAATGGCGGGTACAAATTCAGGGTTGTGTGGTTGCCGTCGCGCTGTGCGCCATCATTACGTTGATTGCCATGCAGTGGTTGATGGCCTTTGACGCCGCCAACCTGGTGATGATCTATTTATTGGGCGTGGTGGTTATCGCCCTCTTTTACGGACGCTGGCCGTCGGTGCTGGCAACTTTTATTAACGTCGCCAGCTTCGATCTCTTCTTTATTGCTCCGCGTGGCACGCTGGCCGTTTCCGATGTCCAGTACCTGCTCACCTTCGCCGTGATGCTAACGGTAGGGCTGGTTATTGGTAATCTGACCGCCGGAGTGCGTTATCAGGCGCGGGTGGCCCGTTATCGTGAACAACGTACGCGCCATTTGTATGAGATGTCGAAAGCGCTGGCCGTTGGGCGTAGTCAGCAAGATATTGCCGCCACCAGCGAACAGTTTATTGCCTCAACGTTCCAGGCCCGCAGCCAGGTTTTACTGCCCGGTGAGAACGGTAAGCTGGCCCCTCTCACTCATCAACAGGGCATGACGCCGTGGGATGATGCCATTGCCCAATGGAGCTTTGATAAAGGGCAACCGGCTGGCGCAGGTACTGACACGTTGCCAGGTGTGCCGTATCAAATTTTACCGTTAAAAAGTGCTGACAAAACGCATGGGCTGCTGGTGGTGGAACCAGGAAATTTACGCCAGTTGATGATCCCCGAACAGCAACGCCTGCTGGAAACTTTTACTTTACTGGTCGCCAGTGCGCTGGAGCGTCTGACGCTGACTGCCAGCGAAGAGCAAGCCCGGTTTGCCAGCGAGCGTGAAAGCATTCGCAACGCGCTGCTCGCCGCCCTTTCCCACGATTTACGTACGCCGCTAACGGTGCTGTTTGGTCAGGCAGAGATCTTAACGTTGGATCTGGCAAGCGAAGGATCGCCGCACGCGCGCCAGGCCAGTGAGATTCGCCAGCACGTCCTTAATACGACCCGACTGGTTAATAACCTGCTGGATATGGCGCGAATTCAGTCTGGCGGCTTTAATCTTAAGAAGGAGTGGTTAACACTGGAAGAGGTGGTCGGCAGCGCCCTGCAGATGCTGGAGCCAGGACTCTCTGCTCCTATTAATTTGTCGCTACCAGCACCGTTGACGCTGATCCACGTCGATGGCCCACTCTTTGAACGGGTGCTGATTAATCTGCTGGAAAACGCCGTTAAATACGCAGGTCCAGCGGCGCAAATCGGTATTGATGCCAGCGTCGATGGCGAGCACCTCCAACTTGACGTCTGGGATAATGGTCCCGGCATTCCATCGGGTATGGAGCAGCGAGTTTTTGACAAGTTTTCCCGGGGAAACAAAGAGTCATCGGTACCGGGCGTTGGGCTGGGGCTGGCAATCTGTCAGGCCATTGTGGACGTGCACGGCGGTACGATTTCCGTCCACAATCGCGCACAGGGAGGAGCATGTTTCCGTGTTACACTGCCCCAGGAAATCCCCCCTGAACTTGAAGATTTTCATGAGGATATGTGACGAACGTACTGATTGTTGAAGATGAACAGGCTATCCGTCGCTTTCTGCGCACCGCGCTGGAAGCCGATGGTCTGCGTGTATATGAAGCGGAAACGCTGCAACGTGGTCTGCTGGAAGCCGCCACGCGAAAACCCGATCTCATCATTCTCGATCTCGGTCTGCCGGACGGTGACGGCATTGATTTTATTCGTGACCTGCGACAATGGAGCGCGATACCGGTAATTGTGCTCTCAGCCCGCAGCGAAGAAAGCGATAAAATCGCTGCCCTGGATGCCGGTGCCGATGACTATCTCAGTAAACCATTTGGTATTGGCGAGCTACAGGCGCGATTACGCGTGGCATTG
>NZ_SZWU01000015.1:452625-463474 GCF_005280935.1 Citrobacter sp. wls757 | reverse complement strand
ACGCCAGCGGCGCGTCTCCCGAGCCGGTGGTGCATTTTTCCAACGTAAAAGTAGATATCGCCGCCCGGCTCGTACATCGTGGTGATGAAGAGATTCATCTGACGCCGATTGAGTTTCGCCTGTTAGCGGTACTGCTGAATAATGCCGGAAAGGTACTAACGCAACGCCAGTTGCTAAATCAGGTTTGGGGACCGAACGCCGTCGAACACAGTCACTATCTGCGAATTTACATGGGACACCTGCGCCAGAAGCTGGAACAGGACCCGGCGCGTCCGCGTCATTTTCTGACCGAAACCGGGATTGGTTATCGGTTTATGCCGTGAATCTAAGCCGAATAAAAAAAGCCGGATCAGCACAAAGCTATCCGGCTTTTTTATTCATACCGGATAGCGACGCTAGCGTCTTATCCGGCCTACGGTTTACGCGTTTTTCAGCACTTCGCTGACGATCTCAACCGCTTCTTTTTCAATCTGCTTGCGATGTTCTTCACCGAGGAAGCTCTCGCAGTAGATTTTATAAGCGTCTTCGGTGCCGGACGGACGAGCGGCAAACCAGCCGTTGTCAGTCATCACCTTCAGACCGCCGATAGAAGCACCGTTGCCCGGTGCCGCCGTCAGACGTGCGGTGATCGGGTCGCCCGCCAGCGTGCTGGCACTCACCATTTCCGGAGACAGCTTAGACAGCGCCGCTTTCTGTGCAGAGGTCGCACTTGCCTGCAGGCGGTTGTAGCTCGGCGCACCAAAGCGGGCAGCCAGTTCGTTGTAGTGCTCCTGCGGATTCTTACCGGTCACTGCGGTAATTTCTGCCGCCAACAGGCACATGATGATGCCGTCTTTGTCGGTCGACCACGGTGTACCGTCGAAACGCAGGAAAGATGCCCCCGCGCTCTCTTCACCACCAAAGCCAAAGCTGCCGTCGAACAGACCGTCAACAAACCATTTAAAGCCAACCGGCACTTCGACCAGTTTACGCCCTAAATCATTCACCACGCGGTCAATCATCGCCGAGGACACCAGCGTCTTACCAACGGCAACATCTTTGCCCCACTGCGGACGATGCTGGAACAGGTAGTTGATCGCCACCGCCAGGTAGTGGTTCGGATTCATCAGCCCTGCCGGGGTGACGATACCGTGACGGTCGTAGTCTGGGTCGTTGGCAAAGGCCAGATCGAACTTGTCGCGCAGCGCCAGCAGGCCCGCCATCGCGCACTCGGAGGAGCAGTCCATGCGGATAGCGCCATCTTTGTCGAGATGCATAAAGCGGAAAGTCTGATCAACGTGATCGTTAACGATAGTCAGGTTCAGGTTGTAGTGCTTAGCAATACGCTTCCAGTATTCGATACCGGAACCGCCCAGCGGATCGACACCCAGCGTCAGACCCGCTTTTTGGATCGCCGCCATGTCGACGATGTCAGCCAGTCCTTCAACAAACGGCTGAACCAGATCCTGCTCTGTTACATGACCAGATGCCAGCGCAGCGTCCAGCGACATGCGCTTCACGCCTTGCAGACCGTCAGCCAGCAGCGCGTTGGCTCTGTCTTCCACCACTTTGGTGACGTTGGTATCTGCCGGACCACCGTTTGGCGGGTTGTATTTAATGCCGCCATCTTCCGGCGGGTTGTGGGACGGCGTGATCACAATGCCGTCAGCCAGCGGGCCGCCTTTTTTGTTGTGGACCAGGATAGCATTCGACACAGCAGGGGTTGGCGTAAAGCCGTTATTTTCCTGCACGATGACGTCAACGCCGTTCGCCGCCAGCACTTCCAGTACAGAGATAAAAGCCGGTTCAGACAGCGCGTGGGTATCCTTGCCCACATAGCACGGGCCAGTAATCCCGTTTTTCGCACGTTCTTCAGCAATCGCCTGAGCGATAGCCAGAATATGCGGCTCGTTAAAACTATGACGACCTGCACTGCCGCGATGTCCGGACGTACCGAACTTAACGGCGTGCTCAGCGTTCCCTGCTGTTGGTTTCAGTACATAGTACTGTGCCGTCAGTTGGGCGACGTTAATCAAATCACTCTGTTGCGCAGGTTGACCTGCACGGTTGTGGATTGCCATTGCCTGGTCCTTCTAATGCAAGGATTAAATTGTTCCGCAAACCTTTTCAATCAATTCCGCAGGGAATTGCATTGACTGCATGATGTGTTCAACCATGCTGCATTTACGGCCGGTATTGGTGTTGGTGATCACCCAGTACGGCGTGCCTGGCACGTGTTTCGGTTTGGTTTGATTACCATTTTTCAGCAGCGTCTGTTCATCCGCTGCAAAATAAACGCGCGTACGGCCATGCAACGATTCCGTTGCTTCGGCGAACGCGTTTTGATCCAGTGAATAGAGTGTAGACAGCACCAGCATAAAGCGATTTACTGCTTTCTTCTGTTCCGCGTATTCGTCGGACAGCAGCAGTTCACGCATCGCGCGCACTTTATCTTTTACGGGGTTAACCGGCTTAGCTTCCACGACAGGTTGCACAGCGCGGACTTCTTTGACTATCGGAGTGACAGGCTGTGATGCGGCGGAAAATTTCAACATACGCCGTAAAATGTCGGATGCGCTCTCGCCAATATGCTTGGTGTGGCTGGCAATATAGCTATAGAGTTCATCATCAACTTCAATCGTTTTCATCTTAATCCAGTGCAGTGTTTAGCTGAATACAAGTTGTCGGGGTAAACACACGTAGTGTAAAGGCAAATCCCAACAGCGGATAGCGTCAAGCCTGGTGGCCAGCAAAACTCAGAGTAACCGTAGTTGTTGCAGCCATGTGGCAGAATGGTCAACATGATACCCTAACCCGTGAGTGTGAAAAAAAGAACTTTGCCATGAAATTGAATATCCGAGCGCAATCTGCGCAAAACCTGCACAATAATTCCCCCATCGTCCTGGTTCACGGCCTGTTTGGCAGTCTGGATAACCTGGGGATCCTGGCACGCGATCTGGTGGTCGATCACGATATCATCCAGGTCGATATGCGAAATCATGGCCTCTCCCCTCGTTCCCCTGATATGAATTATCCGGCCATGGCGCAAGATTTGCTGGATACGCTGGACGCTCAGCAAATAGAAAAGGCGACCTTTATTGGTCACTCGATGGGGGGGAAAGCCGTCATGGCGTTAACCGCGCTGGCTCCTGATCGTATCGATCGACTGGTGGCCATTGATATTGCTCCGGTCGACTATCATGTTCGCCGTCACGATGCGATCTTTACCGCTATTAATGCCGTAACCGATGCCCAGGCCACTTCACGTCAGCAGGCGGCCAGCGTCATGCGTCAACATCTGCATGAGGAAGGCGTAATCCAGTTTCTGCTGAAATCTTTCGTAGACGGCGAATGGCGTTTTAACGTTCCCGTGCTGTGGGATCAGTATCCTCATATCGTCGGTTGGGAAACCATTCCTGCGTGGGAGCACCCGGCGCTGTTTATCCCTGGCGGCAACTCACCGTATGTTACCGAAGCGTATCGCGAACAACTGCTGACACAATTCCCACAGGCTCGGGCGCATGTTATTGCAGGAGCCGGTCATTGGGTGCATGCGGAAAAACCGGAGGCGGTGCTGCGCGCCATCCGTCGTTATCTGAACGAACAGGCTAACTGATTAAAAACTCAGCGTCTGCGCGCGATTACGCGCGTGGGCGTTGGCGTGTCCCCCCTGCTGATGTATTATGGCGCGCTATCCATCCGGGCAGACGCCTGGCTGATTGTTTCCCCGAAGTCACCAAGATCATGGCCAAAGAACAAACGGACCGTACGACATTAGATCTGTTCGCGCAGGAGCGTCGCCCGGGACGACCCAAAACTAATCCGCTCTCGCGTGATGAACAGTTACGTATTAATAAACGTAATCAGCTTAAGCGTGACAAAGTTCGCGGGCTTAAGCGTGTCGAACTGAAACTGAACGCTGATGCCGTTGACGCTCTGAACGAGCTGGCTGAGGCGCGTAACATGAGTCGCAGTGAACTCATCGAAGAGATGCTGATGACCCAACTCAGCACATTGCGCGGTCAGGCATAGTCTGAATTTCTGCTCTAAATCATAAATCGTGTAGCACAGAGTGCAGTCCTGCGTGTTTGCTGTTTCCGCATGCCTGACTGTTCTGCTATGATTGCCCTTATCCGTGGGCAATGCGCCACCACCATTTCAATAAGTTTCAAGAGGTTATTTTACTCATGGCAATCACTGGCATCTTTTTCGGCAGCGACACCGGTAATACCGAAAACATCGCAAAAATGATTCAAAAACAGCTTGGTAAAGACGTTGCCGATGTTCATGACATTGCAAAAAGCAGCAAAGAAGACCTCGAAGGTTATGACATTCTGCTGCTCGGCATCCCAACCTGGTACTACGGTGAAGCTCAGTGTGACTGGGACGACTTCTTCCCTACCCTCGAAGACATTGATTTTAATGGCAAACTGGTTGCATTGTTCGGCTGCGGCGACCAGGAAGATTACGCAGAATATTTCTGCGATGCGTTAGGGACCATTCGCGACATCATCGAACCGCGCGGCGCAACTATCGTTGGTCACTGGCCGACTGCGGGTTATCACTTTGAAGCGTCTAAAGGCCTGGCTGACGACGACCACTTTGTCGGTCTGGCTATCGATGAAGATCGCCAGCCAGAACTGACAGCAGAACGCGTAGAAAAATGGGTTAAGCAGATCTCTGAAGAGCTGCACCTCGACGAAATCATTAATGCCTGATTTCGTGCGGCGTAGATTTCCATCTGCGCCGCATCAATAGATAAAACCAATCAAAATAATTGCTACAAATTTGTAACTTTTTCGTCTGACCCTGTACAATGGCTGGATGCCAATCGGGTGTTGCACAGTGTGTTTGTCGGCGATACCACGTTTTGATTAACAATATATGCCAGAGACTTGCAGTTTTCATTTAGCCATGGCAGTTCTATAATGATACGCATTATCTCAAGTGCAATTTCTGTCACTTCTGTTAATGAAGTGAATCGTTTAGCTACAGGACAGATTCCGCATGACTGACAACAATACCGCATTAAAGAAGGCTGGCCTGAAAGTAACGCTTCCTCGTTTAAAAATTCTGGAAGTTCTTCAGGAACCGGATAACCATCACGTCAGTGCGGAAGATTTATACAAACGCCTGATCGATATGGGTGAAGAGATTGGTCTGGCGACCGTGTATCGTGTGCTGAACCAGTTTGATGATGCCGGTATCGTGACCCGCCATAATTTTGAAGGTGGTAAATCCGTCTTCGAACTGACTCAACAGCATCACCACGATCACCTCATTTGCCTCGACTGCGGCAAAGTGGTCGAGTTCAGCGATGATTCCATCGAAGCGCGCCAGCGTGAGATTGCGGCTAAACATGGTATTCGTTTAACCAACCATAGTCTCTATCTCTACGGCCACTGCGCGGAAGGCGATTGCCGCGAAGATGAGCATGCCCACGACGGCAAATAATGTAATGCTTTTTGAAAAGCCAACCTTCCGGTTGGCTTTTTTTATGGGCATTACCTGCCCTTTTCCCCTTCCCTCCGCTCCTGTGTTGCTTTAATGTAAAAATCAATTGCCCCTTCCGGAGAGTCGAAATGGAACTTCGCCAGCTACGCTATTTTGTGCGCATTGTAGAAACCGGCAGCATGGGTAGCGCGGCACTCGATCTCAATATCGGGGTTTCGGCACTCAGCCAGCAAATGTCGCGTCTGGAAAACGAACTCGCTATTCGCCTGCTGCAGCGCACCTCGCGAGGCGTGACGCCCACCAGCGCCGGACTGGCTTTTTACTCCCAGGCGCAGCTGGCGCTCCGTCACGCAGACGATGCGATCCTCGCCGCACGAGAGTCCCGGCTTTCCGGGCACGTCAGCGTCGGTATGGCTCCCAGTACCGCTTCCGTTCTCGGAATGCCGTTTATCAACGCCATGCGGGAAAGCTACAGTGATGTCCGTCTGCATGTGGTGGAAAGCCTCTCTGGCAATCTGGAGCGGATGATTAATACCCGCCAGATTGATCTGGCTGTCGTGTTTCAGAAAGAAAAGATCCTGCGCTGGAGCGCCACACCGATTCTCGAAGAGCGGCTGTTTTTGATTGGGACTCATGCCTTACTGGCTGATATTGCCGATGACAATATTGCTCCAGCCCAACTGGCAAGTATCCCATTGATAATGCCAAGCCCGGGCCACGGTCTGCGCGGCAGGCTGGAAGCGATTTGTCAGGAACACGCGCTGAACATTGAGATCGCCACGGAAATTGATGGTCTGGCGCTACTCATGCGCGCCGTGCGCAGTGGCATTGGTGCCACTCTCCAGCCCGGCGCGGCAATTTCCCATCTCGATAAAGAGACGCTAAGAGTGATCGGCGTCCACAATCCAATACTTAGCCGCCCCAACTTTCTGGTGAGTCTCTCAGACGATGAACTCACCCCGGCAGGCCTCGCGGCCCGCGTGGTGCTGACGAAAGTGATGCATCAACTGGTGGAAGCAGGAAGCTGGCCTGGCGCCATCCTTTACAATAACTAAAGTACCGTTTAGCACCACGTCATAGCGCCCGCACAAGCCGTGCGTATACATTTCAATTACAAATTTAACAAATGGTTAAATGGTAATGGAGTATACGATGGTTGATGTTCTGGTGATTGGTGGTGGCAATGCCGCGTTATGCGCTGCCTTGTCTGCCCGCGAGCAAGGAGCTTCGGTACTCCTGCTCGAAGCGGCTCCCCGTGAATGGCGCGGAGGAAACTCCCAACACACGCGTAATCTGCGCTGTATGCATGATGCGCCGCAGGATGTGCTGGTGGAAAGCTATCCTGAAGAAGAATTCTGGCAGGATCTGCGCCGCGTCACGGAAGGAAATACCAACGAAGCCCTGGCGCGTCTGGTGATCCGTACCTCTTCCCAATGCCGCGACTGGATGCGCCAGCACGGCGTTAACTTTCAGCCTCCTCTCTCTGGCGCTTTGCACGTGGCGCGGACCAACGCCTTTTTTATGGGGGGCGGAAAAGCCCTGGTGAATGCCTATTACCGCAGTGCCGAAAAGTTGGGCGTGCAAATCCGCTATGACACTCCCGTTCAGGCGCTTGAACTGCACAACGGCGAGTTCGTGGCGGCGCTGTCAGGCAACGAGCGTATCACAGCTAAATCCTGCGTGCTTGCCGCGGGCGGGTTTGAGTCTAACCGCGAATGGCTACGAGAAGCGTGGGGAGAGAACGAGCGCGGCGAATGGCCTGCGGATAACTTTCTGATTCGCGGCACGCGCTTTAACCAGGGCGTACTGCTCAAATTTATGATGGATGCTGGCGCAGACATTATCGGCGATCCCTCCCAGTCACACTGTGTGGCAATTGATGCCAGAGCGCCATTATATGACGGCGGGATTTGCACCCGCGTGGACTGCGTTTCGCTCGGTATTGTGGTGAACCGGGACGCTGAGCGTTTTTATGATGAAGGTGAAGATTTCTGGCCCAAACGCTACGCCATCTGGGGACGTCTGGTCGCTCAACAGCCAGGACAGATTGGCTACTCCATCATCGACAGTAAAGCTATCGGACACTTCATGCCTCCGGTCTTTCCCGGCACGCAGGCCAATACGCTGGCTGAACTGGCCTTTCAGTTAGGACTGGATGCCGAACGCTTTACCCACACCGTGACAGAGTACAACAACGCCTGCCAGCCAGGTCAGTTCGACCATACCGTTCTGGATAACTGCGCCACTAAAGATTTGCTACCCGCGAAAACGCATTGGGCGCGACCGCTGGATCAACCGCCTTACTACGGCTACGCCCTTCGGCCAGGAATCACCTTCACTTATCTTGGGTTAAAAGTGAACGAACGCGCCGCTGTGCATTTTGCAGGGCTTCCAAGCCGTAACCTGTTCGTCGCCGGAGAGATGATGGCGGGCAACGTGCTGGGCAAGGGTTACACCGCAGGCGTGGGGATGTCGATCGGCACGACCTTTGGCCGCATTGCCGGAAAAGAAGCCGCGCTGGCCGCACGTAAGGAGACACGTCATGAAGCAGCTTGAGAAACTGATCATCGAAGCACAAATTATCACCGAACCGGAAGCGGAAGTTGAACGTGTAATGCAGGTGTGCAATGCCTGTCGCTATTGTGAAGGCTTTTGCGCCGTGTTCCCGGCCATGACGCAGCGTCTGGAATTCGGTAAAGCGGATATCAATTATCTGGCAAACTTGTGCCATAACTGCGGCGCTTGCCTGCACGCGTGTCAGTATGCCCCACCTCATGAATTTGCCATCAACGTGCCGAAGGCGATGGCGGAAGTCCGGCTCGAAACCTATCAGCATTACGCGCAACCCGCCGCCTTTGGCACGCTTTATCGTCGCGCAGGCGTAACCGTGACGCTGGCGCTGGTTTTCGGTCTGATCCTGTTTTTACTCCTCGCTATAGGTTTGAAAGGTTCATTATTCCATCCTCCACTGGCCGGGGATTTCTATCAAATTTTCCCGCATAACCTGCTGGCCTGGATGTTTGGTTCGGTCTTTGTTCTGGCGATCGGTTTGCTGATGGCAGGAGTGATCCGCTTCTGGCGCGAGATTTCTCCGGGCATGCCGCGTTCCGCCGAGATTGCTGAAGCCTCGCACAATGCGCTGACGCTGAAGTATCTCGATGGAGGCCATGGCAAAGGTTGTAACGAAGCGGATGATGCTTTCACCCTGATGCGTCGCCGTTTCCACCACTTTACCTTCTATGGTTTTATGCTCTGCTTTGCCGCCACCGTGGTGGCAACAGGCTATCACTACTTTGCAGGCATAGAAGCGCCCTACCCGTTCTTCAGCGTTCCGGTCATGCTGGGCACGTTGGGTGGCATTGGCCTGGTTGTCGGCCCGGCTGGCTTGCTATGGCTTAATCTTAAGCGCTCACCGCTACATGGCGATGCACGGCAAAAACCGATGGATCGCGGTTTTATTTTGCTACTGCTGCTGACCAGTCTGACCGGTCTGGCGCTGCTGGCGGGAAGGGACACTTCATGGATGGCTATTTTACTGGCCATTCATCTCGGTGTGGTCATGGCGCTTTTTCTGACCATTCCTTACGGAAAATTTGCCCACGGATTTTACCGCTGCGCAGCCTTACTCAAGTGGGCGATTGAGAAACGGCGCGGCAAACAGGCGGGAGTCTCAGGCGACTAACCCGCAAACTCTTACCTCTATAAATATTATGATAAGACAGTGGAGCAAACCCAATGACACAACAACCATCGCGCACCGGAACTTTCGGCGCAATACTGCGGGTAACCAGCGGTAATTTTCTCGAACAGTTCGACTTTTTTCTGTTCGGGTTTTACGCCACCTATATCGCAAAGACTTTCTTCCCCGCGGAGAGTGAGTTTGCCGGGCTCATGTTGACCTTTGCGGTTTTCGGTTCGGGTTTTTTAATGCGGCCCGTTGGCGCAATCGTGCTGGGTGCTTATATCGACAGAATTGGTCGCCGCAAAGGACTGATGGTGACGCTGGCGATCATGGGCTGCGGGACCCTGTTGATTGCTCTGGTTCCCGGTTATCAAAGTATTGGCCTGCTGGCTCCTGTGCTGGTATTAGTCGGTCGATTATTGCAGGGCTTCTCTGCGGGCGTAGAGTTGGGCGGCGTTTCGGTTTATCTTTCTGAAATCGCCACGCCTGGCAATAAAGGTTTCTACACCAGCTGGCAGTCTGCCAGCCAACAGGTTGCCATTGTGGTGGCAGCGCTGATTGGCTACGGCCTGAATGCCACGCTGGGGCACGATGAAATCTCTGAATGGGGCTGGCGCATTCCGTTCTTTATTGGTTGTATGATTATTCCGTTGATCTTCGTCCTGCGCCGCTCGCTTCAGGAAACGGACGCATTTTTACAACGTACACACCGTCCCGACACTAGGGAAATTTTCACCACTATCATCAAAAACTGGCGTCTGATCTCAGCGGGTACACTGCTGGTGGCGATGACCACAACGACGTTTTACTTTATTACCGTCTATACCCCGACCTATGGCAGGGCTGTACTCCATCTGAGCGCTCGCGACAGCCTGATCGTCACCATGCTGGTCGGTATTTCTAACTTTATCTGGCTGCCGATTGGCGGAGCGATTTCTGACCGAATTGGTCGCCGCCCGGTGTTGATGGGGATTACCGTACTCGCACTGCTCACCACCTGGCCGGTCATGCACTGGCTCACCGCCGCGCCAGATTTTATGCGCATGACGTTGGTTCTGCTTTGGTTCTCGTTCTTTTTTGGTATGTACAATGGGGCAATGGTCGCGGCACTCACCGAGGTGATGCCTGTCTATGTCCGTACGGTGGGTTTTTCACTGGCCTTCAGTCTGGCTACGGCGATTTTTGGCGGTCTGACACCCGTCATATCCACGGCGCTGGTCCAGCTAACCGGAGATAAAAGCTCGCCGGGATGGTGGCTGATGTGCGCGGCACTTTGCGGACTCGCCGCCACGGCAATGTTGTTTGTCCGCCTGAGTCGTCATTATCAACCGGCCGAACAGAAACTCTGACATGCAAACGGGCGGAGAATTCTCCGCCCGTTGTATTTTCATTTTTCGATTTACTGCGCAGTATTCTTACTGCGTATTTCCTGCCAGACCTTGTCACAATCAGCATTGACGGACTGACCGTTACCCGTGCGCGTGGCCTGGATACACTGCTGATAATCCAGCACGCGTACGCTTTCTTCATTGGCAAACTGTTGGTGCTGTTTTTCTTTCTTCAGCACATTCAACACGCTTTGGCAGGCTTCAATTTTCTCCGGCGATCCCTGCGCGGTATTAATACACGCGCTGTAGGCTTCTTTCAGACGGCTGTCCTCTTTCGGCGCAGGAGATTGCGCACACGCCACCAGCCCTGATGCCATAACGGCGATGAGTATCAGTTTTTTCATAG
>NZ_SZWU01000015.1:448920-452565 GCF_005280935.1 Citrobacter sp. wls757 | reverse complement strand
CCTGCCGCTGTTGGCATTAGAAGATGGTGAACGGAGCAATAACGATGAACTTCACGTCGCGCTCATCCTGGAATATGTTGCCGTAGCCACCGCCCCAGCTCGGAATGTCTGAATGGTTGTCGTACTGAGTGAAGTGCAGCTTAAACATGGTGCCCTTCGCACGACCTTCCTGCAGGGTGTAGACCGCATCCAGGCTGTAAGAAGATTCTTCGATAGTCCGGTTTTTGTCGTAGTACGCATCCGGGTTGAGCTGCCAGGTTGATGGCTTAGCATCCCATGCGTAAACGTAGGACGCGCCTACCGCCCAGCCCGGCAGATTCCAGTTCTTCAGGTCATACATTGCGCCGAAGAAGACTGCCTTTTCACCGTTGGCGTTGAAGTCAGAACGGTTATCCCACCAGACATCCAGACGACCGTTTGAAGAGGCGTAGGTTGGGGTCATACGCTGCAGGAAGTAACCCTGCTGGCCGTCCGCTTTAACCCAGGTCCCTTCCAGACGAAGGTCAACGACTTCTGCCACTTTGTAGCCAAAGGTCAACGCCTGCAACCAGGCAGTGCCATCATAAATATCGTTCACGGTACGATCATCAACCTTGTCGCGTGCACCGTAGAACTGGTAGCTGGTGGTAAATGGGTTACCGCCTAAATCGAATTTGTAGCTGGCTTTTGCGAAGTACTGATCGACATAACCTTCAGACTGACCAAATGCCGCTTCCAGCAAGAGGTTATTCTTGAAGTCATATTTCGCGCCAATTGAGTGCAGGTAATCAACGCTGGTCTTTTTATCAGCCTGATAGAATTTATCGACTTCGGTGTGCCACGGTGCTTTATATTCGTTAGCCCACATATAGGAGAAGCTCAGTGCGCCAGCATCACCGTAATCGAAGTTGGCACCGGCTTCAGCACCCTGATAGGTACCTGGCATAAAACTCCAGTGCGGTGCCAGCAGAGTCTGCCCGGTTGGTTGAATGTAACCGGCGCGCGCCCAGGTTGGGCCGTATTTAAATTTAGCTGCTGCTTTATAAAGGCTAATCCCGCTCTTATCGCCGGAGTAATCCTCGTCATAGCCTTTATTTTTGGAAGAGAATGCGATTTCGTTTGGATGGCCGCTTTCGCTACTTTCGTTCATTTCAATAGCGGTAAATGCTGCGATATCAATACCAAACATATCGGCCGCATAACCGGACTGGAAGTCGAGGTTAGCGTTCCAGGTGGAGTGAGAAAGGTTGGTTTTGTATTTGTCATGATCGGTCACATCTTTACGGTCACGCTCACGCTGCCAGTAATAGATGCTGCCGGTTAAGGTTGAGTCATCAATGAAACCTTCGGCGTGTGCCTGCGGAGCGACAACAAAACCCGACATTGCTGTGATACCGGCGATAGCCAGCGCCAGCGTACTACGTTTGCCACTAAACGTACGCATATGTTAATCCTCTTTGACGTATAAAATGCTGCCGACAAAAGCGGACAGCGAAAAAACAAAAAATAAAAAAGTAGCGCTAAGAAAACCTCAGTGACTACAATGAATAGACTATTTTTCGCGACGCGAATTATCAATCTCTTTCTGTAACGAGTATGTAATAGTATGAGCAACCGCACATATTTGATTGCTTTCTGTTACATTTTCATCGGAAGATAAAAAAGCGTTGAAAAAATGAAAAAATCGCTTGTTTTCCATGGAGATGAAATCGGTTTCAGCCCATTTCACATTGAGGTAAGTTATTTAAACGCAAAAACATTCAGTTAAGCCATTATTACAGGCATGCAATTAATTCGCTCCGCAAACGGAGCCTGTTACACGGTTTTTTTGCGAAAAAAAACGCCGCATGAAGCGGCGTTTAGAGAGGATGTGTTGCGGCTTATTCGCCCGCTTTAGCCCACGTGTCACGTAGACCAACGGTACGGTTAAACACCAGCTTGTCAGCCGTTGCATAACGACTGTCCAGGCAGAAGTAACCTTCACGCTCAAACTGGAACGCTTTACCTGCAACCGCTGCCTTCAGCGACGGCTCACCGTAACCCTGCTTAATGACCAGCGATTCCGGGTTAATAACGGACAGGAAGTCTTCCGCCGCGCCTGGATTTGGCACGCTAAACAGACGATCGTACAAGCGGATTTCAATCGGCAGCGCATGGGATGCGCTCACCCAGTGAATAACGCCTTTGACTTTACGACCATCGGCCGGGTCTTTGCTCAGGGTGTCGGCATCGTAGGTGCAGAAAATGGTGGTGATATTCCCTTCCGCATCTTTCTCAACACGTTCGGCTTTGATCACATAAGCATTGCGCAGACGTACTTCTTTGCCCATCACCAGACGCTTGTACTGCTTGTTCGCTTCTTCACGGAAGTCTGCGCGATCGATCCAAATTTCACCGCTAAATGGCACTTCGCGGCTGCCCATTTCCGGTTTGTTCGGATGGTTAGGCATGGTGACCAATTCGCTTTCGCCCTGCGGATAGTTTTCGATAACCAGTTTAACCGGATCGATAACCGCCATCGCGCGCGGGGCATTTTCGTTCAGATCTTCGCGGATACAGGATTCCAGAGAAGCGATCTCAATGGTGTTGTCTTGCTTGGTCACGCCAATGCGTTTGCAGAACTCACGGATCGCGGCAGCGGTGTAACCGCGACGACGCAGGCCAGAAATCGTCGGCATACGCGGATCGTCCCAGCCTTCAACGTGCTTGTCGGTCACCAGCAGATTCAGCTTACGCTTGGACATCACGGTATATTCCAGATTCAGGCGCGAGAATTCGTACTGACGCGGATGAACCGGAATGGTGATGTTGTCCAGCACCCAGTCGTACAGACGACGGTTATCCTGGAACTCCAGCGTACACAGGGAATGCGTAATGCCTTCCAGCGCATCGCTGATGCAGTGGGTAAAGTCGTACATCGGGTAGATGCACCACTTGTTGCCGGTCTGGTGGTGTTCGGCGAACTTAATACGGTACAGCACCGGATCGCGCATCACGATAAACGGCGACGCCATGTCGATTTTCGCACGCAGGCAGGCTTTACCTTCTTCAAAACCACCGGCACGCATTTTTTCGAACAGCGCCAGGTTCTCTTCGACGCTACGATCGCGGTACGGGCTATTTTTGCCAGGCTGAGTCAGCGTGCCGCGGTATTCACGGATTTCGTCCGCTGACAGTTCGTCAACGTACGCCAGGCCTTTATTAATAAGCTCTACCGCATAGGCGTGAAGCTGATCGAAGTAATCCGAAGAGTAGCGAATGTCGCCAGTCCAGTGGAAACCTAACCATTCAACGTCGTTTTTAATCGACTCAACGTACTCGATATCTTCTTTAACCGGGTTCGTATCATCAAAACGCAGGTTGCACTGGCCCTGGTAATCTTGCGCAATGCCAAAGTTCAGACAAATGGATTTCGCGTGGCCAATGTGCAGATAGCCATTTGGCTCCGGCGGAAAACGGGTATGGATAGTGGTGTGCTTACCACTGGCCAGATCTTCATCGATGATCTGACGAATAAAGTTACTCGGGCGGGCTTCAGCCTCACTCATCGTGGATTCCTCAAAGCGTAAACAACGTATAACGGAGTATGATCTTATAAGCGACGTCAGGAGACAACTATTAGTTGCACAAAAAAGGTGTTTCAACAGGATATATGAGGGCATTTGC
>NZ_SZWU01000015.1:440116-448873 GCF_005280935.1 Citrobacter sp. wls757 | reverse complement strand
GAATATCCCCCGCCGCTTAAGGCACTTAACTCACTTTACTCAGGAGCAGTTATTTACCTTTAATCTCATACAGTGGTGTTTGACCGGCAACCACATGACCTTCGGCTTTAATAACCAGAGCGCCGAAATCATCGCTGTTGCTGCACACAACCGGGCTTATCATCGAACGTGCGTTGGCGTTCAGGAACTCCAGATCCATTTCCAGAATCGGTTGGCCTGCAGTAACTTCCGCACCTTCTTCAACCAGACGCTTAAAGCCTTTGCCTTCCAGCGCTACGGTATCGATGCCCATATGGACCACGATTTCCGCGCCTTTAACAGTTTCCAGGCAGAACGCATGGTTAGTGTTGAAGATTTTCACGATGGTGCCCGCAGCCGGAGCAACCACGATTTTATCCGTTGGTTTCACTGCCACGCCGTCGCCTACTGCTTTGCTGGCGAAGGCTTCATCAGGAACCTGTTCCAGCGCAACTACGTCACCAGTAATCGGAGAAACCAGCGCTTCAACGGTGACTGCATTCGCTACAGCCTGCGGTTTTGCTACTGGGGCCGCTGCTGCTGGCGCACTTTCACCAGATGCTGCTGCCACCGGGCCACGCGCGACAACTTTCTTCATTTCGTCGCCGATGGATTCGGCTTTCGCACCCACGATGACCTGGATAGTTTGCTTGTTCAGCTTAACTACCCCAGATGCGCCTAAACGCTTACACATCGCATCGTTTACGCGACCGGAGTCGGCAACGGTCAGACGCAGACGAGTGATACAGGCATCAATCGCTTTCAGGTTGTCAGTACCGCCAACCGCTGCAATGTAGTTGGTTGCCAGTTGAGCCAAACCTTCTTCAGTGTTGCTGTTGGCTTCTTCAGTAACGATATCGTCTTCTTTATCTTCGCGGCCCGGCGTTTTCAGGTTAAACATACGAATAACCGCGCTGAACAGCACAAAGTAGATAACGAAGAACACCAGACCCATCACCACCAGCATCCAGACGTTCTTACTTGCTGCTGGCAGGTTGTACATCAACACGTAATCGATAGCACCTGCGGAGAAGGAGAAGCCTGCGTGGATCCCCAGCAGTGTTGCAACGAACAGGCTGATACCCGTTAACAGTGCGTGCAGGAGGTACAGCAGTGGAGCCAGGAACATGAACAAGAATTCCAGCGGCTCGGTAACACCGGTCAGGAACGCGGTGATCGCAACGGACAGCAGCATACCGCCAACCATCGGACGACGTGCTTTCGGAGCCGCGAAGTACATCGCCAGCGCCGCACCCGGCAGACCAAACATCATGATTGGGAAGAAGCCAGACATGAACATACCCGCAGTGCCGTCACCCGCGTAGAAGCGGTTGATGTCACCGTGGAATACGGTACCTGCAGCGTTAGTAAATTCGCCAATCTGGAACCAGGCGATGGTGTTCAGCACCTGATGCAGACCGGTTGGGATCAGCAGACGGTTGATGAAACCAAAGATACCGGAACCCAGCGCACCAGCGCCCACGATCCACTCACCACCCGCATGGATGGCGTTCTGTACCGGCGGCCATACGTAACCGAAGATAGCAGCCAGCACCAGACAGAAGAAGCCAGTGGCGATCGGCACAAAGCGTTTGCCGCCAAAGAAGCTCAGGAAGTCAGGCAGTTTGATACCAGACCAGCGGTTATACACGGCACCGCCGACCAGACCGGTGATGATACCAGCCAGCACGCCCATATTGATTGCAGGGTTAATGGTAACCATTGCTTTGGTCAATATGAAATAACCGACCGCACCTGCCAGCGCTGCTGCACCTGCGCTGTCTTTTGACCAGCTGGAAGCAACACCGATCGCAAAAATTAACGCGAGGTTATCAAAGATGGCCCCACCCGCTTGCGCGATGAAGGGTACGTTAAGTAAATCTGGTTGGCCGAATCGCAGCAGCAGTGCCGCGACTGGCAGCACAGCGATGGGGAGCTGTAACGCCCTACCCAGCCGCTGGAAAAAACCTAAAATATTCATTTTATTCCCCCTACGAGACCCCGATTAGGCTTCTTTGAAGCCATATTTTTATTGTGCGACCATTCCTGACAGCAAGATTCTGGAACAACGATATTAACCATTCATCTACATTCAGAGTGTGTGAAAAATTAATTCGTATCGCAAATTAAACGCGTGTTTTTTGTGATTCCAGTCACCAAATATCGTTATTAACCCTCCCTTTCACTGGCTAACTACGAAAACTTATTTTATCATTCAAAAAATCGAAACGGATTGATCCTTACCGATGCAAAACCAGGTTACGCTTATTACTGCACAGAGACTCAATCCGCCAACTGCTTACTTTTACTTTTGAGGTGAAGAATGAGACTGATCCCCCTGAATACCGCTGAACAAGTCGGCAAATGGGCTGCTCGCCATATCGTTAACCGTATTAACGCGTTCAAACCAACGGCAGATCGTCCGTTCGTTCTGGGCCTGCCGACTGGCGGTACTCCGCTGACAGCTTATAAAGCATTGGTTGAAATGCACAAAGCGGGCCAGGTGAGCTTCAAGCATGTTGTTACGTTCAACATGGACGAATATGTTGGCCTGCCGAAAGAGCATCCGGAAAGCTACCACAGCTTTATGCACCGCAATTTCTTTGATCACGTTGATATTCCAGCAGAAAACATCAACCTCCTCAATGGTAACGCGCCGGATATTGATGCAGAATGCCGTCAGTATGAAGAAAAAATCCGTTCTTACGGTAAAATCCACCTGTTTATGGGCGGTGTAGGCAACGATGGTCACATCGCGTTCAACGAGCCAGCTTCCTCTTTGGCTTCCCGTACCCGCATCAAAACGCTGACTCACGACACACGTGTTGCTAACTCACGCTTCTTTGACGGCGACGTAAGCCAGGTGCCTAAATATGCGCTGACCGTTGGCGTGGGCACCCTGCTGGATGCTGAAGAAGTGATGATCCTGGTTCTGGGCCACCAGAAAGCACAGGCGCTGCAAGCCGCCGTTGAAGGCAACGTTAACCACATGTGGACCATCAGCTGCCTGCAGTTGCATCCAAAAGCCGTTGTGGTCTGCGATGAGCCTTCCACCATGGAACTGAAAGTGAAGACGCTGAAATACTTCAACGAGTTAGAAGCGGAAAATATTAAAGGTCTGTAATTGATGTCTCCGCCCTGTCGATAAGTTGCAGGGCGGCATTTTTTTGAAATCGGGGGTCGGAATGTATGCTTTAACCCAGGGCCGGATCTTTACCGGTCACGAAATTCTTGATGACCATGCGATTGTTGTCGCCAATGGCCTGATCGACAGCGTTTGCCCACTGGCTGAATTACCGTCAGGGATTGAACAGCGCTCACTGAATGGGGCCATTGTTTCCCCCGGTTTTATTGATGTACAGCTGAACGGCTGCGGCGGTGTGCAGTTTAACGATACGGCAGAAGCCGTAACCGTTGAAACGCTGGAAATCATGCAGAAAGCCAATGAAAAATCTGGCTGCACCAACTATTTGCCAACGCTTATCACCACCAGCGATGACCTGATGAAACAAGGTGTTCGCGTGATGCGTGAATACCTGGCGAAACACCCGAATCAGGCATTAGGACTTCATCTTGAAGGCCCGTGGCTGAACCTGGTGAAAAAAGGTACCCATAATCCGGGATTTGTCCGTCAGCCGGACGCTGCACTGGTTGATTTCCTGTGCGATAATGCGGATGTGATCACCAAAGTCACACTGGCACCAGAAATGGTCCCGGTAGAGGTCATCACCAAACTGGTGAATGCGGGTATCGTGGTTTCTGCGGGTCATTCCAATGCAACGGTAAAAGAAGCAAAAATCGGATTCCGTGCAGGTATTACCTTTGCAACGCATCTGTTCAACGCGATGCCGTACATTACCGGCCGCGAACCCGGTCTGGCGGGCGCTATTTTGGATGAAGCCGATATCTACTGCGGTATCATCGCCGATGGCCTGCACGTTGACTACGTTAACATTCGTAATGCTAAGCGCCTGAAAGGCGACAAGCTGTGCCTGGTTACTGACGCGACCGCGCCAGCAGGTGCAAACATTGAACAGTTCATTTTCGCTGGTAAAACAATATACTACCGCAATGGACTGTGTGTTGATGAGAACGGCACGTTGAGCGGTTCATCATTAACCATGATTGAAGGCGTACGCAATCTGGTCGAGCATGCAAATATCGCCCTCGACGAAGTCTTACGCATGGCAACGCTCTACCCTGCTCGCGCCATCGGCGTCGACAAACAACTCGGCAGCATCGCGCCAGGCAAAGTAGCCAACCTGACTGCGTTCACGCACGACTTTAAAATTATCAAGACCATCGTTAATGGCAACGAGGTCGTTACTGAGTAAGAGAAAGAATGACACCAGGCGGACAAGCTCAAATAGGTAATGTTGATCTCGTAAAACAGCTTAACAGCGCGGCGGTTTATCGCCTGATTGACCAGCATGGGCCAATCTCGCGAATTCAAATTGCCGAGCAAAGCCAGCTTGCCCCCGCCAGCGTAACCAAAATTACGCGTCAGTTGATCGAACGCGGGCTGATCAAAGAAGTCGATCAGCAGGCCTCCACCGGGGGCCGCCGCGCTATCTCTATCGTCACAGAAACCCGCAATTTCCACGCCATTGGCGTACGACTGGGTCGCCACGACACAACGCTCACGCTCTATGATATGAGCAGTAAAGTTGTCGCCGAAGAGCATTACCCCCTCCCGGAGCGCACCCAGGAAACGCTGGAATATGCGCTGCTCAACACCATTGCCATCTTTATTGAGAGCTGCCAGCGGAAAATCCGTGAGCTGATCGCAATTTCTGTCATCCTGCCAGGCCTTGTCGATCCTGAAAGCGGCGTCATCCGCTATATGCCACACATTCAGGTCGAAAACTGGGGACTGGTCGAAGCGCTCGAAAAACGCTTCAAAGTCACCTGCTTTGTTGGTCACGATATTCGCAGCCTGGCGCTGGCTGAGCACTATTTCGGGGCAAGCCAGGATTGCGAAGACTCTATTTTGGTGCGAGTGCACCGCGGAACCGGCGCGGGTATCATCTCCAATGGCCGAATTTTCATCGGTCGCAATGGCAACGTCGGCGAGATTGGTCATATTCAGGTAGAGCCGCTGGGTGAGCGCTGTCACTGCGGTAATTTCGGCTGCCTGGAAACCATTGCCGCCAATGCTTCTATTGAACATCGCGTGCAGAACTTACTGAAGCAGGGTTATCCAAGTCGACTCACGCTGGATGATTGCAGCATCAAAGCCATCTGTAAGGCAGCAAATAAAGGCGATAATCTGGCAGCAGAAGTTATTGAGCACGTTGGTCGCCACCTGGGTAAAACTATCGCCATTGCCATCAACCTGTTTAACCCGCAAAAAATCGTCATTGCGGGCGAAATTACCGAGGCGGATAAGGTGCTGCTGCCTGCAATAGAAAGCTGTATCAACACGCAGGCGTTGAAGGCGTTTCGCCATAATTTACCGGTGGTTCGGTCCACGCTGGATCACCGCTCCGCCATTGGCGCCTTTGCGCTGGTGAAGCGCGCAATGCTCAACGGTACACTGCTGCAACGTTTGCTGGAAAGCTAATACACGTCATCCTTCGAGCTGCCTCTGCGTTAGCTGCATCTGCTCACCCCGGTCACTTACTTCAGTAAGCTCCAGGGGTTCGCAGACTTGCCGCCTTGATGCAACTCGAATGATGTAGTGTATTTTGTGTATAGTAATGCCTTCTTTTTTTAATGTCGGATTGTCCATGGCCATTAAGAATGTAATTTGTGATATCGACGGCGTGCTGATGCACGACAATGTTGCTGTACCGGGTGCGGCAGAATTTCTGACTGGGATCCTGGAAAAAGGCCTGCCGTTAGTCCTGCTGACTAACTACCCTTCGCAGACCGGGCAAGATCTGGCAAACCGCTTCGCCACCGCGGGTGTGAATGTCCCTGATAGCGTCTTTTATACTTCCGCGATGGCTACCGCTGATTTTCTTCGTCGCCAGGAAGGAAAAAAGGCCTACGTGGTGGGTGAAGGCGCGTTAATACACGAACTGTATAAAGCTGGATTTACCATTACCGACGTGAACCCCGATTTTGTGATTGTTGGCGAGACACGTTCCTATAACTGGGACATGATGCATAAAGCGGCGTATTTTGTCGCCAACGGCGCTCGTTTTATCGCCACTAACCCGGATACCCACGGTCGCGGCTTTTATCCCGCCTGTGGAGCACTCTGTGCCGGTATTGAGAAGATCTCAGGCCGTAAACCGTTTTATGTCGGCAAACCCAGCCCGTGGATTATTCGCGCGGCGCTCAACAAAATGCAGGCGCACTCGGAAGAAACCGTTATCGTTGGTGACAACCTGCGTACCGATATTCTGGCAGGTTTTCAGGCGGGTCTGGAAACTATCCTGGTACTGTCTGGCGTTTCCAAGCTTGATGATATTGACAACATGCCGTTCAGACCAAGCTGGATTTACCCGTCCGTTGCTGAAATAGACGTCATTTAATCTCTTTAGCCGGATAACAACATCTGCAAGTTATCCGGCCTGAAAAAGACATCCATTCAATAAAATCACCACTTCACTGTTGATTCATCAATAATAGCGCTCATTACATAATCTTTTTTCATCAATCAGCAATGACCATTGCGTTTTTTATTTTCTGACCCGTAATTCGCTTGCGCCCTCTCCAGCTTTGCGGCATTTTCTTTATCAAGCAAACATAAAAAGCATCACGCAACAGGTTAACGGAGAAGGTTATGTGTTCTATTTTTGGCGTATTCGATATTAAAACTGACGCAGTTGAACTGCGTAAAAAAGCCCTGGAACTGTCTCGTCTGATGCGCCACCGCGGCCCGGACTGGTCAGGTATTTACGCCTGTGATAACGCCATTCTGGCGCACGAACGTCTGTCCATCGTCGACGTCAATGCCGGTGCTCAGCCGCTGTACAACGTGAAGAAGACACATATCCTGGCGGTTAACGGTGAAATTTATAACCACCAGACACTGCGTGCTGAATACGGCGATCGCTACCAGTTCCAGACCGGTTCCGACTGCGAAGTTATCCTCGCCCTGTATCAGGAAAAAGGACCCGCGTTCCTCGATGACCTGCAAGGGATGTTCGCTTTTGCCCTGTACGACAGCGAGCAGGACGCCTACCTGATCGGTCGTGATCATATCGGGATCATCCCGCTGTATATGGGTTACGACGAGCACGGTAACTTCTACGTTGCGTCTGAGATGAAAGCGCTGGTTCCTGTCTGCCGCACGATCAAAGAATTCCCGGCCGGTAGCTATTTGTGGAGTAAAGACGGTGAAATTCGTCAGTACTACCAGCGCGACTGGTTTGAATACGATGCAGTCAAAGACAACGTTACTGATAAAAACGAGCTGCGCCAGGCGCTGGAAGATGCGGTGAAAAGTCACCTGATGTCAGATGTTCCTTACGGAGTTCTGTTGTCCGGTGGTCTGGATTCATCCGTCATTTCCGCGATCACTAAAAAATACGCGGCACGCCGTGTTGAAGATCAGGAACGTAGCGAAGCCTGGTGGCCACAGCTGCACTCCTTCGCCGTCGGCCTGGAAGGCGCTCCGGATCTGAAAGCTGCGCAAGAGGTGGCGAACCATCTGGGGACCGTGCACCATGAGATCCACTTCACCGTGCAGGAAGGTCTGGATGCGATCCGCGACGTGATTTACCACATCGAAACTTACGATGTCACGACGATTCGTGCCTCGACACCAATGTACTTAATGTCGCGTAAAATTAAAGCGATGGGCATTAAAATGGTGTTGTCGGGTGAAGGTTCGGACGAGGTGTTTGGCGGCTATCTCTATTTTCACAAAGCGCCAGATGCAAAAGAACTGCACGAAGAAACCGTGCGCAAGCTGCAAGCGCTGCATATGTTCGACTGCGCCCGTGCCAACAAAGCCATGTCGGCCTGGGGTGTAGAAGCTCGCGTGCCCTTCCTGGATAAGAAATTCCTTGATGTGGCGATGCGCATCAACCCGCAGGACAAAATGTGCGGCAACGGCAAAATGGAAAAACACGTTCTGCGCGAATGTTTTGAGTCCTACCTGCCGGCAAGCGTCGCATGGCGTCAGAAAGAGCAGTTCTCTGACGGTGTCGGTTACAGCTGGATTGACACCCTGAAAGAGGTGGCTGCAGAACAAGTTTCAGACCAACAACTGGAAACCGCCAGCTTCCGTTTCCCGTACAACACGCCATCGTCTAAAGAAGCGTATTTGTACCGTGAGATTTTCGAAGAGTTGTTCCCGGTAGCGAGTGCAGCGGAATGTGTGCCTGGCGGGCCGTCTGTTGCCTGTTCTTCTGCCAAGGCGATCGAATGGGATGAGGCGTTTAAAACCATGAACGATCCATCTGGCCGTGCCGTTGGCGTACACCAGTCCGCTTATAAATAAGTTAATCCTTAGATAAGAGCCCTGCGGGGCTCTTTTTTTATGTTTGTTTTCTGTGCAAAAAAACAATTAATAACTAATAATTGCCGAATATTGCGTCATGCTGTTCGCAACCTAACCAAACAGTCACATTCCAGCTATTTTCAATGAAAAAGGGGTTGACGCTTCAAGGCTCAATACGCATAATGCGCCCCGCAACGCCGATAAGGTTACGCGAAAAAAAGATGGCTACGTAGCTCAGCTGGTTAGAGCACATCACTCATAATGATGGGGTCACAGGTTCGAATCCCGTCGTAGCCACCATATTAAGGACGTATCGACTCGTTCGGTAAATCCAAAAAATT
>NZ_SZWU01000015.1:439862-440106 GCF_005280935.1 Citrobacter sp. wls757 | reverse complement strand
GGGTCACAGGTTCGAATCCCGTCGTAGCCACCATCTTTTTTGCGGGAGTGGCGAAATTGGTAGACGCACCAGATTTAGGTTCTGGCGCCGCAAGGTGTGCGAGTTCAAGTCTCGCCTCCCGCACCATTCACCCGTAAGCGTTGCACGGATGGGGTATCGCCAAGCGGTAAGGCACCGGTTTTTGATACCGGCATTCCCTGGTTCGAATCCAGGTACCCCAGCCATCGAAGAAAATGTTAGTATT
>NZ_SZWU01000015.1:432378-439736 GCF_005280935.1 Citrobacter sp. wls757 | reverse complement strand
GCATTCCGAGGTTCGAATCCTCGTACCCCAGCCAATTTCAAAAAGTCGTCCACTCTGTGGGTGCACCCGTTGGGGTATCGCCAAGCGGTAAGGCTCTGGTTTCTGATACCAGCATTCCGAGGTTCGAATCCTCGTACCCCAGCCATATTAAAAAAGCTCGCTTCGGCGAGCTTTTTGCTTTTCTGCATTTATCGCCTGATGGCGCTCCGCTTATCAGGCCTACGTATTTTCCCCGTAGGCCTGCCTGAATTACAACCCTAACGCATACTTCAGTGCCTGACGTTTCAGTACGCCAGCGCGCTCTGCGGCCATGAGCCCGAGATTACGCATGATGCGCAGCGGCTGCAGGTTATTGCTGAATCCGGCATAGAACAGATCCATACCGCTTTGCATGATGAAATTGTCAGTCATACGGCGATTCTGATAGCGCTTGAGCACCGGCTGACTGGCCCAGGATTCACCGTAGCTGCGCGCGTTCACCAGCACATCAATCAACGCATCGACATCACGAAAGCCCAGATTAACGCCCTGCCCCGCCAGCGGATGAATGGTATGCGCGGCATCACCTACCAGCGCCAGCCCCGGTTGCACATATTGCAGCGCATGACGACGCGTAAGCGGGAACGCCCCCGCAGCCACTGGCATCACCTTACCGAGTCGCGATGGAAAATGTTTAGCAATCTCCGTCTGCAATTGCGGCATATTCAGCGCTTGCAATTGGCGGATGCGAGCCGGTGAGTCGTACCACACCAACGAGGCCCAGTTATCAAACAGCGGTAAAAACGCGCGCGGGCCGTCAGGCGTAAATTGCTGCCAGGTGCTGTCTCCCGGTGAATTTTCGCATTGCACGGTTATCAACATACAGGACTGCGCGTACTGCCAGGCATGGATACCAATCCCGGCCATTTTTCGCACCTGAGAGTTGGCACCATCGGCGCCGATGACCAGCTTCGCGCTGATGGTTTCGCCGCCTGCCAGCTCAAGCTCATGTCGATCGTTATGTTGATGCAAAGAAATCAGGGACGTCGGTACGCGCAGCGTGACTTTGGGGTGAGCTTCCAGCGCCTGCCAGAGCGCCTGTTGCAGGACCGTGTTTTCCACCATATAGCCCAACAGAGGCAGCTTAAGCTCGGCGGCATCAAACATCACATGGGCATTTTCCCACTCCCACGTTTCCAGTCGACGATAAGGATGGCTGCGCATCCCCTGCACCGTATCCCAGACGCCCAGCCCTTTTAGCAACGACACCGATGCGGAACTTATGGCAGAAATTCTGACATCAGGCTGTCCGTCAGCCACAAACGGCGCGGGAACGGCATGCTCAATAACCGTTACCGTAAATCCATGCTGCGCCAGTCCAAGCGCCAGCGCGCCGCCGACCATCCCCCCGCCGACAATGGCAATTTCCGTTGGTTGATTTGTCATGGTCAATTATCCAGTTACATGTATTGTGTAAGTTTACAGGATTTTTTACCCCTTGAGGCTGACATCCGTCATACTGGTCACAACCGCGCCAAAGCAGTACACTATGCGCCCTGCATTTCAGCCACAATTTCGCAAGAGCAAGTCGATGACCAAAAAACTCCATATTAAAACCTGGGGCTGTCAGATGAACGAATACGATTCATCGAAGATGGCCGATCTGCTGGATGCCACTCATGGGTATCAATTGACTGACGTGGCGGAAGAAGCGGATGTGCTGCTGCTGAATACCTGCTCAATCCGTGAGAAGGCTCAGGAAAAAGTGTTCCATCAACTGGGCCGCTGGAAACTGTTAAAAGAGAAAAATCCCAAGCTCATCATTGGGGTCGGTGGCTGTGTTGCATCTCAGGAAGGCGATCATATTCGCCAGCGCGCGCATTACGTCGATATTATTTTTGGGCCGCAAACTCTGCACCGCCTGCCGGAAATGATCAACAAAGTGCGTGGAAGCACGACCCGTAGCCCGGTGGTTGATATCAGTTTCCCGGAGATCGAAAAGTTCGACCGCCTGCCGGAACCGCGTGCTGAAGGTCCAAGCGCGTTTGTGTCCATCATGGAAGGTTGTAATAAATATTGTACTTACTGCGTGGTGCCCTACACCCGCGGTGAGGAAGTCAGCCGTCCGGCGGATGATATTCTGTTTGAAATCGCCCAGCTTGCAGCCCAAGGCGTGCGTGAAGTGAACCTGCTGGGGCAAAACGTGAACGCCTGGCGTGGTGAGAACTACGACGGCACGATCGGATCTTTTGCCGATCTGTTACGTCTGGTGGCCGCGATCGACGGCATTGATCGTATCCGCTTCACCACCAGCCATCCGATCGAATTCACCGATGATATCGTTGAAGTTTATCGCGATACGCCAGAGCTGGTGAGCTTCCTGCATCTGCCGGTACAGAGCGGTTCAGACCGCGTACTGAACCTGATGGGGCGTACTCATACCGCGCTGGAATACAAAGCGATCATCCGCAAACTGCGCGCAGCGCGTCCGGATATCCAGATTAGCTCCGACTTCATCGTTGGCTTCCCGGGTGAAACCACGCAGGATTTCGAGCAGACCATGAAGCTGATTGCTGACGTCAATTTTGACATGAGCTACAGCTTTATTTTCTCTGCGCGTCCTGGCACCCCTGCCGCCGATATGGTTGACGACGTACCGGAAGAAGAGAAGAAACAGCGTCTGTACATTCTACAGGAGCGTATCAACCAGCAAGCTATGGCCTGGAGCCGCCGTATGGTCGGCACGACCCAGCGCATTCTGGTTGAAGGCACATCGCGGAAGAGCATTATGGAACTGTCAGGCCGTACCGAAAATAACCGTGTGGTGAACTTTGAAGGCACCCCGGATATGGTCGGTAAGTTCGTGGACGTAGAAATTACCGATGTCTGGACTAACTCCCTGCGCGGTAAAGTGGTGCGTACCGAGGACGAAATGGGTCTGCGTATCGCAGAATCCCCTGAATCGGTCATTGCGCGTACCCGCAAAGAAAACGATCTGGGCGTCGGTATTTATCAGCCTTAATCCTGCTGAAAAACGTAAAAAAGGCCCGATACCGCTACACTTATCGGGCCTACAATCCTGGGCTCGCTGTCCCGGCGGGTCTTGTAATCTGCCCTATCATCCCCATATTTGCTGCAATGCTTGCGCCTTTCCCCCATGGCGTGAATAATTTCCTTAGATGCCGGTAAATGTTCAGCGTCCGGCGAGACATGCATAAGAGGAACAGTTTGAACATAGACACTCGCGAAATCACCCTTGAACCCGCAGACAACGCCCGCCTGTTGAGCCTTTGCGGCCCATTTGATGACAACATCAAACAGCTGGAACGTCGCCTCGGCATCGAAATTAACCGCCGTGATAACCACTTTAAACTGACCGGTCGTCCAATTTGCGTCACCGCTGCGGCAGATATTTTACGTAGCCTGTACGTCGATACCGCCCCAATGCGCGGTCAGACGCAGGACATCGAGCCTGAACAAATTCATCTGGCGATCAAAGAAGCGCGAGTGCTTGAGCAAAGCGCAGACAGCGTGCCTGAATTTGGCAAAGCGGTGAACATCAAAACCAAGCGTGGAGTAATTAAGCCGCGCACGCCGAACCAGGCACAGTACATTGCGAATATCCTCGACCACGACATCACATTTGGCGTTGGCCCTGCGGGTACGGGTAAAACGTATCTCGCGGTTGCCGCTGCGGTTGATGCGCTTGAGCGTCAGGAGATCCGTCGCATTCTGCTGACCCGTCCGGCAGTGGAAGCGGGCGAAAAACTGGGATTCCTGCCAGGAGATCTCAGCCAGAAAGTCGATCCGTATTTACGACCGCTGTATGACGCGCTTTTCGAAATGCTCGGCTTTGAAAAGGTTGAAAAGCTGATTGAGCGTAACGTCATTGAAGTTGCGCCACTGGCCTATATGCGCGGTCGTACGTTGAACGATGCGTTCATCATTCTTGATGAAAGCCAGAACACCACCATCGAACAGATGAAAATGTTCCTGACCCGTATCGGCTTTAACTCCAAAGCGGTCATCACTGGCGATATCACCCAGATTGACCTGCCGCGTAGCACCAAATCCGGTCTGCGTCATGCCATTGAAGTGTTGGCTGAAGTCGACGAAATTAGTTTTAATTTCTTCCATAGCGAAGACGTGGTGCGCCACCCGGTGGTTGCCCGTATCGTCACGGCGTATGAAGCCTGGGAAGAAGCAGAACAGAAACGCAAAGCCGAGCAGGCTGCAGAACGCAAGCGCGAAGCTCAGGAGCAGGAACAAAAATGAGTCAGGTTATCCTCGATTTACAGCTGGCATGTGAAGACGAATCCGGTCTGCCAACAGAAAGTCAGTTTCAGGGCTGGCTGGATGCGGTGATCCCGCAGTTTCAGGAAGAGTCTGAAGTGACGATTCGTCTGGTCGATGACGCGGAAAGCCACGACCTGAACCTGACCTATCGCGGGAAAGATAAATCCACCAACGTGCTCTCTTTCCCGTTTGAGGCTCCGCCGGGCATTGAGATGCCGCTGCTGGGCGATTTGATCATCTGCCGTCAGGTGGTTGAGAAAGAAGCGCAGGAGCAAGGCAAACCGCTTGAGGCCCACTGGGCGCACATGGTGGTGCACGGTAGCCTGCATTTACTCGGCTACGACCATATTGAAGACGATGAAGCGGAAGAGATGGAATCCCTCGAAACAGAGATTATGCTTGCTCTGGGCTATGAGGATCCGTACATTGCCGAGAAGATTGCAGAATAGTAGCTTGCCGGATGGCGGCGCTTGCGCCTAATCCGGCCTACATTCATGCCTTTCGTAGGCCTGATAAGCGTAGCGCCATCAGGCAAAACATGCCGTCAACATCTGAGTAAACGCATGACGCGCTTTGTATTAACTAACATGAGAACCCATACGACGCCATGAGCGACGACAATTCACACAGTAGTGACACCTTAAACAGCAAAAAGGGATTTTTTTCCCTGTTACTGAGCCAACTTTTCCACGGTGAACCGAAAAACCGCGACGAACTGTTGGAGCTGATCCGTGATTCCGGGCAAAACGACCTTATCGATGAAGATACGCGCGATATGCTCGAAGGGGTAATGGATATTGCGGACCAACGCGTTCGCGACATCATGATCCCTCGCTCCCAGATGATTACCCTGAAACGCAACCAAACTCTGGACGAATGCCTCGATGTCATTATCGAGTCTGCCCACTCGCGTTTCCCGGTAATTAGCGAAGACAAGGATCACATTGAAGGGATTCTGATGGCCAAAGATCTGCTGCCGTTTATGCGTAGCGATGCCGAAGCCTTCAGCATGGAGAAAGTGTTACGCCAGGCGGTTGTCGTCCCTGAAAGCAAGCGGGTTGACCGCATGCTGAAAGAGTTCCGCTCCCAGCGTTATCATATGGCTATCGTCATCGACGAGTTTGGCGGTGTCTCAGGTCTGGTGACCATTGAGGACATCCTTGAACTGATTGTCGGTGAAATTGAAGATGAGTACGACGAAGAAGACGATATTGATTTCCGTCAGCTCAGTCGCCACACCTGGACTATTCGCGCGCTGGCGCCAATTGAAGACTTCAACGAAGCTTTCGGCACGCATTTCAGCGATGAAGAAGTGGATACCATTGGCGGGTTGGTCATGCAGGCCTTCGGTCATCTGCCCGCGCGTGGAGAGACCATCGACATTGATGGTTACCAGTTCAAAGTGGCAATGGCCGACAGCCGTCGTATTATTCAGGTTCATGTCAGAATTCCGGACGACTCACCCCAGCCCAAACTGGACGAATAAACCCGAAACTGGATCTAAGACTACATGGCATTTGCCCCTTTAATTGAACGCCAGCGCATTCGCCTGCTGCTGGCGTTATTATTCGGTGCCTGCGGGACACTGGCTTTCTCACCGTATGACATCTGGCCCGCTGCGATTGTTTCGCTGATGGGCCTGCAGGCTCTCACCTTCAACCGCCGTCCGCTCCAGTCTGCCGCTATCGGCTATTTCTGGGGACTGGGACTGTTTGGCTCAGGCATCAACTGGGTTTACGTCAGTATCGCGCAGTTTGGCGGTATGCCGGGCCCCGTTAACGTCTTCCTCGTGGTTCTGCTTGCTGCTTACCTTTCCCTCTACACTGGCCTGTTTGCCGGCGTTTTGGCGCGTCTGTGGCCGAAAACTACCTGGATACGTGTAGCGATTGCCGCGCCGGTAGTCTGGCAAATCACTGAATTTCTACGCGGCTGGGTACTGACCGGTTTTCCGTGGTTGCAATTCGGCTACAGCCAGATCGACGGTCCGTTAAAAGGGCTGGCGCCGGTAATGGGCGTTGAGGCGATAAACTTCCTGCTGATGATGGTTAGCGGCCTGCTGGCACTTGCACTGGTAACGCGTAACTGGAAGCCGCTGGCTGCCGCCGTGGTGCTTTTCGCTCTACCCTTCCCGCTACGTTATATTCAGTGGTACACGCTGGAGCCGGAAAAAACCACCCAGGTCTCGATGGTGCAGGGTGACATCCCGCAGTCGCTCAAATGGGATGAAGGCCAGTTACTCAACACCCTGAAGATTTATCTCGACGCCACCCAGCCTGAGATGGGCAAATCACAGCTCATCATCTGGCCAGAATCCGCTATTCCGGACCTGGAAATTAACCAGCAGCGTTTTCTGAGCATGATGGATGACCTGCTGAAATCGAAAAACAGCACGCTGATTACCGGTATTGTAGACGCGCGTCTGAACAAGCAGAATCGTTACGACACCTACAACACCATCATCACACTGGGTAAAGACAGCCCATACAGCTACGACTCCAGCAACCGCTACAACAAAAACCATCTGGTACCGTTTGGCGAATTTGTCCCGCTGGAATCTATCCTGCGCCCGCTAGCGCCATTCTTTGATCTGCCAATGTCTTCGTTCAGCCGCGGTCCTTATGTACAGCCACAGTTGCATGCACACGGCTTTAAGCTGACCGCTGCCATCTGCTACGAAATCATTCTTGGCGAACAGGTACGGGATAACTTCCGCCCGGATACGGACTACCTGCTGACTATCTCTAACGATGCATGGTTTGGTAAATCTATTGGCCCGTGGCAGCACTTCCAGATGGCGCGTATGCGTTCCCTGGAGCTGGCGCGACCTCTGCTGCGTAGCACCAACAACGGTATTACGGCGGTGATTGGTCCACAGGGCGAAGTTCAGGCGATGATCCCGCAGTTTACCCGTCAGGTGCTGACCACCAGCGTGACGCCAACGACGGGCTTAACCCCTTATGCCCGTACCGGAAACTGGCCGCTCTGGCTGCTAACCGCGCTGTTTGGCTTTGGCGCAGTGGTAATGAGTCTGCGCCAACGTCGTAAGTAAAACAGCGCCCCATCAAATGCAGGCCGGATAAGGC
>NZ_SZWU01000015.1:428779-432276 GCF_005280935.1 Citrobacter sp. wls757 | reverse complement strand
CCATTCTGGCACGTCTATTGCTTTGTTCTACAAGGCAAACGCTGTTTTGGCTGAATGTGCAACCTGGTCGCACCAAAGTTGAGCGCCGGTAGCACCTGAAAAGTGCAACAAGATATTTTTGCCCCCAAATGGTGCGGCGCACTTCGCAAAAATAAACAATAACACAGCAAATTCTTTACATTCATCCAAACTAAATGTTAACAAACACATACAAGACTGCACGTTTTAGTAGCAAACAATAACAACATCACAATGGGTATCAATGCGTCCCTGGCGCAGACGATAAAGGAGTTGGATATGCAATTACGTAAGCTCGCCACTGCCATGCTGGTCATGGGAATGTCCGCCGGTCTGGCGCACGCAGAAGACGCAGCACCAGCGGCAGGCAGCACGCTGGATAAGATCGCCAAAAATGGCGTGATCGTTGTCGGCCACCGTGAATCATCAGTACCGTTTTCTTACTACGATAATCAGCAAAAAGTGGTCGGTTATTCACAGGATTACTCCAACGCGATCGTTGAAGCCGTGAAGAAAAAGCTGAACAAGCCTGATCTGCAGGTAAAACTGATCCCGATTACTTCACAAAACCGTATCCCGCTGCTGCAAAACGGCACCTTCGATTTTGAATGTGGATCCACCACCAACAACGTCGAGCGCCAAAAACAAGCGGCTTTCTCTGACACCATTTTCGTTGTCGGCACCCGTCTGCTGGCGAAAAAAGGCGGCGACGTTAAAGATTTCGCCGATCTGAAAGGTAAAGCCGTAGTCGTGACTTCAGGTACCACCTCCGAAGTTCTGCTGCACAAGCTGAATGAAGAACAAAAAATGGATATGCGCATCATCAGCGCGAAAGACCACGGTGACTCTTTCCGTACTCTGGAAAGCGGTCGCGCCGTTGCCTTTATGATGGATGACGCCCTGCTGGCTGGCGAGCGCGCGAAAGCGAAGAAACCAGACAACTGGGAGATCGTCGGCAAGCCACAGTCTCAGGAAGCCTACGGCTGTATGTTGCGCAAAGATGATACTGAGTTCAAAAAGCTGATGGACGACACTATCGCCAAGGCGCAAACCTCAGGCGAAGCTGAGAAATGGTTTGATAAGTGGTTTAAAAATCCAATTCCGCCGAAGAACCTGAACATGAATTTCGAACTGTCAGACGAGATGAAAGCCCTGTTCAAAGAACCGAATGATAAAGCGCTTAACTAACTAAAATAAATGGGAGGCTTCCCCTCCCTCTCGATTGTTACTCGGCACGGACAGACTATAAGCCTGATGGTCGTTCCCCATCAGGCCTGAAAACCGCAAAACGCCGAATAACAATCTTCGAGGGTAGCGCTGCTACCCTTTTTTTTCTGGAGTAGATTTATGTCTATAGACTGGAACTGGGGTATTTTTTTACAACAAGCCCCGTTCGGCAACACCACCTATCTCGGCTGGCTCTGGAGTGGTTTCCAGGTCACTGTCGCGTTATCCATCACCGCATGGATTATCGCTTTCCTCATAGGCTCTTTATTCGGCATCTTACGTACCGTTCCAAATCGTTTCCTTTCTGGGATCGGCACGCTGTACGTTGAGCTGTTTCGTAACGTTCCGCTCATCGTCCAGTTTTTTACCTGGTATCTGGTTATTCCTGAACTGCTGCCGGAAAACATTGGGATGTGGTTCAAGGCTGAGTTGGATCCCAACATCCAGTTCTTCCTTTCATCGATGCTTTGTCTGGGGCTGTTTACCGCCGCGCGCGTCTGCGAACAGGTTCGCGCCGCTATTCAGTCTCTGCCTCGTGGGCAGAAAAACGCCGCACTGGCGATGGGGCTGACGTTGCCTCAGGCTTATCGTTATGTTCTGCTGCCAAACGCATACCGCGTGATTGTTCCGCCAATGACCTCAGAGATGATGAACCTGGTGAAGAACTCCGCGATCGCCTCCACCATCGGCCTGGTCGATATGGCGGCACAGGCGGGCAAACTGCTGGATTACTCCGCCCACGCATGGGAATCGTTTACCGCTATCACTCTGGCTTACGTCCTGATTAACGCCGTCATCATGCTGGTGATGAATCTCGTTGAACGTAAAATCCGCCTGCCTGGCAATTTGGGAGGCAAATAATGTACGAATTTGACTGGAGTTCTATTGTCCCTTCCCTGCCGTATCTGCTGGATGGGCTGATGATCACGCTGAAAATTACCGTCACGGCGGTCGTCATTGGTATCGTATGGGGAACTATCCTGGCCGTCATGCGTCTGTCCAGCTTCGCGCCGATAGCCTGGTTTGCGAAAGGTTACGTCAACGTATTTCGTTCTATTCCGCTGGTCATGGTGCTGCTGTGGTTCTACCTGATTGTGCCCGGCTTCCTGCAAAACGTACTGGGTCTGTCGCCAAAAACCGATATTCGCCTGATCTCAGCAATGGTCGCGTTTTCGATGTTTGAAGCCGCGTACTATTCCGAGATTATCCGTGCCGGTATCCAGAGTATTTCTCGTGGGCAATCCAGCGCCGCGCTGGCGCTAGGGATGACCCACTGGCAGTCGATGAAGCTCATTATTCTGCCGCAGGCATTCCGCGCGATGGTACCGCTGCTGCTAACCCAGGGCATCGTACTCTTCCAGGATACCTCGCTGGTCTATGTATTAAGTCTGGCAGACTTCTTCCGTACCGCCTCCACCATTGGCGAGCGTGACGGCACACAGGTTGAAATGATCCTGTTTGCTGGCGCCGTTTATTTTGTATTCAGTCTGAGCGCATCGTTGTTGGTCAGCTATTTGAAGAAAAGGACAGTTTAATGATTACCCTGAAAAATGTTTCTAAATGGTATGGTCACTTTCAGGTGCTGACCGACTGCTCCACGGAAGTGAAAAAAGGGGAAGTGGTGGTGGTCTGCGGCCCTTCAGGTTCCGGTAAATCAACGCTTATCAAAACGGTGAACGGGCTGGAGCCGGTACAACAAGGCGTCATCACCGTTGATGGTACCGTGGTGAACGACAAAAAAACCGATCTGGCCAAACTGCGCTCTCGCGTTGGTATGGTGTTCCAGCACTTTGAACTGTTCCCGCATCTGTCGATCATTGAGAACCTGACTCTGGCGCAGGTAAAAGTGCTCAAGCGCGATAAAAAGCCGGCCCGCGACAAAGCGCAAAAGTTACTGGAACGCGTTGGTCTGTCAGCACATGCGGAGAAGTTTCCAGCTCAGCTCTCAGGGGGCCAGCAACAGCGTGTCGCTATCGCCCGGGCGCTGTGCATGGATCCTATCGCCATGCTGTTTGACGAACCAACGTCGGCGCTTGATCCTGAAATGATCAACGAAGTACTGGACGTTATGGTTGAACTGGCCAATGAAGGGATGACCATGATGGTGGTAACCCACGAAATGGGCTTTGCGCGTAAAGTGGCGAACCGGGTGATCTTCATGGATGAAGGGAAAATTGTTGAAGACTCACCGAAAGAAGAGTTCTTCGCTAATCCGAAATCGGACCGTGCCAAAGACTTCCTCGCGAAAATAC
>NZ_SZWU01000015.1:401856-428732 GCF_005280935.1 Citrobacter sp. wls757 | reverse complement strand
GCGCACCTCCATGTGCGCGCCACCTCACGCTTTATCCCTTCGCCTCTCGAAACACATACAGCCCAGCGTTAACCTTGTCACAAAGTCCCACTTACAAGGAGCAACAATGGCACTTCCTATCCTGTTTGATTGCGATCCGGGTCATGACGACGCTATCGCAATTGTGCTCGCCCTCGCCTCACCAGAACTGGATGTGAAAGCGATAACCTCATCAGCCGGTAACCAGACACCTGACAAAACGCTGCGTAACGTGTTGCGCATGTTAACGTTGCTCAACCGTACGGATATCCCAGTGGCTGGTGGCGCAGTGAAACCACTAATGCGCGATCTGATTATCGCCGATAACGTTCACGGCGAGAGTGGGCTGGATGGCCCTGCGCTGCCGGAACCCGCTTTTGCGCCACAAGACTGTACCGCCGTGGAACTGATGGCGAAAACCCTGCGTGAAAGCCGGGAACCGATGACGATTGTCTCCACCGGGCCGCAAACTAACGTCGCATTGCTCCTGAATAGCCATCCTGAGCTGCACGCCAAAATCGCCCGTATCGTAATTATGGGTGGTGCGATGGGCCTCGGAAACTGGACGCCCGCCGCCGAGTTCAATATTTTCGTGGATCCTGAAGCCGCGGAGATCGTATTCCAGTCTGGCATTCCAGTGGTGATGGCTGGTCTGGACGTCACGCATAAAGCGCAAATACATCGCGAAGATACCGAGCGGTTCCGCGCTATCGGCAATCCCATTTCGACGATCGTGGCTGAACTACTCGACTTCTTCTTTGAGTATCATAAAGATGAAAAATGGGGATTCATCGGCGCGCCACTGCATGATCCATGCACCATTGCCTGGCTGCTGAAACCTGAACTGTTTACCACCGTTGAACGCTGGGTCGGCGTGGAAACTCAGGGTAAATATACCCAGGGAATGACCGTGGTGGATTACTACTCCCTGAGCGGCAATAAGCCAAACGCCACCGTAATAGTAGACGTGGATCGCGAAGGGTTTGTCGATTTGCTGGCAGAACGGCTGAAGTTTTACGCCTAATACACGCCGGATGGCGCTAACGCTTATCCGGCCTACAAAATCGTGCAATTTGTAGGCCGGATAAGACGCTTTGCGTCGCCATCCGGCAATAAGCGATCACGGCTCAAACGGTCGGCGCTGAAACTGATCGTGCCCGCATTTCGGACACAGCGGCAGCACATCCGGGGTGTAAACCGCTAAATGGAAGTGGCACTTCTCACAGACCAGATTACCTAATCCGACAACCTCACCGCTGTGATAAACCCCGTGATGACTGAGATCCTGGAACACCTCGCGCCATTCGAGCTGCGTTTTATCTGTAATATCGGCCAGTTCCTGCCAGATACTCTCCTTGATAACCCGCATAAAGACGCTGTCTGTCTCCTCATCGAGACTTTCTTCATAGCTCAGAGCAAACTCTTCCAGGTCACGTCTGACGGCCCGGGTGAGCTCTTCCACCTCGGTTCGCGTTAACTCCCCGGTCTGCATAACTCGTTGACGCGCTTGCTCCACCAACGCATCAATATCGCGTTCGCCATTACGCAGACGTTCGCTCAGTGAAGCCACCAGTTCACGGTAATATTGAGCAACCTTGTTCATCACTTCGCCTCCTGGGTCGTTAACTGTCTATAATAATAGACGTTATTTACGCTACGCTTTGCAAGACTGTCCACAGAGTGTGTAAATTCGTGCAAGAATTATCCTTGCGGGAATTCAACGCTGAATGCGCGAAAGGCTGTTTTGGCGCGGGCGTTTGGGCTATGCTATGCGGATCTGAAACACCACATCTAGAGCTACGTTTGTAGCTGTATTGAAAACAGGACCACTGGCTGCCATGCAAGAGCAATACCGCCCGGAAGAGATAGAATCCAAAGTACAGCTTCACTGGGATGAGAAGCGCACATTTGAAGTTACCGAAGACGAGAGCAAAGAGAAGTATTACTGCCTGTCTATGCTTCCCTATCCTTCTGGTCGACTACACATGGGCCACGTACGTAACTACACCATCGGTGACGTGATCGCCCGCTACCAGCGCATGCTGGGCAAAAACGTACTGCAGCCAATTGGCTGGGATGCGTTCGGTCTGCCTGCAGAAGGCGCTGCGGTTAAAAACAATACCGCGCCAGCACCGTGGACGTACGACAACATCGCATACATGAAAAACCAGCTCAAAATGCTGGGTTTCGGTTACGACTGGAGCCGTGAGCTGGCGACCTGCACCCCGGAATACTACCGTTGGGAACAGAAATTCTTCACCGAGCTGTACAAAAAAGGCCTGGTGTACAAGAAAACGTCTGCGGTCAACTGGTGCCCGAACGACCAGACCGTACTGGCGAACGAACAGGTTATCGACGGCTGCTGCTGGCGTTGCGATACCAAAGTCGAGCGTAAAGAGATCCCGCAGTGGTTCATCAAAATTACCGCTTACGCTGACGAACTGCTGCGTGACCTGGATAACCTGGATCACTGGCCTGACACCGTGAAAACGATGCAGCGCAACTGGATTGGCCGTTCTGAAGGCGTGGAAATCACCTTCGATGTGAACGGTTACGACAACACGCTAACCGTTTACACCACCCGCCCAGACACCTTTATGGGTGCGACCTATCTGGCCGTTGCCGCAGGTCACCCGCTGGCGCAGAAAGCTGCTGCAAATAACCCAGAACTGGCCGCCTTCATTGACGAATGCCGCAACACCAAGGTTGCTGAAGCCGAAATGGCAACCATGGAGAAGAAAGGCGTCGACACGGGCTTTAAAGCTGTTCACCCGCTGACTGGCGAAGAAATCCCCGTTTGGGCAGCAAACTTCGTCCTGATGGAATACGGTACGGGCGCAGTCATGGCCGTTCCGGGCCACGATCAGCGCGATTACGAGTTTGCGACAAAATATGGCCTGACCATCAAGCCAGTAATTCTGACCGCTGAAGGCGCAGAGCCGGATCTGTCCGAACAAGCTCTGACCGAAAAAGGCGTGCTGTTTAACTCCGGCGAGTTTGACGGCCTCGACTTTGAAGCTGCCTTCAACGCCATTGCTGACAAGCTGGTAGCGAAAGGCGTGGGTGAGCGTAAAGTGAACTACCGTCTGCGTGACTGGGGTGTTTCCCGTCAGCGTTACTGGGGTGCGCCAATTCCGATGGTGACGTTGGAAGACGGTACCGTACTGCCGACGCCAGAAGATCAGTTGCCGGTTATTCTGCCGGAAGACGTGGTTATGGACGGCATCACCAGCCCAATCAAAGCCGATCCGGAGTGGGCAAAAACCACCGTTAACGGCATGCCTGCGCTGCGCGAAACCGACACCTTCGATACCTTTATGGAATCCTCCTGGTACTACGCGCGCTACACCTGCCCGCAGTACAACGAAGGGATGCTGGATCCAGAAGCCGCAAACTACTGGCTGCCAGTTGATATCTACATTGGTGGTATTGAACACGCCATCATGCACCTGCTCTACTTCCGCTTCTTCCACAAGCTGATGCGCGATGCGGGCATGGTCAACTCTGACGAACCGGCCAAACAGCTGCTGTGCCAGGGTATGGTGCTGGCTGATGCGTTCTATTACGTTGGTGCAAACGGCGAGCGTAACTGGGTTTCTCCGGTTGATGCCATCGTTGAGCGCGACGAAAAAGGTCGTATCGTCAAAGCTCAGGACGCAGAAGGCCATGAACTGGTCTATACCGGCATGAGCAAAATGTCCAAGTCGAAAAATAACGGTATCGACCCGCAGGTTATGGTTGAACGTTACGGCGCTGACACGGTACGTCTGTTCATGATGTTCGCTTCTCCGGCTGATATGACGCTGGAATGGCAGGAATCCGGCGTTGAAGGGGCGAACCGCTTCCTGAAACGTGTATGGAAGCTGGTTTACGAACATACTTCCAAAGGCGATGTTGCTGCCCTGAACGTTGATGCGTTGAGCGAAGACCAAAAATCGCTGCGTCGCGACGTACATAAAACCATTGCTAAAGTTACCGATGATATTGGTCGTCGTCAGACCTTTAACACCGCAATTGCGGCGATTATGGAGCTGATGAACAAGCTGGCGAAAGCACCGCAGGAAGACGAACAAGACAGAGCCCTGATGCAGGAAGCCTTACTGGCCGTCGTTCGCATGCTGAACCCGTTCACCCCACACGTTTGCTTCACGATGTGGGAAGCACTGAAAGGCGAAGGCGATATCGACAACGCACCGTGGCCGGTGGCGGACGAAGCGGCAATGGTTGAAGACTCAACGCTGGTTGTGGTTCAGGTAAACGGCAAAGTACGTGGCAAAATCACCGTTCCGGTAAACGCCACTGAAGAGCAGGTTCGTGAGCGTGCTGGCCAGGAGCATCTGGTAGCAAAATATCTTGATGGCGTTACCGTACGTAAAGTGATTTATGTACCGGGTAAACTCCTCAATCTGGTCGTTGGCTAAGCGCGGGAGGAAGCGTGCGACTTCTGACAACATTGTTGTTATCTCTGGCGGTGCTTGTCACCGCCGGATGTGGATGGCATCTGCGTAATACTACGCAGGTACCACCCTCAATGAAAACCATGATTCTGGACTCTGGGGATCCAAACGGCCCATTAAGCCGCGCGGTTCGTAATCAGTTGCGTCTGAACGGCGTTACGCTGCTTGAAGACGGCTCAATGCGTAAAGATGTGACGTCCTTACGTCTTGGCGCGGTCAGCATTTCGCAGGATACGGCGTCGGTATTCCAGAACGGTCAAACGGCTGAATACCAGATGGTGATGTCCGTAAGTGCTACTGTGCTGATTCCAGGTCATGATATTTATCCAATCAGCGCCAAAGTTTATCGTTCGTTCTTTGACAACCCACAGGCTGCACTGGCGAAGGATAACGAGCAAGAGATGATCGTTAAAGAGATGTATGACAAAGCGGCTGAACAGTTAATTCGTAAGCTGCCAAGCGTACATCTGGCCGATACTCTGTCATCCAATGCTGATGATGATGCTAAGCCAGCGGCGACAAAAGCCGCAGAGCCTGCGTCATCTCCGGCGCGTGTTTCCACCACGCTGGGTAACTGATGCTCAAGTTGTACCCTGAACAACTCCGCGCACAGCTCAATGAGGGGCTGCGCGCGGCGTATTTGCTCTTAGGTAACGATCCTCTCTTGTTGCAGGAAAGCCAGGACGCTATCCGTCAGGCTGCCGCCACACAAGGGTTCGAAGAACACCACGCTTTCACCCTGGACAATAGCACCGACTGGGGAGAGATTTTTTCACTCTGCCAGGCAATGAGCCTGTTTGCCAGCCGTCAAACCCTACTTTTGCAGTTGCCTGAAAATGGCCCCAATGCCGCCATTAACGAACAGCTCGCTTCACTCGTCACACTGCTACATGACGACCTGCTGCTGATCGTTCGCGGCAACAAACTGACTAAAGCGCAGGAAAACGCCGCATGGTATACCGGACTTGCCAATAATGCGGTGCAGGTAAGCTGCCAGACGCCGGAGCAAGCACAGCTTCCTCGTTGGGTCGCCGCCAGAGCGAAGCTTAACAATCTACAACTGGATGACGCAGCCAATCAGCTGTTGTGCTATTGCTATGAAGGTAATCTGTTAGCGCTGGCGCAAGCGCTGGAACGGCTAGCATTGCTTTGGCCTGATGGCAAACTAACGCTGCCTCGCGTGGAGAAAGCCGTTAACGATGCCGCGCACTTTACCCCGTTCCATTGGGTGGATGCGCTGCTGATGGGCAAAAGCAAACGCGCGCTGCACATTCTGCAACAGTTACGCCTGGAAGGCAGTGAGCCGGTTATTTTGCTGCGCACGATACAGCGTGAATTACTGCTGTTGGTCAACTTAAAACGGCAGTCAGCCCATACGCCTTTACGCACGTTGTTTGATAAACACCGGGTGTGGCAAAATCGCCGGGGTATGATGGGAGACGCGCTAAACCGGCTGAATCCTGCGCAGTTGCGTCAGGCGGTAACGCTGTTAACGCGTACTGAAATTACGCTTAAACAAGACTATGGTCAGTCAGTGTGGGCGGAACTTGAGGGGCTTTCCCTGTTACTCTGCCATAAATCGCTGGCCGATGTTTTTATTGATGGTTGATATGAAATCATTGCAGGCTCTGTTCGGTGGCACCTTTGATCCGGTGCATTATGGTCATCTTAAACCGGTTGAAATTCTGGCGAATCTGATTGGCCTTTCCCGGGTCATTATCATGCCCAATAACGTGCCGCCGCATCGTGCGCAACCCGAAGCGTCCGGCGAACAACGTCAACGCATGGTTGAACTGGCCATTGCCGATAAGCCGCTGTTCTCCCTTGATGAACGCGAACTGAAACGCGATACCGCCTCCTACACCGCGCAAACGCTCAAAGAGTGGCGCGAGGAGCAAGGACCGGACGTGCCATTAGCGTTTATTATTGGCCAGGACTCACTGCTTACCTTTCCGTCCTGGCATGACTACGACACGATTCTGGGTAACACCCACCTCATTGTCTGCCGACGTCCGGGCTATCCGCTCGAAATGGCGCAGGAAAAGCACCAGCAGTGGCTGGAGGATCATCTGACCCATTCGCCAGATGACCTGCACAACTTGCCTTGCGGGAAAATTTATCTGGCTGAAACGCCGTGGTTTAACATCTCCGCCACGCTCATCCGTGAGCGTCTGGAAAAAGGCGAGCCGTGCGACGACCTGATGCCAGCTGCAGTGCTTGACTATATCAATCAGCAGGGGTTGTACCGCTAAGCACCTTGCCTAGAGCCGCCAACAGGCGGTTATTCTCTTCCTGGCTGCGAACGGCTACCCGATAATAGCGCGCATCCAGCCCCGGATAATTAGCACAACTGCGAATCAAGACATGTTGTTCCAGCATTGCGCGTTGCAGATCAAAATCCGCCCGATCGCAGCGCAATAAGCGATAATTTGCCCTGCCAGGATACACCGTCAGGCCGGGCAGTTCTTTCAACTGCCGATCAAACCTCGCGCCCTCTTGCTCCAGCCACTTCCATGTTGCCTGCTGATATGCGCTGTCGTGTAAAATAATCTCACCTGCCAGTGCAGCAAATGCGTTAATTGACCACGGCATTTGTCGACGGCGCATCTGTGCAACAGCCTGTTCATTACTGTTGACCAGATACCCTAACCGCAGCCCCGGTATCGCATAGAACTTGGTGAGAGAGCGCAGCACCCAAATATGCGGGTTATCCAGAAGCAGCGGAATAAACCCCTGCTCCCCGGCAATAAAATCGATAAACGCTTCATCAAGGATCAGATTGATCCCAAGCAACTCACAACGCGCGGCTATTTCGCGCAGCAGGCGGTTATCGGGCAGCAAGCCAGTGGGATTGTTGGGCGTACAGAGAAACAGGCAGTCCAGCTCTGAGGATAACGCATCGAGGATTGCATCGGTAAGCTGCCAGCCATCGTCTTCGCACAGCGCAAACTCATGGATCGTACAGTCTCCCCATTGCAGCGCCCGACGATATTCAGCAAACCCGGGCGTCACGATCATCGCATGACGTGGTTTAAGTCCTTGCACCAAAGTGAAAATCGACTCAGTCTCGCCGTTTCCGGCAAGTATCCATGAGGCAGGAATCTGATGATGCTCCGCCAGCGCCGCATGCAATTTAGCGTAATCAACATCCGGGTAACGCTCCGCGCAGTCCAGGTTGTCGACGATCGCGCGTTTTAAACTTGCCGGCATACCCAGCGGATTAATATTCGCGCTAAAATCCAACAATTGTTCAGGCGAGATGCCCAACAGTTCGGCGGCTTCTCGGGTATTGCCACCATGCGCGCTCTTCAATAAAGACATCGTGCCGCTCCACGCAAAAAAAGGTATTTTAGTGAAAAATCTCTGCGCAATCAGGGCAAACATCATGTTTTGTGCGAATAACCTCAAGAGGAAAAAATGAGACTCTGGTTAGTACGTCATGGAGAAACTGAAGCCAATGTCGCTGGTTTATACAGCGGTCACGCCCCCACACCGCTAACAGAACGGGGTATCGCTCAGGCGCAAACACTGGGTACGCTGTTACGCAATGTGCCTGTCGACAACGTTCTGTGCAGCGAGTTAGAACGTGCCCGCCATACAACGCAGTTGATCTTAGGCGATCGCGAGGTTCCTGTGCGCAACATGCCTGAGCTCAATGAGATGTTTTTTGGTGACTGGGAAATGCGCCATCATCGCGATCTGGCGCGAGAAGACGCCGAAAACTACGCCGTGTGGTGTAACGACTGGCAGAATGCGACGCCAACCAATGGTGAAGGTTTTCAGGCGTTTTCCCAGCGCGTGGAACGCTTTATTGCTCAGCTCGCTGATTACAAAACGTGCCAAAACCTACTGGTGGTGAGCCATCAGGGTGTTCTGAGCGTGTTGATCGCCCGTCTGCTGTCCATGCCGGCTGCAGCAATGTGGCATTTTCGCGTCGAACAAGGTTGCTGGAGCGCAATTGATTTTTGCGACGATTTTGCGGTTCTGAAAGTGCTCAACAGCCGGGCTGTATGGCACGACGGGGAGTGAAAGCCCTGTTTTTTCTGCCGAAGGGCTTCTCTCCCATTGACACCCCATGACAGGCTGTTATTCTCCGCAACCTGACTTTTCCCGCCCTTCAGAGCTTTGCAGAAATTGTTTTACAAAAATGGCGATGCATTCTGCGGCGTGGGGTGGGATGATAGCGCACTTCAAAAGCGCTTTCGGAGACATTTGTCCCGATATCGCCTCTGGTTCAGGTATACTAACAGACGTTTTTAACTCTTTTCACCCAGGGGGAACACTTGCAGGGTAAAGCACTTCAGGATTTTGTAATCGACAAAATTGATGACCTGAAAGGTCAAGACATCATCGCCTTAGACGTTCAGGGCAAATCCAGCATCACTGATTGCATGATTATCTGCACCGGCACGTCCAGCCGTCATGTAATGTCTATCGCAGACCACGTTGTTCAGGAGTCCCGCACTGCTGGTCTGCTGCCGCTCGGCGTAGAAGGCGAGAACGTTGCAGACTGGATCGTCGTTGACCTCGGTGATGTGATTGTCCACGTGATGCAGGAAGAAAGCCGTCGCCTGTATGAACTGGAAAAACTCTGGAGTTAATGCGTGAAGCTGCAACTTGTCGCTGTGGGTACGAAGATGCCTGACTGGGTGCAAACCGGGTTTACGGAGTATCTCCGTCGGTTTCCGAAAGATATGCCCTTTGAGCTGATCGAAATCCCGGCAGGAAAACGCGGCAAGAACGCGGATATTAAACGCATTCTCGACAAAGAGGGTGAGCAGATGCTGGCTGCCGCAGGCAAAAACCGCATCGTCACCCTTGATATCCCTGGTAAACCCTGGGACACGCCGCAACTGGCGACTGAACTGGAACGCTGGAAACTGGACGGTCGTGACGTCAGTCTGTTGATTGGCGGGCCGGAAGGTCTCTCTCCTGCCTGTAAAGCAGCAGCGGAACAAAGCTGGTCACTCTCTGCGTTAACCCTTCCTCACCCTCTTGTTCGGGTTCTGGTCGCGGAGAGTCTGTACAGGGCGTGGAGCATCACCACCAACCATCCTTATCACCGTGAGTGATCATTGATTCTTGAGTAGATTAAGCAGCGGATGAAACTACAGAATTCTTTTCGCGACTATTCGGCTGAGTCCGCGCTGTTTGTGCGCCGGGCGCTGGTCGCTTTTTTGGGGATTTTGCTGCTCACCGGCGTGCTGATCGCCAACCTTTATAATCTGCAAATCGTTCGCTTTACTGATTATCAGGCTCGCTCGAACGAAAACCGCATCAAACTGGTGCCTATCGCCCCCAGTCGCGGCATCATTTATGACCGTAACGGAATTCCGCTCGCCCTTAACCGCACCATTTATCAGATAGAAATGATGCCGGAAAAGGTCGACAACGTTCAGGATACCCTCGACGCGCTGCGTAACGTCGTAGACCTGACGGACGACGACATTGCCGCCTTTAAAAAAGAGCGCGCCCGTTCACACCGCTTCACCTCCATTCCGGTAAAAACTAACCTCAGTGAAGTGCAGGTGGCACGGTTCGCCGTTAATCAATATCGCTTTCCCGGCGTCGAAGTTAAAGGCTATAAACGCCGCTATTACCCCTACGGCTCTGCGCTGACCCACGTCATTGGCTACGTATCGAAGATCAACGATAAAGACGTGGACCGCCTGGACAAAGACGGCAAGCTGGCCAACTACGCGGCGACGCACGACATCGGTAAATTGGGTATTGAACGCTACTATGAAGACGTTCTTCACGGCCAGACGGGTTATGAAGAAGTTGAAGTGAACAACCGTGGCCGCGTCATTCGCCAACTGAAAGAAGTGGCGCCGCAGGCCGGGCACGATATCTATCTCACCCTTGACCTGAAACTCCAGCAGTACATCGAAACGCTGCTGGCGGGCAGTCGTGCCGCGGTGGTCGTCACCGACCCGCGTACCGGTGGCGTTCTCGCACTGGTGTCCATGCCGAGCTACGACCCGAACCTGTTTGTCGATGGTATCTCGAGTAAAGATTACTCCGGGTTGCTCAATGACCCGAATACCCCGTTGGTTAACCGCGCGACTCAGGGTGTCTACCCCCCTGCTTCGACGGTTAAACCTTACGTCGCGGTTTCTGCATTAAGTGCAGGCGTCATCACCCGCAATACTGGTCTGTTCGATCCGGGTTGGTGGCAATTACCGGGCTCTGAAAAACGTTACCGCGACTGGAAAAAATGGGGGCACGGCCATCTGAACATCACCCGTTCTCTGGAAGAGTCGGCGGATACGTTTTTCTATCAAATCGCCTATGATATGGGGATAGACCGCCTTTCAGAATGGATGAGCAAGTTTGGCTACGGCCAATATACGGGTATCGATCTTGCCGAAGAGCGCGCCGGAAACATGCCAACCCGCGAGTGGAAGCAAAAACGGTTTAAAAAGCCATGGTACCAGGGTGATACCATTCCGGTCGGCATCGGTCAGGGTTACTGGACGGCAACCCCTATCCAGATGAGTAAAGCGCTGATGATCCTTATCAACGACGGTTTGGTAAAAGTTCCGCATCTGCTGATGAGTACGGCAGAAAACGGCAAGCAAGTGCCGTGGATTCAGCCGCACGAACCACCCGTTGGTGACATTCATTCCGGTTATTGGGAAATCGCAAAAGACGGCATGTACGGTGTAGCCAACCGTCCTAACGGTACTGCACACAAATATTTCGCTGGCGCACCTTACAAAATTGCGGCGAAATCCGGTACTGCACAGGTCTTTGGCCTGAAAGCCAATGAAACCTATAACGCACATAAGATCGCCGAGCGCTTACGTGACCACAAGCTGATGACGGCCTTCGCACCCTATGATAAGCCCCAGGTTGCTGTCGCCATAATCCTTGAAAACGGTGGCGCGGGCCCGGCTGTGGGTACCATTATGCGCCAGATCCTTGACCACATTATGTTGGGCGACAATAACACCAATCTGCCTGCAGAAAACCCCGCGGTTGCAGCAGCGGAGGACCAATAATCGTGACGGATAATCCGAACAAAAAAACATTCTGGGACAAAATCCACATCGATCCCACGATGTTGCTTATTTTGCTGGCGCTGCTGGTTTACAGCTCGCTGGTCATCTGGAGCGCCAGCGGCCAGGATATTGGCATGATGGAGCGCAAGGTCGGTCAGATCGCGATGGGCCTGGTCATCATGGTGGTGATGGCGCAAATCCCGCCCCGGGTTTATGAAGGCTGGGCTCCCTATCTCTACATCTTTTGCATCATTTTGTTGGTGGCAGTAGATGCCTTCGGCGCTATCTCCAAAGGCGCGCAGCGCTGGCTGGATTTGGGGATTGTGCGTTTTCAGCCTTCCGAAATCGCCAAGATTGCCGTGCCGCTGATGGTCGCGCGCTTCATCAACCGTGATGTTTGCCCGCCATCGCTAAAAAATACCGCCATTGCGTTGGTGCTGATATTTATGCCCACCCTGCTGGTGGCCGCCCAGCCAGACCTCGGAACTTCAATACTGGTCGCTCTTTCCGGTCTGTTTGTCCTGTTCCTTTCTGGTTTGAGCTGGCGTTTAATCGGTGTTGCGGTAGTCCTGGTTGCGGCGTTTATCCCGATACTGTGGTTCTTCCTGATGCATGATTATCAACGTCAGCGCGTCATGATGTTACTCGATCCGGAAACCGATCCGCTGGGTGCGGGTTATCACATCATTCAGTCTAAAATTGCTATTGGCTCCGGCGGTCTACGTGGTAAGGGCTGGCTACACGGTACGCAGTCACAGCTTGAGTTTTTACCCGAACGTCATACAGATTTTATCTTCGCGGTATTAGCGGAAGAACTGGGTCTGGTAGGGATCTTAATTCTGCTGGCGCTGTACATTTTGCTGATTATGCGCGGATTATGGATCGCTGCCCACGCGCAAACCACCTTTGGTCGCGTCATGGCGGGTGGTTTAATGTTGATATTATTCGTTTATGTCTTCGTAAATATTGGTATGGTGAGCGGTATTCTGCCCGTGGTTGGCGTTCCTCTCCCACTGGTTAGTTACGGAGGCTCGGCACTTATCGTGCTGATGGCTGGGTTCGGGATTGTTATGTCGATCCATACCCATAGAAAAATGTTGTCGAAAAGCGTGTAAGGGGTACGCAATGCGTAAGCAGTGGCTTGGTATCTGCATCGCAGCAGGAATGCTCGCGGCGTGTTCGAGTGATGATGGTCAGCAACAGGGTGCTGTCGCGCCGCAGCCTGCGGTGTGTAATGGTCCGATTGTTGAAATCAGCGGGGCCGATCCGCGCTTTGAACCCCTGAACCCAACGGCGAATCAGGACTATCAGCGTGATGGTAAGAGCTACAAAATCGTCCAGGACCCTTCCCGCTTTAGCCAGGCAGGGCTTGCCGCTATCTATGATGCGGAACCCGGAAGCAACTTAACCGCGTCTGGTGAAGCGTTCGACCCGATGCAGTTAACCGCAGCGCATCCGACGCTGCCAGTCCCAAGCTATGCCAGAATAACTAACCTGGCAAATGGCAGGATGATTGTCGTGCGCATTAACGATCGCGGCCCTTATGGCAACGATCGCGTGATTTCACTTTCACGTGCAGCAGCCGACCGTCTGAATACCTCCAACAATACCAAAGTGCGTATCGACCCGATCGTCGTCGCCCAGGATGGTTCATTGTCCGGGCCGGGAATGGCTTGTACCACGGTAGCTAAACAAACCTATGCCCTGCCCGCGCGTCCTGATTTAAGCGGCGGTGGCAGTATGGGCAGCATGCCTGCGCCATCGGATGCAGGTCAGCCGCAAGGCGATATTCGTCCGATCAGCAATTCCACGTTGAAAAGCGATGATACAACCGGTGCGCCAGTGAACAGCAGTGGATTCCTCGGTGCGCCGACCACGCTCGCAGCAGGCGTGCTGGAAGGTAGCGAGCCGACTCCGGCTCCGCAACCGACCACCACCGCACCGGTAACGCCAACCGCACCAGCAGCAACACCAGCCGCCGTCGCTGCACCTGCGCCAGCGGCAGTAGCCAACGGACGCTACGTGGTTCAGGTTGGCGCAGTCAGCGAGCAGTCGCGTGCGCAGCAGTATCAAAAACGTTTAAGCCAGCAATTTGGCGTCCCAGGTCGGGTGGTACAAAACGGCGCAGTCTGGCGTATCCAGATGGGGCCGTTCGCCAGCAAAGCTGAAGCCTCCACATTGCAGCAGCGTCTTCAAGCCGAGGCGCAATTACAGTCCTTCATCACCGGCGTGTAATAACGTAAATCAGGTATCTGAACTGTCAGTTTCTGTAAATGACATTAACAAAGTCACGCGGAAAGTCAGATGCCTGCCCGTTTTGCATTTGCTATAGTAGGGCACTTTTTTTAATTTCATCACGGACGTCGTAGTTCAGACCATGAAGACCACTTTTTCCGCTCGTTTCGTGCAGCGTATGGCGCTCACCGCGGCTCTCTGCGCAGTTTCTCTCTCTGCTGCCCATGCCGATGACCTGAATATTAAAACCATGATCCCGGGTGTTCCGCAGATCGATGCGGAGTCATATATCCTGATTGATTACAATTCAGGTAAAGTTCTGGCAGAACAGAACGCCGACACTCGCCGCGACCCCGCCAGTCTGACCAAAATGATGACCAGCTACGTCATCGGCCAGGCGATGAAAGCCGGGAAATTCAAAGAAACCGATCTGGTCACCGTCGGCAATGACGCCTGGGCTACAGGTAACCCGGTCTTTAAAGGTTCATCGCTGATGTTCCTGAAGCCAGGAATGCAGGTTCCTGTTTCTCAGCTTATCCGTGGTATCAACCTGCAATCCGGGAATGACGCGTGCGTGGCAATGGCGGACTTCGCAGCCGGTAGCCAGGATGCTTTCGTCGGTCTGATGAACAGCTATGTGAACGCGCTGGGCCTGAAAAACACCCACTTCCAGACCGTTCATGGTCTCGATGCTGACGGTCAATACAGCTCGGCTCGCGACATGGCGATGATTGGTCAGGCGCTGATTCGCGACGTGCCTAACGAATACTCTATCTATAAAGAAAAAGAGTTCACCTTTAACGGCATCCGTCAGTTAAACCGTAACGGCCTGCTGTGGGATAACAGCCTGAATGTCGACGGTATCAAAACCGGTCATACCGACAAGGCTGGCTATAACCTCGTTGCATCCGCAACCGAAGGTCAGATGCGTCTGATCTCCGCCGTCATGGGTGGCCGCACCTATAAAGGTCGTGAAACCGAAAGTAAAAAACTGCTGACCTGGGGCTTCCGTTTCTTTGAAACCGTGAACCCACTGAAAGTCGGTAAAGAGTTTGCTTCAGAGCCCGCCTGGTTTGGTAATACCGATCGTGCATCGTTAGGCGTAGATAAAGATGTCTACCTGACTATTCCGCGCGGCCGCATGAAAGATCTGAAAGCAAGCTATGTGCTGAACACCACAGAACTGCACGCACCGCTGCAGAAAAACCAGGTTGTCGGCACCATCAACTTCCAGCTGGATGGCAAAACCATTGAGCAGCGCCCGCTGGTAGTCCTGCAGGAAATCCCTGAAGGCAACTTCTTTGGGAAAATCATTGATTACATTAAATTAATGTTCCATCACTGGTTTGGCTAAAAATCGAACACTTGAAAGTGTGATTTACGTCCCCATATACTAGGTATCCAGATAACTCCCACGCGCTGTGGGAGTTATTATTTATTGATGTAACGCCGGAGCTGACATGAAAACCAAACTTAACGAACTGCTTGAATTCCCTACTCCATTTACTTACAAAGTAATGGGGCAGGCGTTGCCTGAGCTGGTTGATCAGGTGGTTGAAGTGGTACAGCGCCATGCGCCAGGTGATTACTCTCCGACGGTAAAACCGAGCAGCAAAGGCAACTACCACTCGGTCTCAATCACTATTACTGCTACACACATTGAGCAGGTTGAAACGCTGTACGAAGAATTAGGCAATATCGATATCGTTCGCATGGTGCTGTAAAAACCTGTTGGTTACCCGCTGCATCCCCGCTCGGGTAACCCCTCCCTCCTGTGATATACTTTTTCCCCTCTTTTATATTCTCTACTCTATGTGAGTATCTACGGAGATGCCGTTTTGTATCAGGATAAAATTCTTGTCCGCCAGCTCGGTCTTCAACCTTACGAGCCAGTTTCTCTGGCCATGCACGAATTCACCGATACCCGCGATGAAAACAGTTATGACGAAATCTGGCTGGTAGAGCATTATCCTGTTTTTACCCAGGGTCAGGCAGGCAAAGCAGAGCACGTACTGATGCCAGGAGATATTCCGGTGATCCAGAGCGATCGTGGCGGTCAGGTGACTTATCACGGGCCGGGCCAGCAGGTCATGTATGTGCTGTTGAACCTGAAGCGTCGTAAACTTGGCGTTCGCGAACTGGTTACGCTGCTGGAGCAAACCGTTGTGAATACCCTTGCGGAAATCGGTATTGACGCCCACCCGCGAGCCGATGCACCAGGCGTATACGTTGGAGAGAAGAAAATCTGCTCTTTGGGGTTACGTATTCGTAAAGGTTGTTCATTTCACGGCTTAGCGCTCAATGTGGATATGGACTTGTCGCCTTTCCTGCGTATCAATCCTTGTGGTTATGCCGGAATGGAAATGGCGAAGGTATCGCAGTGGGATAGCACAGCCACGACCGAGAGCATTCGCCCAAGGCTGCTGGCCAACATTCTGGCGCTGTTGGGTAACCCACCGCACGAGTACATCGCGGACTGAAAATACGCGCATACTTTGCCACGGCATATGTTGTGGCAAATGGCACAAAACAACAACTATTTTACATTTTGCCAGCCTGTCAGGCTGCTTTCTGGCCCGTTTCAATGATATACTGCGTATCACTAATTCAAAAATAGTTGATAAATGCAACATTCCCTTGAATTGAAACGCTTTCCTTCGTAATTCGCAACTGGAACACGCAAGCTATGAGTAAACCCATTGTGATGGAACGCGGTGTTAAATACCGCGATGCCGATAAGATGGCTCTTATCCCGGTAAAAAATGTGGCAACAGAGCGTGAAGCCCTGCTGCGTAAACCGGAATGGATGAAAATAAAACTGCCAGCGGACTCCACTCGCATCCAGGGCATCAAAGCGGCAATGCGCAAAAATGGCCTGCACTCTGTCTGCGAAGAAGCTTCCTGCCCTAACCTGGCTGAATGTTTCAATCACGGAACTGCAACCTTTATGATCCTCGGCGCAATCTGTACCCGCCGTTGCCCATTCTGTGACGTTGCCCATGGCCGTCCGGTTGCTCCTGATGCTAACGAGCCGTTAAAACTTGCTCAGACGATTGCTGACATGGCGCTGCGCTATGTCGTCATTACCTCCGTTGACCGCGACGATCTGCGTGACGGCGGCGCTCAGCACTTTGCTGACTGCATCACCGCTATTCGTGAGAAAAGCCCGTCGATTAAAATCGAAACGCTGGTGCCTGACTTCCGTGGTCGTATGGATCGTGCGCTGGATATCCTCACGGCCACCCCGCCGGATGTGTTTAACCACAACCTCGAAAACGTACCACGTATTTATCGCAATGTTCGTCCAGGAGCTGACTACAACTGGTCACTGAAGCTTCTGGAACGTTTCAAGGAAGCGCACCCGGAGATTCCGACCAAATCAGGTCTGATGGTCGGTCTGGGCGAAACCAATGCGGAAATCATTGAGGTCATGCGTGACCTGCGCAGCCATGGTGTCACCATGCTGACACTGGGACAGTATTTACAGCCAAGCCGCCATCACCTGCCGGTTCAACGCTATGTGAGTCCGGATGAGTTCGATGAGATGAAAGCCGAAGCTATGGCAATGGGCTTTACCCATGCAGCCTGCGGTCCATTCGTTCGCTCTTCATACCATGCTGACATGCAGGCCAAAGGGCTGGAAGTGAAGTAATCGTGTAATACTCACTTACATATCAGCAATAAAAAAACCGGCAAATTGCCGGTTTTTTTTCATGCAGAGTATGCAGTAAGAGCATCATGCTCCTGACATTACTCTTTATGAGAAAGCTTCTCAGCCTGAACGCTACCATCAGCATCTTTCTTAGCATCGGCATTATCGTCGTTCATTGCTTTCTTGAAGCCCTTGATTGCCGTTCCCAGGTCTCCACCCAGTGTACGTAACTTCTTGGTACCAAACAGCAGAACAACCAGTGCGGCAACCACCAGCAGTTTGGTAATACTAATCTCACCCATAGATACCTTCTTGACTTAAACCAGGCTGCATAAAGCGCCATATTAACCTGAGAATATTAACGGCCTTTCGACGCGCGCACACAATAGCAATCTGTAACAAGGTGAATCAAGTCTTGTTTAAAAAAACGTCATAATAATTGCGGTGGAGCAAAGCGTCGGTTACTTAACACCGGGAGTTGTGCCCTAACCTGCCTCACCCGCTCGGCGGAAACCTCGGCCATAATTAGCGCGGGCGTTTCTGCCGCAGCAGCAATGGTCACACCAAAGGGGTCGATGACCCTGCTTTGGCCGATATTCTTGTTACCGCACTCTCCCGCCGCAATCAAGTAACACGTCGCATCTAACGCTCTTGCCGCCAAAAGCGTAGCCCAGTGATGCTCTTTGAGCGATCCCCGAACCCAGGCTGCGGGTAAGACAAGAATTTCCGCTCCCTGCAATGCGTGCGCCAGCGCCAACTCAGGAAAGCGCAGATCATAACAGGTCATTAACCCTACTTTTAACCCGTCTACGTCCAGCAGCGGCGCTATGGCGTCCCCTGCATCCACATTTCGTGACTCCTGAATCGAAAAGGCATCATAGAGATGTAATTTAGCGTAATGGGCCACGACCTGACCTGCCCGTAGCGCCACCAGCATGTTAAACGCCCGGCCTGGCACAGAAGGAACATGAATCGTCAGGATTGTCGTCATCTCGTTTTGCGCGCTTTCTCGCAGCAAGCGCGTCAAAAATCCGCCCTCCAGCAGTTGAGCTGATTTCACTGACAGGTCTGGGTCCAGATCGTCACGGGCCAGAAGTGCCTCCGGTAATACCAGCAGCGACGCCCCCTCTCCTGCAGCCTGTGACATCAAAAAGACGCAGGTTTCTGCATTTTTTTCCCATGAAGGTCCCACGGCAAATTGCCCTGCTGCAACGAACATATTCCCTCCAGAAAACGTTGTTAGGCTCGCCAACCACGATTATTCAGCGTTACACTCATCCTATATACAATCAAATAGCAGGATTATGCAGTGTTACAACTCCTTTTAGCGGTTTTTATCGGTGGTGGTACAGGTAGTGTAGCAAGATGGATGTTGAGCATGAGGTTTAACCCGCTACATCAGGCCATCCCATTCGGTACACTGGCTGCAAACTTACTTGGCGCATTTATCATTGGTATGGGTCTGGCGTGGTTTAATCGCATGACTAACATTGATCCAATGTGGAAGGTACTGATTACCACTGGCTTTTGCGGGGGACTAACAACGTTTTCCACTTTCTCAGCTGAGGTGGTGTTTTTGCTACAGGAAGGACGCTTTGGTTGGGCTATGGTGAATGTACTGGTTAATCTGTTGGGATCATTTGCGATGACCGCCCTGGCATTCTGGCTGGTTTCGGCCTCTCCCGCGCACTGAAGCGAAAAAAAACCCGCAATTAAGCGGGTTTTGAATGCTTGCTGTCGTATGCTTACAGAGCGATTACGTTTGCAGCAGAAGGGCCTTTGGCACCGTTAGTGATTTCGAACTCTACACGCTGACCTTCAGCCAGAGTTTTAAAACCATTGGTCTGGATTGCAGAGAAGTGTACGAACACGTCTTTGCTGCCATCTTCCGGAGTAATGAAACCGAATCCTTTGGACTCATTAAACCACTTAACGTTACCTTTAATCTTAGACATCAAAATTACCTTTACATGAAAAATAGACACAAATGCTGTGTCGGGTATCAGTACAACAATTGTGGTGGACTTTGTCCAGTCGAACTTTATCAAAAAGTGATAAATGTCGCGTTATTTTTCAGTTAAAGTTAATATCGCACTGTTTTTAAAAGACTTTTTAATAATCCACCTGACAATACAGGTAGTCCATCAAAACTGGAAACGCATCCATGCAAAGTAGACGTTACCGTTGTTGTACGTTCCCGGAATGTAGGTCATCTGGAACGTTGCCGGACCATACCCTATCGATGCCAGCGGTAACAGCACGGGAACCGGAATGTAGTTCCAGTTATCGCGCGCAGTAAAACCGGCGGTAAAGCCAAGTCCGGTATGGAAATTTTCATCTGCCAGCGGTCGCCAGGTTTTTTCCCAGCCATAACCACCAATAGGTTCCCATTTATTGTAGGAATCCTTAAAGGCCATTATATAAAGCCCGTGCCAGTTACCTTTATCATCCCAACGGGATTGACCAAAGCCCGCCCCCCATGGGCGTTCATTGTAGCGATCCGTTTTTTCTTTATCATAAGCAAAACGAGCATGCCAGGTAATAGCCGGCACGTACAGATCATAATGTTCTGGCTGCTGCCAGGTTTCACTGACGTTGTCTTTAAAAGTAGCGAACCAGCCTTTATCTTCAGCAGCGCCCTGGGGAATGAAAGCTAACTGAATAAAAAGAAATGAAAAAATGAGAAAATATCGTTTAGCGACAATCACAACTTAATTACCATCCTGGGATTTATTATTAATTGTAGCAAACCCAACCTTAATGTTAGCTTAACAAAAATGCGCAGCTAAAAAATCAGAATAATCCTCAGCCTATAATTTTTAAGATAATTATCCATGAGTTTATTGAGCCATCTAATAGGAACTATTTTCTCTTTATTGCCAATAAATTGTTCTTTCCTGCGAAAAAAGTTAAATATCATCACAATAAATTAACAATTAATATTCATCATCGCCACAAAACACACACATCAGCGCTGCGCTTCACAGTTTCTTATTGTGAGATTCTTTTTTAAACCGCGATGCTGAAAAAACGGCTTAACCATCGCTTGAATCCGTATTTTTATTGATTTTAATCAGCAAGAGTTATCGGTTTATTAGGCACATTCTGTCACCACTTTTTACTTTTTTTTAGTTTTTTTACTTTCTGGGCAGCAATGCGACAGGGGAAACGATGTTGACATTTATTGAACTCCTTATTGGGGTTGTGGTTATTGTGGGTGTAGCGCGCTACATCATTAAAGGTTATTCCGCGACAGGCGTACTGTTTGTTGGTGGTCTGGTTTTGCTGATTATCAGTGCGCTGATGGGACATAAAGTTTTGCCGTCCAGCGCGGCATCAACGGGCTATACGGCAACAGACATTGTTGAATATATTAAAATTTTGCTGATGAGCCGTGGTGGCGATCTCGGCATGATGATCATGATGCTGTGTGGTTTTGCCGCTTATATGACCCACATTGGCGCGAACGATATGGTCGTTAAGCTGGCCTCCAAGCCTCTGCAATACATCAACTCACCTTATCTGCTAATGATTGCCGCCTATTTTGTCGCCTGCCTGATGTCACTGGCGGTTTCGTCAGCAACCGGTCTGGGCGTATTGCTGATGGCAACATTGTTCCCGGTCATGGTTAACGTTGGGATCAGCCGTGGCGCCGCAGCGGCCATTTGTGCCTCCCCTGCTGCAATTATTCTTTCACCAACATCCGGTGATGTGGTGCTGGCGGCAAAAGCTGCGGAAATGCCGCTGATCGATTTCGCCTTTAAAACCACGCTGCCAATTTCCATTGCAGCCATCATTGCTATGGCGATTGCCCACTTTTTCTGGCAGCGTTTTCTGGATAAAAAAGAGAACATTTCTCATGAAATGTTAGATGTGGCTGAAATCACCACGACTGCTCCGTCATTTTACGCCATTCTGCCGTTTACCCCGATTGTTGGCGTCCTGATTTTTGATGGTAAATGGGGTCCACAGCTGCATATCATTACGATTCTGGTTCTGTGCATGCTCATCGCGGCTATTCTGGAGTTCGTACGTGGGTTCAACACCCAAAAGGTTTTCTCTGGTCTGGAAGTCGCTTACCGTGGTATGGCGGATGCCTTTGCTAACGTGGTGATGTTGTTAGTCGCTGCGGGTGTTTTTGCCCAGGGCCTGAGCACAATCGGCTTTATTCAGAGTCTGATATCTATCGCCACCTCGTTTGGATCGGCGAGCATTATTCTGATGATGGTGCTGGTGATCCTGACTATGCTGGCGGCAATGACTACGGGTTCCGGTAACGCTCCGTTCTATGCCTTCGTTGAGATGATCCCTAAGCTGGCGCATTCCTCCGGCATTAACCCAGCTTACCTTGTTATCCCGATGCTGCAGGCGTCAAACCTTGGACGCACAATCTCCCCGGTCTCCGGCGTGGTGGTTGCTGTTGCAGGTATGGCGAAGATTTCTCCGTTCGAAGTGGTGAAACGTACCTCGGTTCCGGTTCTGGTTGGGTTGTTGGTTGTGATTATCGCAACGGAAGTGATGGTACCAGGTTCTTCTTCAGCCGTCGTTGGCGGCTGATACTCAGAGAAATGTAGGCCGGATGAGGCATTCACGCCGCATCCGGCATTTCGACTGCAACGTTGCCGGATGTCGATGCTAAAGTATCTTATCCGGCCTACGTCAGAAATCAGCATTTAGCCGCCGTGATAGATACGCTGCGGCCTACCCACCTTACCGTGAATAATCTCCGCAATAATCAAATGACGGCTGGCACAGTACTCCAGGTAGCGTCTGGAAGTCGTTCGGCTGATGGTGAGCGCCTGGGCGATCGTTTCTGCTGTATGGTGTACCGTCGGATCGGCGAATAATTTCAGCACTGCATTCAGCGTTAAGGCATCAATCCCAGTCGGTAAATCCCCTTTCGGCTCGCCCCGCGCGTAGGCATTAAACATCTCATCTATCTGCTTTTGACTGGCGCTATCATTACCCGCCAACATGCGTCGACGCTGTTGATAACGTGTCAACGTCTGTCCCAGTCGCTCGTAGGCAATGGGTTTGACCAGGTAATCAAACGCGCCGCTGCGCACAGCTTCGGAGACTGTTTCCATGTCGCTGGCCGCCGTGGTAAACACCACACCGCCCGGATAACGCGCCTGGGTTAGCTCATGCAATAAGGTAATTCCCTTGCCGTCCGGCAAGTAGTTATCGAGCAGAATCAAACCGGGCTTAAAACGCTCAATCATCATCCTCGCCTGCGCAAGATTACCCGCCAGCCAAATCTGGCTGAAGCCGGGTATATGGCGGATATATTCAGCATGCATTTCCGCCAGTAGCGTTTCATCCTCAACGATCAATAGCGTTAATGGTTCCGTCATTGTTTTTTTTCACTTTCGGAAGAAATAAAGAAAATAAGGTGCCGCAGGGGGAGTTATCTTCGAGCGTAATCACCCCGTCACAGCGCCTCACATAACTAGCAATAAGATACAAACCGATGCCATGTTCACCTGGTTCATCGGTACGGGTGCTCACACCCTGTTCAAATATTTTTTCACGCAATGCTTCCGGCACACCGCATCCCTGATCGGCAACTTCGATGATCACGTCATCCCCTTCATCGCTCAAATAGAGTTCGACGACCTTGTTGCCTTGCTGGGTGCGCAAGCTCGCTTCAAATGCATTATCAAGCAGATTGCCAACAATTGCTGCAAACTCTGTGCTATCCAGCCCCTCGGGGAGTTGATGCAGTTGGCTGCCCGGAACAATAGTCATGGTGAGACCCAGTTCCCGCGCGCGCTGCACCTTGCCAAACAACAGACCGGCTACCTGACGATCGGCAAACGCGCCGCGCAGACTGTCAATCAGTTGCTGTTGCGCCTGGGATTCTCCCTGCACCATGGCCAGAACCTTGTCATACTCTTTCATTTGCAGCAGACCATTGATAGTCGACATCCAGTTCAGATGCTCATGACGCAGCGTTCTCAGGCTCTCTACATACTGTTTGATTTGCGTTAACTGCGCATTAAGAGTAGCAATTTCATCTTTACTACGAAAACTGATGATTGCCCCAAGCAGTTCGTCACCGGAGCGAATCGCCTCACGGTTGGCGATAACGCTCAGTCCATTAAAGTTGACCATCGCGTCCTGTCGTTTTTCCGCAATCTGTTGGGTGAAAAAGTCCGCTGGCTGAACCACCTCACTCACCGGTTTTCCAAGCCACTTTCTCCCAGGTGAAGACAGCCCCAGCATTTTCCTCGCACTGCGATTTATTGCGGTGATATATCCATCAGGATCCACGGCAATCAATCCTTCATATACCGAGCTGAACAACGCTTCCTGCTGACGTACCACACGCGCAATTTGTTTCGGTTCCATACCCAACATCTGCCGACGAATATGGGCAGCGAAAAACCAGGAGAGCAGCATAAGTACCAGCAACAGCAGGATAAACACACCGGCCATCGGGAGTAAGAAGTCCGATCGCCAGCTATCAATTTTGCTGATCAGATAACCAATTGAGACTACGCCAATGATTTTGCCATCGTCATCAAAGATGGGCGTTTTAGCGCGCATTGCCATCCCGATGGACCCTTTACCGGTAATAAAGTAGCTCTCCCCTTTTTCCAGCGCGCCGGGTTTGGTGAACTGCATCGGATAGCCAATCTTTTCCGGGTTCGGATGATACAGACGAATAGAGTTGGTATCCCCGATAACCACATAGTCGAAGTCAGTTCCGCTCTGCAGTTTGTCGGCAATCGTCGCCAACCGCTTGTAATCACGATGCTTAACCGCCGTGATGATACTGTCGTTAGAGGCGATGATTTTGGCCTGATTCATTGCCATATCGCGGACATGCGTTGCCAGATAATCTTCAAAGCTGGCGGTGAAGTATTGTGCCAGGGCGGCGATGATAAAAACAGAAACGACCAGAATGAGCAGAAAGATACGTAAAGGAAACGCCAGACTGCGGAAAAAAGGAAACCGTGTTTTATTTTTCTGTTCTGCCATCACATTTTTCCTCACCGACGTTAACTAAAACTAATTTCTCATTGTAGTTGTAATTAAAATGTTCTATTTACACGTTATGGTATAAAACAAGATCGTTGCAGATTCCCCACCTTAAATCAATTAAACAAATTAAAACCACACCTTATTTTAGGGTTAAATTAATTAAAAAACTTAAAACCATAAAACACATTAAAACCTTCTAACTTATTGTGAAATAAATCAAAAATTACCTCCAAAATACCCCTTACGATGTATGCAGCAGGGAAAAAAAGAAATACTCCGTAATAAAAAACCATTCCCTTCAATTGCAAACAAAACGTTATCAGGTTGCTAAACAGAGCAACAAAAACAGAAACCCAGTAACAAATATAGCATCGGGGCTCTATTCACTATGTTCGGTAATAATATATTCACGCAAGTGAAACGCTCAGAAAATAAAAAGATGGCGGCTATCGCGCAATTTCTGAAAGAGAATGATTTGAGCGTAGATACGACCGTCGAAGTATTTATCACCGTCACCCGTGACGACCGTCTGATTGCCTGCGGTGGTATCGCTGGGAATATTATTAAGTGTGTCGCAATCTGTGAATCTGTCCGCGGCGAGGGTTTAGCGCTGACGCTGGCGACTGAGTTAATCAACCTTGCCTATGAACGCCATTGTACGCACCTCTTCATCTATACCAAAACCGAGTACGAATCGCTGTTTAAACAGTGCGGTTTTTCTACGCTCACCAGCGTTCCCGGCATTATGGTATTGATGGAAAACAGCACCACACGTCTGAAACGCTACGCCGAATCACTGGCAAAACAGCGTCATGATGGGAAAAAAATTGGCTGTATCGTCATGAACGCCAACCCCTTCACCAACGGACACCGTTTTCTGATCCAACAGGCGGCCGCGCAATGTGACTGGCTGCATCTGTTTTTGGTGAAAGAAGATACCTCACGTTTTCCGTATGAAGACCGCCTGGATCTGGTGCTTAAAGGAACAAAAGACATTCCACGTTTAACCGTGCATCGCGGTTCGGAGTACATCATTTCCCGCGCCACGTTCCCGTGTTACTTCATCAAAGAGCAGAGCGTTATTAACCACTGCTACACCGAAATAGACCTGAAAATCTTCCGCCAGTATCTGGCTCCGGCTCTCGGAGTCACGCACCGCTTCGTCGGTACTGAGCCGTATTGCACCGTCACCTCCCAGTACAACAACGATATGCGCTACTGGCTGGAGACCCCAACGCTTCCCGCCCCGCCGATTGAACTGGTGGAAATTGAGCGGCTGTGCTTCCAGGAGATGCCGATTTCCGCCTCCTGGGTGCGCAAGCTGCTGGTTAAAAAAGATCTCACGGCTATCGCATCCCTGGTCCCTGACGCCACGCTGCAGTATCTGCAAAGCATGGTTGAGCGAGCCTCATCGGGTGCGGCAGTCCGCCAAAATACCCCCGCATTAGCAACAGGTGAAAAATGAAAATAAACCAGGCAGCCGTCGCAGGCACACTCGAGTCCGGTGATGTGATGATTCGCATCGCCCCACTCGATTCGCAGGATATTGACCTGCAGGTTAACAGTAGCGTCGAAAAGCAGTTCGGTGATGCCATCCGGGCCACCATTCTGGACGTTCTGTCCCGCTACAACGTACGCGGCGTGCAATTGAATGTTGATGATAAAGGCGCACTGGACTGCATTTTACGTGCGCGACTGGAAGCACTACTGGCCCGCGCTGGCGGTATTCCGGCACTGCCATGGGAGGATTGCCAGTGATTTCCGAATCTTTGCAACAACGTAAAACTCGTACTCGCCGCAGCATGTTGTTCGTACCGGGCGCCAATGCCGCCATGGTCAGCAACTCGTTCATCTACCCGGCAGATGCACTGATGTTCGACCTGGAAGACTCCGTCGCGTTGCGTGAAAAAGATACCGCTCGCCGCATGGTGTACCACGCGCTGCAGCATCCGCTGTATCACGACGTTGAAACCATCGTGCGTGTAAACGCCCTCGACTCCGAATGGGGTATCAACGACCTTGAAGCCGTGGTACGTGGCGGTGCTGACATCGTACGTTTACCGAAGACCGATACCGCGCAGGATGTCATCGACATCGAAAGCGAAATTCTGCGTATCGAAAACGCCTGTGGCCGTGAGCCAGGCAGCACCGGTCTGTTAGCCGCCATCGAATCGCCGTTAGGCATTACCCGCGCGGTAGAAATTGCCCATGCTTCCGAACGTCTGATCGGTATTGCCCTGGGTGCGGAAGACTATGTACGTAACCTGCGCACTGAGCGCTCACCGGAAGGTACTGAACTGCTGTTTGCCCGCTGCTCTATTTTGCAGGCTGCACGTTCTGCCGGTATTCAGGCGTTCGACACCGTGTATTCCGATGCCAACAACGAAGCGGGTTTCCTGCACGAAGCCGCACATATCAAGCAACTGGGTTTTGACGGCAAATCGCTCATCAACCCGCGCCAGATCGAACTCCTGCACAACCTGTACGCCCCAACGCGCAAAGAACTGGCTCACGCCCGTCTGG
>NZ_SZWU01000015.1:371600-401823 GCF_005280935.1 Citrobacter sp. wls757 | reverse complement strand
GGAAGCCGCTGAAGCCGCTGCTCGCGAAGGTCGTGGCGTAGTTTCCCTGAACGGCAAAATGGTCGACAGCCCGGTTATCGAGCGCGCCCTTCTGGTTATCTCCCGTGCAGAACTTTCCGGCATTCGCGAAGAATAAGGCAAAAAAATGACGCAGAAAATCGAACAGTCTCAACGCCAGGATCGCGTGGCGACCTGGAGCCGTCATGCAGAAAGTGAGCTTTCCGCTTATCAGAGCACCGCAAAAGTAGAATTGCAGGCGCAAAAACCGCGCGACAAAAAGCTGTGCACTAACCTGGAAGACGCTATTCGTCGTTCAGGTTTACAGGATGGTATGACTATCTCTTTCCACCACGCTTTTCGTGGTGGCGATCTGACGATTAACCTGGTGATGGACGCCATCGCCAATATGGGCTTTAAAAATCTGACGCTGGCCTCCAGCTCTCTGAGCGACTGCCATGCTCCGCTGGTTGAGCACATCCGTCAGGGCGTGGTTAGCCGCATTTATACCTCCGGTCTGCGTGGCCCGCTGGCGGAAGAAATCTCACGTGGCCTGCTATCCGAACCGGTACAAATTCACTCCCACGGTGGCCGTGTGCACCTGGTGCAAAGTGGCGAGCTCAGCATTGATGTGGCGTTCCTCGGCGTGCCGTCCTGCGACCAGTTTGGCAACGCCAACGGTTATACCGGTAAAGCGTGCTGCGGCTCACTGGGCTATGCCCGCGTAGACGCCGAAAACGCGAAACAGGTTGTCCTGCTGACTGAACAGCTGCTGACCTATCCGCATAACCCGGCCAGCATTACGCAGGATCAGGTAGATCTGATCGTGCAGATCGATCAGGTCGGCGATGCGGACAAGATTGGTGCCGATGCGACCCGCATGACCACCAACCCGCGTGAACTGTTAATCGCCCGTAGCGCGGCTGAGGTCATTGCTAATTCCGGCTACTTCAACGAAGGCTTCTCACTGCAGACAGGAACCGGCGGCGCCTCTCTGGCCGTTACGCGTTTCCTGGAAGACAAAATGCGCAGCCGCGATATCCGTGCCGACTTCGCGCTGGGCGGCATTACCGCTACCATCGTTGACCTGCACGAAAAAGGCCTGATTCGCAAACTGCTGGACGTTCAGAGTTTTGACCGTAACGCCGCAGAATCGCTGGCCCGCAATCCAAACCACATTGAGATCAGTGCCAACCAGTATGCCAACTGGGGCTCAAAAGGCGCATCCGTCGATCGTCTGGACGTCGTGGTGCTCAGCGCGCTGGAAGTTGATACCAGCTTCAACGTTAACGTACTGACCGGTTCTGACGGCGTACTGCGCGGCGCATCCGGTGGTCACTGCGATACCGCGGTTGCCGCTGCGCTGTCTATCATCGTCGCGCCGCTGGTTCGCGGACGCATCCCGACCCTGGTTGATAACGTGCTGACCTGCGTAACCCCAGGCTCCAGCGTTGACATTCTGGTCACTGACCACGGTATCGCCGTCAACCCTACACGTCCGGAACTGGCAGAACGTCTGAAAGAAGCCGGTATGAAAGTGGTGTCCATTGAATGGCTGCGCGAACGTGCACAGCAGCTCACCGGTCAGCCACGCGCTATCGAATTCACTGACCGCGTGATTGCTGTTGTGCGTTACCGCGATGGTTCAGTGATTGACGTTGTGCATCAGGTGAAGGAATAAACCATGCACCTGCTCCCTGAATACGCCACCCAACACGCGGTTTCCATTCCCGAGCTGCTAGCCAGCCGCGATGAGAGACAGGCAAGGCAACAGGAGTGGCTGACACGCCACTCTGCGCCGCTGGTCTCGTTTACCGTCGTCGCACCGGGACCGATTAAAGACAGCGAATTAACCCGTCGTATCTTTAATCACGGCGTAACCGCCTTGCTCGCGTTGGCGAAACAATCCACCTGGATTGTCAGGGAGCAAACAGCGCTGGTTTCTGCCAGCGGTCCAGAAGGTCTTTTGTCTATTGAGGCTCCGGCCCACGACCTCAAGCTCGCCACAATTGAACTTGAGCATTCACACCCGCTGGGACGGCTATGGGATATCGATGTCCTGACCCCTGAAGGGGAAATTCTGTCCCGGCGTCATTTCGCACTCCCTGCCCGCCGCTGTCTGCTGTGCGAGCAAAGTGCTGCCGACTGTGCGCGGGGTAAAACCCACGCGCTTTCCGACTTACTCACTCAGATGGAGGCACTGCTGCATGATGCCGATTCCCGCAACATCAACCAATAACGCAGTCCTTCCTCTGGATCTGCCTGATGCTTACGCAACGCTTGCGTGGCGCGCCATGTTGACTGAAGTCAACCTGTCGCCCAAACCCGGTCTGGTAGATCGTATTAACAACGGCGCGCATAAAGATATGGCGTTGGAAGATTTTCATCGCAGCGCTGAAGCGATTCATTCATGGCTACCACGTTTTATTGAATATGGGGCGTTTAGCGCACAGCTGTCGCCTGAGGATGTATTGAAAGGACTGCGCCCGCTGGGCATGGCCTGCGAAGCCGATATGTTCCGCGCCACCGCCGGGGTGAACACCCATAAAGGGAGTATCTTTTCACTGGGACTGCTGTGCGCCGCCATTGGCCGCCTGCACCAGCTCCAACTCACTGTTACCGCTGAAACCATTTGCTCTACGGCAGCAACATTTTGCCGTGGCCTGACCGAGCGCGAACTGCGCCAGAACAATCAACAACTCACGGCTGGCCAACGTCTTTATCAGCAATTGGGATTAACCGGCGCACGGGGCGAAGCCGAAGCGGGATATCCGCTAGTCATCCAGCATGCCCTGCCGCACTACCGCGCACTGCTGACTCAGGGCCGCGACCCTGAACTGGCGTTACTCGACACATTATTGCTGCTGATGTCTATCAACGGCGACACCAACGTGGCTTCACGTGGCGGCGCAGAAGGTCTGCGTTGGCTACAGCAGCAGGCCACCGCCCTGATGCAGCAAGGGGGGATTCGTACCCCTGCCGATCTCGAATATCTACACCAGTTCGACCAACAGTGCATTGAACGCAACCTCAGTCCCGGAGGCTGCGCCGATCTGCTGATCGTCACCTGGTTCTTAGCTCAGATTTCACAAGTTCATCATTATCACAATTAAAGATCCTTTCCGGAGAATCACACACATGTCTTTAGCAAAAGATAAAATATGGAAGTTATTGGCCCCCCTGGTCGTCATGGGTGTCATGTTTCTTATCCCCGTCCCTGATGGAATGCCTCCACAGGCCTGGCACTACTTTGCCGTGTTTGTGGCGATGATCGTCGGTATGATCCTGGAGCCAATTCCGGCAACAGCGATCAGCTTTATCGCCGTAACGATCTGCGTTATCGGCAGCAACTATCTGCTGTTTGATGCTTCAGAACTGGCCGACCCGGCGTTTAAAGCGGGTAAGCAAGCGCTGAAATGGGGTCTGGCTGGCTTCTCCAGCACCACCGTGTGGTTGGTGTTTGGTGCGTTTATCTTCGCACTGGGTTATGAAGTCACCGGTCTGGGTCGTCGTATCGCGCTGTTCCTGGTGAAATTCATGGGTAAACGTACCCTGACGCTGGGCTATGCGATTGTTATCATCGACATTCTGCTGGCACCGTTTACTCCATCTAACACTGCGCGTACCGGTGGCACCGTATTCCCGGTTATCAAAAACCTGCCGCCGTTGTTTAAATCATTCCCGAACGATCCTTCCGCGCGCCGTATCGGTGGATATTTGATGTGGATGATGGTCATCAGTACCAGCCTGAGTTCCTCGATGTTCGTGACCGGCGCTGCGCCTAACGTGCTGGGTCTGGAATTCGTCAACAAAATTGCCGGTATTCAAATCAGCTGGTTGCAGTGGTTCCTCAGCTTCCTGCCGGTCGGTATTATTTTGCTGATCGTTGCTCCGTGGCTGTCATACGTTCTGTACAAACCAGAAGTTACTCACAGTGCTGAAGTTGCCGCTTGGGCCGGTGATGAACTGAAAGGCATGGGTAAACTGACCCGTAAAGAGATAACGCTGATCGGTCTGGTATTGCTCAGTCTGGGTCTGTGGGTCTTCGGTGGTAAACTGATTGATGCAACCGCAGTGGGCCTGCTGGCTGTTTCCCTGATGCTGGCGCTGCACGTTGTACCGTGGAAAGACATTACCCGTTATAACAGCGCATGGAACACTCTGGTTAACCTCGCCACGCTGGTCGTTATGGCGAATGGTTTAACCCGTTCAGGCTTCATCGACTGGTTCGCCAACACTATGAGCACGCACCTGGAAGGCTTCTCGCCTAACGCGACCGTGATCGTTCTGGTGCTGGTGTTCTACTTTGCTCACTACCTGTTTGCCAGCCTTTCCGCTCACACCGCCACCATGCTGCCGGTTATTCTGGCCGTCGGTAAAGGTATCCCGGGCGTGCCGATGGAACACCTGTGTATCCTGCTGGTACTGTCCATCGGTATCATGGGCTGTCTGACTCCATATGCAACAGGCCCAGGCGTTATCATCTACGGCTGTGGTTATGTGAAGTCCAAAGACTACTGGCGTCTGGGTGCTATTTTCGGCGTTATCTACATCGCTATGCTTCTGCTGGTCGGCTGGCCGATTCTGGCAATGTGGAGCTAATCATTCCCGTTCACGCTTGATGAAAATGATGCCAGTCAGCTAAACCTGACTGGCATTTTTTATGATTAAATAGATGATATTCAGAATTTATATAAGTGTCCGAAATCATCATGACATCAACATGGCGTTATTCTTCGTTGCTGGCAGCACTCCTGCTACCAGTTTCTGCAGCTCAGGCCGATGAACTTCAGGCAAAACAGTACGCTGATTTTGACAGCTACGTGCTGGCTCTCTCCTGGCAAACCGGATTTTGTCAGAGCCAACACGAGCGTAATCGTCAGGAGCCTGACGAATGTCGTTTGCAAAAAGAGAGCGCAGACAAAGCTGATTTCCTGACCGTTCACGGTTTATGGCCCAGCCTGCCTAAATCCATTGCTGCCCGTGGAGTAGACAATCGCCGTTGGATGCGTTTTGGCTGCGCGACTCGCCCTATTCCCAACCTGCCTGAAGCCCGCGCCAGCCGTAAATGCGCGGCCCCCGAAACCGGGCTGTCGCTGGAAAGCGCGGCAAAACTCAGCGCCGTAATGCCCGGCGCTGGAGGAAGATCCTGTCTGGAACGTTACGAGTATGCCAAACATGGCGCGTGTTTCGGTTTTGATCCCGACGCGTACTTCGGCACGATGGTGCGGCTGAATAATGAGGTTAAGGACAGCGAGGTGGGCAAATTCCTGGCGGAAAACTACGGCAAAACCGTCAGCCGTAACGCATTTGACGCCGCCGTTGCCAAAAGCTGGGGCAAAGAGAACGTCAAAGCTGTGAAGCTAAGCTGCCACGGCAATCCAGCGTATCTCACTGAGATCCAGTTATCCCTGAAAGCCGACAACATCAACCAGACGTTATCTGCCCAGTCATTCTTACCGCAACCGCATCCGGGTAGCTGCGGTAAACAGTTTATTATCGACAAAGTGGGATACTGAAACTTGCGACCGACGCTGCGAGCTGGCGTCGGTCCGTAAACTTAGCGTTTTGCACGGGCGTCCGGGCGAACTAAATCAAAACGATGTGTTTCACTGATCGAATAATATGCCGTTGGCCCACCTGCACGCAGTACCGGCTTCGCTTTCGCCGTCTGATAGATGCCGTCTTCCAGGAGCGTTTCATCTATGTGAATGCCTACCACTTCTCCCAACACCAGCCAGGTATCAACCGGTGAGCCATCAGCGGTAGTCAGTTGCAGGCTTTGCGATAAGCGACACTCAAAATTGACCGGGCTTTGCGCCACGCGCGGCACGTTGACTATCCGGCTATCTGCCTTGCTAAGCCCGGCGGCAAAAAACTCGTCCTCACCGTGCGGCAAGCTGGCTGACGTTTCGTTCATCGCAGTGGCCAGCTCAAGAGTCGTCAGGTTCCAGACAAATTCACCGGTTTCGATAATATTCTGCACGCTGTCTTTCCAGCCGCTGCTGGCGAAACCGATAATCGGCGGATGATAGTTAAAACAGTTAAAGAAACTGTATGGTGCCAGATTGTGCCGACCGTTGCTGTCACGCGACGCAATCCAGCCAATCGGGCGCGGTCCAATGATGGCATTTAGCGGATCATGCGGTAAGCCGTGTCCCTGTGACGGTTGATAGAAATACATAGCGTTCCCTGTTGAAGTTAACGTCAGCGCAGCACAAATTATGCTTCGCTCATCCCCCTGGAAAAAGAAGATCAGCGTAGAACAATCTGCCAACGATTACGACTGAATAAAGTTGAGCAGGTCACCGTTGATCTGTTGCTTATGGGTGGTGCAGATGCCATGCGAGCCGCCGACATATACCTTTAACTGCGAGTCCGGCAGCATTTCCGCCGCGACCTTTCCGCAGGTTTCAAACGGAACAATCTGATCGTCATCACCGTGGATCACCAGCGTCGGGATGGTCATCTTTTTGAGGTCTTCACGCAGATCTGTTTCCGAAAACGCGTGTATACAGTCGTACAACGCTTTGATGGAACCTTGTAAACCTTGTTCAACAAAACTTTCCCTGACGGCTTTCGACTCTTTTGCGCCAGGACGATTGTAGCCATAGAATGCAGCGGTCAGCTCATAGAAAAAGGCGGCGCGATCGTTCACAACCCCCTCACGGATGCCATCGAATACCTCTTTCGGCACGCCATTTGGGTTAAAGTCAGTCTTGATCATAATGGGCGTCACCGCGCCAATTAACACCGCTTTTGCCACCCGCTGCGTCCCATGCCGGCCAATATAACGAGCCACTTCCCCACCGCCGGTAGAGTGCCCAACATGTACGGCATCTTTAAGATTGAGATGCGCGGTAAGTTCAGCCAGGTCGTCAGCATACTGATCCATATGATGTCCATCCCAGGGTTGGGCCGAACGCCCATGTCCGCGCCTGTCATGGGCGATCACACGAAATCCTTTCGATCCAAGAAACAGCATCTGATCTTCAAACGCATCTGCCGTCAGCGGCCAACCGTGACTAAACACAATAGGTTGTCCACTTCCCCAGTCTTTAAAATGCAAATAGCTGCCGTCTTTCAAGGTAAGTTTGTCGTACTGGCTCATGAGATCTCCTGTCGCGGAACACTGAGTTGTTTGACGCGCCCGCAGCGAGCGCTTAAAAAGCATAATGCAAATTGGAGAACGATCACGTTTTTCGGCTAAAATCACACCATATGCGACAATGTTGATGATTTACCTGAATGTGAACTAAATCACTTCAAACATGGGGTAAGTCTCAGTATCATCATAAAAGCTAAACCCTTGCCGCCTGACGGTGAGGGTTTTCTTTTGGGATTATTTACCTGCGCACCCGCAGTATCGACGACATGGAGTAATAAATGTCCAGACCAACTATCATCATTAACGACCTCGATGCGGAACGCATTGACCGCCTGTTGGAGCAACCTGCGTTTGCTGGTTTACCGATTGCCGACGCCCTTAACGCCGAGCTGGATCGTGCCCAAATGTGTTCTCCAGAAACCATGCCGCACGATGTCGTGACCATGAACAGCCGCGTGAAATTCCGCAATCTGAGTGATGGCGAAGTCCGTGTGCGTACCCTGGTGTATCCGGCTACTATGACTGACAGCAACACACAGCTTTCGGTAATGGCACCTGTCGGCGCTGCACTTCTGGGGCTGCGCGTTGGTGATACCATTCACTGGGAACTGCCTGGCGGGACCTCAACACACCTCGAAGTTATCGAGCTTGAGTACCAGCCTGAAGCTGCAGGCGACTACCTGCGCTAACTCTGTCTTATCAAAGCCACTCGCTTTATCTTACAGGGGATGCATCCGCATCCTCTTTCCGGTTAGATCTCCCTGCTCCTCGCTTTCTTTCCTGTTCGCAAAACATAAATCTGTGTCGTGACTGACAGAATCATTTTTAATACTATGCTGTTATGTGTTCATGTAATGACAAGGAGAATGTTTATGTACAACACAATCATAATGCCAGTTGATGTATTCGAAATGGAACTGAGCGACAAGGCTATTCGCCATGCAGAATTTCTGGCCCAGGATAAAGGGGTTATCCATCTACTGCATGTGCTGCCAGGCTCAGCGAGCTTAAGCCTGCACCGCTTTGCAGCCGATGTCCGTCGTTTTGAAGAGCATCTGCAACACGAAGCGGAAACCCGTCTGCAAACGATGGTCGGTCACTTCAGCATCGATCCTTCCCGTATTAAGCAACACGTCCGCTTTGGCAGCGTACGTGACGTGGTCAACGAATTGGGTGAAGAGTTGAATGCGGATGTCGTTGTCATTGGGTCGCGTAACCCATCAATCAGCACCCATCTGCTCGGCTCTAACGCTTCCAGCGTTGTCCGTCACGCGACTTTGCCAGTGCTGGTTGTTCGTTAACAGCCACTGATTTGCTAAAGAAAACCCCTGCCAGGTTAACGCCTGACAGGGGTTTTTATAGTGCAGGTGAGTCTTACTTTTTTTATGCTACTGTCGTGCGAATCAGATAATCAAACGAACTCAACGAGGCCTTCGCGCCTTCACCGGTCGCGATGATAATCTGCTTATACGGTACGGTGGTGCAGTCACCGGCAGCGAAAACGCCTTTCACGCTGGTTTCGCACTTGGCATCGATGATGATTTCACCCATACGGTTACGTTCAACGGCGCCTTCCAGCCAGTTGGTGTTCGGCAGCAGACCAATCTGAACAAAGATACCGGCCAGTTCCACATTGTGAACATCGCCGCTCACACGGTCACGATACTCCAGGCCAGTAACTTTGCTGCCATCGCCTTTCACTTCTGTCGTTTGCGCATTCAGAATGATGTCGACGTTTTTCAGACTGCGAAGCTTATTTTGCAGCACCTGGTCGGCCTTCATTTCAGGAGCAAACTCCAGCAGCGTCACATGTTCAACAATACCTGCCAGGTCGATAGCCGCTTCAACGCCGGAGTTACCGCCGCCAATCACCGCAACACGCTTGCCTTTAAACAGCGGGCCATCACAGTGCGGGCAGTAGGTTACGCCTTTGGTGCGATACTGATCTTCACCCGGAACGTTCATGTTGCGCCATTTCGCGCCGGTGGCGATGATAATGCTACGTGCTTTCAGCACCGCACCGGAGGCCGTTTCAATCTGATGCAAACCGCCTTCCTGCGCTGCTGGAATGAGTTTGCTCGCGCTCTGGCTGTCAATCACATCGACATCATAATCATCAACGTGTGCTTTCAGCGCGCCTGCCAGTTTCTGACCTTCAGTTTTCGGTACTGAGATATAGTTTTCAATATCAACAGTATCAAGGACCTGACCGCCAAAACGTTCGCCCATCAGACCGGTGCGAATGCCTTTACGTGCAGAGTACACCGCTGCCGCCGCACCTGCAGGACCAGAACCGACAATCAATACGTCATAAGCATCGCGCTTATTCAGCTCTTCAGCCGCACGTTTTTCTGCGCCGGTATCCACTTTCGCCACGATCTCAGTCAGCGTCATACGCCCCTGACCGAACTCTTTGCCGTTCATAAATACCGCCGGAACGCCCATCACGTTACGATCGGTGATTTCGTTCTGGAATGTACCGCCGTCAATCGCCGTATGCTTGATACGTGGGTTCAACACCGCCATCAGGTTCAGCGCCTGCACCACGTCCGGGCAGTTATGGCAGGAAAGTGAATAATAGGTTTCAAATTCAAAATCACCGTCGAGATCGCGGATCTGCTCCAGCAACGTCTGCGCCTCTTTTGACGGATGACCACCGGTCCACAACAGCGCCAGCACCAGAGAGGTAAACTCATGACCCAGCGGAGAACCGGCAAAACGCGGTCCCTGGTGAGAACCGGGATTGGTAATCAGGAACGATGGCTTACGCACCGCCAGAGTATTGTCTTCTTTGAAGGTGACTTTTTCTGACAGTTCAGCAATTTCAGTCAGCAGTTCCTTGATTTCTGCCGATTTAGCGCTGTCATCCAGCGTCGCAATCAGCTCAACAGGTTTGGTCAGTTTCTCAAGGTAAGCCCTGAGCTGGGTTTTCATATTTGTGTCGAGCATTCTTCTTCCCTCTCTGAAAACATCATCATGCAAGCCGATTTTGCGGGACTGCATTAATGCAACTTGCGTCATGGTGCTGGAATGAAACAGGCGCAAATTTGCGCCTGTGGAATGCCGGATGCACTACGTTTATCCGGCCTACAAACTATGCGACTTAGATTTTACCAACCAGGTCCAGAGATGGCGCTAAGGTTGCTTCACCTTCTTTCCATTTTGCCGGGCAAACTTCACCTGGGTGGGAAGCGACGTACTGTGCTGCTTTGATTTTACGCAGCAGGTCAGACGCATCACGGCCGATACCTTCAGCAGTAACTTCGATTGCCTGGATGATACCCTGCGGGTCAACAACGAAGGTTGCGCGGTCAGCCAGACCTTCATCTTCACGCATGTTGTCGAAGTTACGGGTCAGGGCGCCAGTCGGGTCGCCGATCATCGCGTATTTGATTTTCGCGATGGTTTCAGAGCTGCTGTGCCATGCTTTGTGGGTGAAGTGGGTGTCGGTAGAAACGGAATACACATCTACGCCCAGTTTCTGCAGTTCTTCGTAATGGTCTGCAACGTCACCCAGCTCGGTCGGGCATACGAAAGTAAAGTCAGCCGGGTAGAAGAAGAAGACGCTCCAGCGACCTTCGGTATCTTTCTCGGTTACTTCGATGAACTCACCGTTTTTGAACGCCTGGTTTTTGAAAGGTTTAATTTTGGTATTAATCAAAGACATCTGTACTTCCTCCGTGTTTTCGTTGAGAGATAAGTTAACGAAAATCTCTTCGCAGGGCTAATGCGTTTCCTTTATCAAATCAATAAGCGTTAACTAACAACCCACTCAAACTCATGTTGTGAACCTAAAGATAAAAGTAAAAAAGGCCCCCTTTGCAGGGAGCCTCATTACCCGAGCTACCCGCAGGTAACGTCAGTGCCAGCAGGGCTGGCTATGTGTTGCGCTCTACATTACCTTAACAAAGGTCGTAACAGCGATGGGGATTACATCACCCAACTAAAGAAAGGGCAATCGACAGACCGTCGATCTTACCTATGGCTGTGATAGGTTTTGCAATTAAGCCCACTTTCCTGCTGATTTTATAAGGAAAATCAATGTTTAAACGCACCTTACTCTTAACTCTTCTCCCCGCTATCGTGCACGCAGAGGAGCTCCCTGCCCCTGTTAAAGCCATTGAGAAACAGGGAATTACGATCCTGAAGCCCTTCGACGCACCGGGTGGAATGAAAGGCTATCTGGGAAAATACCAGGACATGGGGGTCACTATCTATGTCACGCCTGACGGTAAACATGCCATCTCCGGCTACATGTATAATGAAAAAGGAGAAAACCTCAGTAATGCGCTCATAGAAAAAGAGATCTATGCCCCTGCCGGACGTGAGATGTGGCAGCGAATGGAAAAAGCGTCGTGGATTCTGGACGGGAAAAAAGAAGCCCCGGTCATCGTTTACGTGTTTGCCGATCCCTTCTGTCCTTATTGCAAACAGTTCTGGCAGCAGGCGCGCCCATGGGTAGATTCCGGTAAAGTTCAGCTGCGTACGCTGCTGGTTGGCGTGATCAAGCCCGAAAGCCCGGCAACTGCTGCTGCGATCCTGGCATCCAAAGATCCGGCCAAAACCTGGCATGACTATGAAGCATCCGGCGGGAAAATGAAGCTGGAAATCCCGGCTTCAGTCCATCCAGAACAGATGAAAGTACTGAATATCAACCAAAAACTCATGGATGATTTAGGTGCTAATGTGACGCCCGCGATCTACTACATGAGCAAAGACGATACGTTACAACAGGAAGTGGGATTACCCGATAAAGATAAATTAAATATTATTATGGGAAATAAATAAAGGTAACAGAATGAGTGATTGTTATGGTTCTCATTTCAATCACTCTTTAAAATGTATTTTTATCGTAACCATCAAGCAATCTGTGTTATTTTAGTTTAAGTTAATTATTCATTAAGCCATAAACATAAATTCTAAGAATGATTAGAATTTAAATTATTCAACAATTGAATTATCCTATACATTACCATCACAGGAAGGTATGCATGGCTAACCTCTATGACCTCAAAAAATTCGATCTTAACCTGTTGGTAATTTTTGAATGTATTTATCAACATTTGAGCATCAGTAAAGCTGCGGCAACACTGTATATTACCCCTTCAGCCGTCAGCCAGTCATTACAGCGACTGCGTACACAGTTTAACGACCCCTTGTTTATTCGCTCAGGCAAAGGCATTACGCCTACGGTCACAGGGGTAAACCTTCATCTTCACCTTGAAAAAAATCTCAATAATCTGGAACAAACCATCAATATCATGCACGGTTCCAGCCTGAAAAATAAATTCGTCATCTACAGCCCACAAATTACAACCAACCTGAATGTGACATCTTTAATTAATAGCCTCAGAGAAAATTCAGATATTGAAATTGAGCATCATGATATATTAATGTCAGCAGAAACGGCCGAAAACATCCTTGCCTATCGTAAAGCCGATCTGGTGATTACAACAACGCCAGTTCACAATCGTTCTATTGTATGTACTCATTTCAAGACTATTGACTGTGTTTTAGTGTGCAGTGGCAACCATCCCAGAATAAATGAAACGAGCACACTCGAACAAATTCAACAAGAGCAATTTACATATTTTTCCTCTGAAGATCAGGGCATTAAAGATTATCGTTCCCGTGCAAGCGAATCGATGGCATTCCATAAAGTAGGTTTTAGTAGCGACTCCTTACTCTCGATTGCTAACGTTATCGCCAGTACGGATATTATTGGTGCACTCCCCAGACAAATTTATGAAATTTATCAGCCAGCATTGAAATTTAAAGAAATTAAAACCGATTTTGAATTACCAAAAGTAAAATTATTCATAATGTATAACCGGGCATCATTGAATAACAAAGCCTTCGCAGAATACATAAGCAAACTATCCTTGGATAGTTAAGGATAACATGATTAAAAGCACATTATAATTCATATAAAATATACAATAACAAAATAGCATGCAGATAATGAATATATTTAAATATTGCATGCTGCAAGAAAAAGATTATCCTATTACGGACATTTATTATGGCTGCAAATAATAAAATTCGATATGGATTTGATATGTCTGTTTATAAAATACCGTTGGATAAAAATGTTCTGCAAGCAGCACAGGAACGCATTACCTGGACGCTTGAGACTCTACCGCGTGTCTGCGTTTCTTTCTCTGGAGGTAAAGATTCGGGGTTGATGTTACATCTGACCGCCGCCATTGCCCGCCAGTTACAGAAAAAAATAAACGTCTTATTTATCGACTGGGAGGCTCAGTTTTCCTGCACTATCGACTATGTCCAGGCGCTACGCGAGAATTATTCCGATGTCATCGAAGAATTTTATTGGGTTGCATTGCCGCTGACGACGCAAAATTCACTGTCACAATTTCAGCCTGAATGGCAATGCTGGGAACCGGGTACTCAATGGGTGCGCCAACCGCCCGCAGATGCCATTACCGATCCCGAGTTTTTCTCTTTCTATCAACCCGGTATGACTTTCGAGCAATTTGTTCGTGAGTTCGCTGAATGGTTTTCGCAGAAACGACCGGCCTCCATGATGGTCGGGATCCGCGCCGATGAGTCATATAATCGTTTCGTCGCCATTGCGAACTCGAAAAAACAGCGTTTTGCCGATGACAAACCCTGGACCACCAGCGCCCCCGGCGGGCATACCTGGTATATTTATCCGATTTATGACTGGAAAACAGCTGACATCTGGACGTGGTTTGCCAAGTCAACGCTCCCGTGTAATCCCCTGTATAACCTGATGTATCAGGCGGGGGTTCCCACGCGATACATGCGTATCTGCGAACCCTTTGGACCAGAACAACGCCAGGGGCTGTGGCTTTACCATGTTATTGAGCCTGAACGCTGGGCAATGATGTGCTCCCGCGTCAGCGGGGTAAAAAGTGGCGGGATATATGCTGGTCAGGACAACCATTTTTACGGTCACCGCAAAATATTAAAACCCGAACATTTAAGCTGGCAGGAATACGCCATGCTGTTATTGAAGAGTATGCCGGAAACGACCGCCGAACATTACCGCAATAAAATCGCCGTCTATTTACAGTGGTATAAGAAAAAAGGCATGGAGAATATCCCACAAACCCAGGAAAGAGATATTGGTTCAGTGGATATTCCGTCATGGCGGCGTATCTGTAAGGTCCTGCTGAATAACGACTATTGGTGCCGGGCTCTCTCATTTAGTCCAACGACACCCAAAAACTATCAACGCTACAATGAGCGCATGAAAACAAAACGCCAGGAATGGGGACTCTTATGCAACAGCGATTAACTCAGGAACTCCTCGGCTTTCTTTCTGGTTTATCAGAACCAGAGAGAATTGAAGCCATAAATGAATTCAGAAAGGCAATACACAGCGTCAGTCCCTTTCGCGAGGAGCCCGTAGATTGCGTTCTTTGGGTTAAAAATGATCATATTTCACCCAATGACTACAACCCCAATAACGTTGCGCCACCGGAGAAAAAGCTGCTGCTGAAGTCCCTCGAAGCTGACGGGTTTACGCAGCCCATTGTAGTGGTTCACTCAACGGCTGAAGAGTACGAAATTGTCGACGGTTTCCACCGCCACGAGTTAGGTAAAGCCAAAGCCTCACTGAGGCCCAGGCTGAAAGGATATCTGCCGGTTGCCTGTTTAGAACGCGAACGCCATGAGCGTATGGCGGCAACCATTCGCCACAACCGCGCTCGCGGGCGTCATCAAATCCACGCCATGTCCGAGATTGTCCGCGAGCTATCGCAACTGGGATGGAGTGAAGAAAGAATTGGCAAGGATCTTGGTATGGACAGCGATGAGGTGTTACGCCTGAAGCAAATCAACGGCCTGCAAGCGTTGTTTGCTGACCGTCGATTCTCCAAAGCCTGGACCGTGAAATAGCTACAACGAAACCAGACGCTCGGCTGCCGCTAACAGCGTCGATTCTTGCTTGGCAAAACAGAGGCGAATCAGTTTATGCGGGAAAGGATCGGCGCAGAACACCGACAGCGGAATTGCCGCAACGCCCACTTCAGTGGTCAGCCACTGGCAAAACTCCACATCGTTAAGCGAGGAAACGGCGCTGTAATCGACCAGTAAAAAGTATGTGCCTTCACACGGCAGAATTTCCAGTCGGCTGTCACGCAGCGCGTTCACTAACACGTCGCGTTTTTTCTGATAAAACGCGGGCAGTTCGCGATAGTGTGCCGGATCTTCTCGTAGCATATCCGCCAGTGCGAGCTGAGCCGGCGTGTTGACGGAAAACGTCAGATACTGGTGCACTTTTCGTAGCTCAGCGCTAATGGCGGCTGGCGCAACGCAGTATCCGACCTTCCAGCCGGTCATATGGTAGGTCTTACCAAACGATGAAACGGCAACAGCGCGTTCCCGCAGCTCTGAATGTGCCAGCACGCTGGCATGCCCCTGTTTGGCGAAACAGATATGCTCATAAACTTCGTCGCTGATGACAAAGATCTCGCGTTCTTTAATCGCCTGCCACAGCGCGTCAAAATCGGCGTGATGCCACACGGTGGCAGAAGGATTATGTGGCGTGTTCAGGATAACCAATCGGGTACGGTCGCTGAGTAAGGCACCAAACGCCTGCCAGTCGACGCGAAAAGACGGTGGTTGCAGGGCGATACGTTTAACCACACCACCGGATAATTCAACCGCAGGCGCATAGCTGTCGTAGCTCGGGTCAAAACAAATCACCTCATCACCAGGGCGCACCAGCGCAGTGATCGCGGCATATAATGCTTCTGTGGCCCCCGCCGTGATGGTCACTTCACTATTCGCGTCAGGTTTATAGCCGTACAGGTCTGCCGTTTTATCCGCGATAGCTTCGCGCAGCGGCTGCACGCCCGTCATCGGCGCATACTGGTTTGCGCCATGCGCGACGTGATACGCCTGACGCTCTTGCAAAAAGAGTGGACCGTCAAAATCAGGAAACCCCTGCGAGAGGTTAATGGCCTGATGCTGCTGCGCCAGCGCACTCATTTGCGTGAAGATAGTGGTGCCCAGATTAGGCAGTTTGCTTTGCGGAATCAGCGGGTTATTACTCATTATTGTTATCCCAGCGTGTGATGTTGTGGTTGAAGCCACTATAGCACGATGCTAGTATTTGGCAATCAAGACGTTCAGACGTCTATATAAAAATAACCTGCCTGGACAGGACAGCCAAAAGGACAACACAACATGAGTAATACCGAAATTCGCGTCGTCACCGGCCCAGCCAACTATTTTTCCCATCCTGGCAGCCTGTCGAGACTTAACGATTTTTTCACTGCCGACCAACTTTCACGCGCCGTGTGGGTTTATGGTGAACGCGCCATCGAAGCGGCCCGCCCTTACCTGCCAGAGGCTTTTCATCTTGCCGAGGCTAAACGCCTGCTGTTTACGGGACATTGCAGCGAAACCGATGTTGCCCAACTGGCAAAAGAGTCGGGAGAGGATCGCAGTGTGGTGATTGGCGTGGGTGGCGGTACATTGCTCGACACCGCTAAAGCGTTGGCCCGTCGTCTGGATCTGCCGTTTGTCGGTATTCCTACTATCGCGGCGACCTGCGCTGCCTGGACGCCGCTCTCCGTCTGGTATAACGATGCGGGCCAGGCACTACATTTCGAAATTTTCCCTGACGCGAACTTCCTCGTGCTGGTCGAACCCGGGATCGTTCTCAATGCGCCAGAAGAATACTTACTGGCGGGGATCGGCGACACGCTGGCAAAGTGGTATGAAGCCGTCGTGCTCGCACCTCAGCCGGAAACACTGCCATTGACAGTACGTCTGGGTATTCAAGCCGCGCAGACCATCCGCGACGTCCTGCTGGAAAGCAGCGAGCAGGCGCTGGCAGACAAACAACAAGGCACGCTAAGCCGCACGTTTTGCGATGTGGTGGATGCGATTATTGCCGGAGGCGGCATGGTTGGTGGTCTGGGTGAGCGCTACACACGCGTGGCGGCGGCGCATTCTGTTCACAATGGCCTGACCGTCCTCCCACAAACCGAGAAGTTTTTACACGGCACCAAAGTGGCGTACGGCATCCTGGTGCAGAGCGCGCTGCTGGGACAAGATGACGTGCTGGCGCAGTTAATTACCGCTTATCAGCGATTCAACCTGCCAACCCGATTAGCTCAACTGGAAGTGGACATCAATAACCGCGCCGAAATCGACAAAGTGATTGCGCACACTCTGCGCCCGGTGGAGTCCATTCACGCCCTGCCGGTAACGTTAAAGCCGGAGACACTGCGCGCAGCATTCGAAAAGGTAGAGTCGTTTACGGTGTGATTATGGTGCGGGTTGCCTGATGGCGGCTTCGCCTTATCAGGCCTACGACGACAAATTACGCCAATACGATGTTGTAGGCCGGATAAGCATCAACGCCATCCGGCAAAAAATCAACAGCACTTCGCGCCACCTTTCCCGCCATATCGCGCATCCTGGCGCTCGCGGAAAAATTCTTCGTAGGTCATTGGCGTCTGGTCCGGATGCGTGACGCGCATATGTTCAACATAGTTGTCGTAATCCGGCACACCTATCATTAATCGGGCGGTTTGACCTAAATACTTCCCGGCTTTGGCGAGTGTTTCAAACATAGTGTTTCCCTGTCGTACAAACGCCCTCCCCGTTCAGGAGAGGGCTCGTTGGTTAAGAGAATATTAGTGCGCGCCTTTCGCCTGCGCCACGATCTCTTCGACATTCTCAGGCATCGGCTCGTACGGTGTCTCTTTCGAAGTTGGTTTGTCCTCTTTCAATGCTGCCAGCGCAGTTTTGATGGAGAACAGACCCAGCACCACAACGACGACCATGAAGAAGATGGTAAGACCCGCATCCAGGCGGTTGTTAAACACCAGTTGCGTCAGCTGCGACTGGGTGTACTGCGCCGGAATGTTACCGCTGTCGATCATCGCCTGGAACTTGTTGGCGATAGCCAGGAAGCCGATTTTCGCATCCGGGCTAAACGCTTTCTGCCAGCCAGCGGTCAGGGTACAAATCAGCAGCCAGGCGGTTGGGACCAGTGCCACCCACGCGTAGCGCTGGCGTTTCATCTTGAACAGCACCACAGCACAGAGCATCAACGCCATACCGGCCAGCATCTGGTTGGCGATACCAAACAGCGGCCACAGGGTATTGATACCACCCAGAGGATCCACCACGCCCTGGTGTAAGAAGTAACCCCAGGCCAGCACGCACAGCGCTGTAGCCAGCAGGTTTGCAGGCAGCGAATCGGTACGTTTCAGGCTCGGTGATACCACGCCCAGCAAGTCCTGCAGCATAAAGCGCGCGGCGCGTGTACCGGCATCTACCGCCGTCAGAATAAACAATGCTTCAAACAGAATGGCGAAGTGATACCAGAATGCCACATCCATCATGCCACCCAGCGCGCCGTGCAGAATGTACGCCATCCCGACGGCCAGCGTCGGCGCACCACCTGCGCGGGAGATGATGGATTGCTCACCCACTTCATTGGCGATTTGATGCAGGGTGTCTGGCGTAATGGCAAAGCCCCAACTGCTGACTACCTGTGCCGCAGACGCCACTACGTCAACCGTGCCCGCAGGAGCCAGCACCGCCATCGGGCTGTTCATTGCAAAGTACACGCCCGGATCGATGATGCACGCGGAAACCAGCGCCATAATGGCGACAAAGGATTCCATCAGCATTCCGCCGTAGCCGATAAAGCAGGCCTGCCCTTCATTTGCCAGCATCTTCGGCGTGGTGCCGGAGGAGATCAGCGCATGGAAGCCAGAAACCGCACCACAGGCAATGGTAATAAACAGGAACGGGAACAAGTTACCGGTCCAGACCGGGCCAGTACCGTCAACAAACTTGGTCAGCGCAGGCATGGTCAGCGTCGGACGCATGATCAGAATCCCTACCGCCAGACCAACAATGGTGCCGATTTTCAGGAAGGTAGAGAGGTAATCACGCGGGGCCAGCAGCAGCCACACAGGCAGGACGGCGGCAACAAAACCGTAGCCCACCAGCATCCACGTCAGCTGTACGCCGGTAAAGTCAAAGTACGGTGCCCAGGTCGGGCTTTCAGCCACCCAGCCGCCGGAAATAATGGCAAACACCAGGAACACCAGACCGATGACCGACACTTCACCAATGCGGCCCGGGCGCAGATAGCGCAGATAAATCCCCATGAAGATCGCCAGCGGGATGGTGAACGCTACGGTGTAGGTTCCCCACGGACTGTGGGTCAGCGCTTTCACGACGATCATCGCCAGTACTGCGAGAATAATCACCATGATCATAAAACAGGCCACCAGCGCAATAACGCCCGCCGTTGGGCCCATCTCTTCTTTCACCAGTTCGCCAAGGGAACGACCATCGCGACGGGTAGAAACAAACAGCACCATGAAGTCCTGCACCGCACCCGCCAGTACCACCCCGGCGAGCAGCCAGATCATCCCCGGCAGATAGCCCATTTGCGCCGCCAGCACCGGTCCAACTAACGGACCCGCTCCGGCAATTGCCGCAAAATGGTGACCAAACAGCACTTTTTTATCGGTGGGAACATAATCCAGACCGTCGTTATGGCGCACGGCTGGCGTCATACGCGTCGGGTCAAGCGCCAGTACATTTTTCGCGATATACAGGCCGTAGAAACGGTAAGCGATAAGGTAGACACAGACCGACGCCACGACTATCCACAACGCGTTGATCTGTTCACCACGATTTAATGCGATATAGCCGAGGGCAAATGCTCCCATAACGGAGAGCACTGTCCAGACGAGGTACTTCCCTGATTTGTTCATAGTTGTTATCCGTTGTCCGATCCAGAGAGATGTTACATTTTGTTTCTATAACATCTTTTCTGAATTTAACAACCTGACAACCATGCAAACCCGAAGTATCACTGAGTATTTACATTGCATTGTTAACTAGATCACTTCATTTACCTGTTAACTCTGCAATTTCATTTTACTTTGCCGGGTGATCTCACCCCATCACCGCAGTGCCTAAACGGCAGGTGCAGCAGCGTCGTCCCTGCTCATCAAAGATGACGATTTCCCAGCTTTGATTTTGACGCCCAAGGTGCAGCGGCTGGCAAACGCCGCGCACTTTCCCTTGCGATACCGCCCGATGATGCGTGGCGTTGAGTTCCGTCCCCACTACGCATTGCCCGTCGCGGGTCATCAGATAACCCGCCATTGAACCCAGCGTTTCCGCCAGGGCCGCGGATGCGCCGCCGTGCAGCAGGCCAAATGGCTGATGCGTACGGCTATCCACTGGCATTTCGGCTTCCAGCACATCATCACCCAGCCGGGTATAGACCATGCCTAAATGCGCCACCATCGTGTTCTGACTGGTGGCATTGAGTTCATCCAGCGTTAAATGACGCTTCCAGATCATCGTCATGCCCCCAGCGTGGAACCGCCGTCCACCACGATATCCTGTAACGTAATGTGGCTGGCCAGATCGGAAGCGAGGAATAAAATAGTGTTGGTGATCTCTTGCGGCCGGGCGATTTTCCCCAGCGGAATCCCGAGTTTAAACTGCTCGCCAAATCCACGAATGCGCTGTTGCTCCGCGTCATCGCTAACCCACAGCGTGCGCTGCATATCGGTGTCGGTCGAGCCTGGCGACACCACATTACAGCGCACACCGCTGCCCGCCAGTTCAAGTCCGACGGTCAGCGCCAGACTTTTCAACGCGGCTTTTGACGCGCCGTAAGCACTCATGCCGATACGCGGCGTGTGCGCCGCATCCGACGCGACGGTCACGATCGCCCCGCCCTGCTGGCGACGAAACTGCGCCATCGTCTGCTGAAACAGATTGAACGCCCCACCAACGTTAACCGCAAACGTCTGCTGCCACTCCTCAGCGCTCAACGCATCTGTGGCCCCCATACGCAAAATACCTGCGGCATTGACCAACACATCTAAACGCTCGCGCGCTTTGAGGACACGCTGGCACACTTCAGCTACCTGTCCGGCATTTGCCACATCCAGCACTTCGGTCGCAAACGGGTAGTTATCCTGAGGAAATTCGCGATCGAATCCTGTCACCTCAGCGCCAGCATTCGCAAATGCCAACGCCGTGGTGTAGCCAATCCCTTTTCCCGCCCCGGTTACCCAGACGGTTTTCCCGGCAAAATCAAATCCAGCCATTACTTCACCTCGCGGGAGAGCAGCGCCCACCAAGCGTCAATGGTCGGTTTTTTCGCCAGCATCACGAAATCAATGTCACCATGAACCTTACGCCAGCGCGCCGCCAGCGCCATCATGCGCACGGAATCCAGCCCGTAGTCGATCAGGTTTTCGTCATCCATCGGCTCTTCAGACTCATCCAGCAACGGCAGAATAACGCTGCGCAACGCATCTTTACTGGTCGGGACCGGTGTCGGCAATAATTCCTGGGTCATTACCACACGCCCGGAACGTCCCGCCACGTATTTCAGCGACATCAGGTGTTCGTCACGGCTAAAGTCCGCCAGCGCATCGGCAACCATAAACGGCTTGATGTCACGCATGAAGGCGTCCGTTGCGGTGGTCATACAGCCGATATGCGCATACACCCCGGTAATGATCAGTTGATTACGCCCGGTTTCCTTGAGCATCTGTTCCAGCGGGGAACGATGAAATGCGCTATAACGCCATTTCACCAGAATGGTATCCGCTTCATCCGGCGCCAGCGCCTCAACGATCTTTTGTTGTTCCGGGGAACGCGTCAGGCCCGGTCCCCACATATCATTGAGCAGAGCGCGGTCTTCATCACTCTGTTCTTTCGGCTGAGCGGTGTAATACACCGGAATGTTATGCTCTTTGCAGTACTGGCGCAGCGCGGCGATGTTCGCGACGACCTGCTCCATCATCGGGCAGTTATCGCCCCAAAAGCCGATAAAATAATCCTGCATGTCGTGGATCAACAGCGCGGCGCGTTCAGGGTCAAATGCCCAGTCGACTTTGTTCACCGGAACATCGAGCGCCGTTGGTAGCGCATAAGCCTGCAGTTTAGGAATTGCCATTTCTATTTCTCCTTCAGGCCAGTGAACGTGATGCCAGCCACTGACGTAATTGTTTTTTATCTACCTTCCCCACTGGAGTCAGCGGTAATGACTCAACGCACTCAACACGATCGGGTAATTTGAATTCCGCTATGCCCTGTTCGCGTAGAAAACGGCGCACCTGCACCGCGCGCAGCGGCTCTTTCACCACCAGCCAGGCACAGCTTTTCTCACCCATCAGTTCGTCTTCCATACTGACCAGCGCGGCATGGATCACCATTGGATGGCGCAGCAGCAGGTTTTCAATCTCTTCAGCGGCGATCTTCTCCCCGCCGCGATTGATCTGATCCTTTTCACGCCCCTGAACGGTGATGTAACCATCCGGATCGATAGCGATCAGATCGCCGGAACAGTAAAAGCCGTTGGCGTCAAAGGCGCTGGCATTATGCTCAGGACTTTTGAAATAACCGCGGAAGGTGTACGGACCACGCGTCATCAGGCGTCCGGTCTCTCCCTGGGCTAAAGGGTTACCGTCAGCGTCTGCTACCCAGACTTCATCATCGGGACACATCGGGCGACCCTGGGTATTGATGATGCGCTCAGGACTGTCGTCCAGACGGGTATAGTTCACCAGCCCTTCCGCCATGCCGAAGACCTGCTGCAACTGGCAGCCAATCTCGGCTGGAATACGTGCCGCAAGCGTGGCAGAAAGTCTCGCGCCACCGACCTGAAGCAGTTTCAGCGAAGCCAGTTGCGCATTACTGCCCCACTCCGCAATCGCCTGCAACCACAGGCTCACCGCAGGTGGCACCAGCGCCGTGACGTTAACCTGATGCTGTTCAATCAGCGGGAAACACAGAGTGGCACTCGGGTCAGCCGCCAGCACCACGGTGCCGCCAGCCAGGAATACGCCCAGCGCGCCTGGCGAACTCATGGCGTAGTTATGCGCCGCCGGGATTGCGCATAAATAACGCGTTTCCCCGGTGAAGCGGCAAATCTCATTGCTGCGACGCACGCTGTAGTAGTAATCGTTATGAGTGCGAGGAATCAGCTTTGGCGTCCCGGTCGTCCCGCCAGAAAGCTGGAAGTACGCCACCTCATCAGCAGGCGATGGCGTGGCGGAAAAATCTGTCGCAGGCTGGTTTATCGCCGTTTGCAGATTGTGTTCACCTTCAGCGTTGCGCAGTAACACCACGCGCACTGAATTGTGTTCGGCCACAAAAGCGTTAAGAAAATCGTCGCCGCTAAACAGCGTATGCTGGCGATCGGCAATCAGCAGTGCCGGCTCAATCTGTTTGGCATAGGCGTTGAGTTCGTTACGCTGATGGCTGAACAGCGCCAGCACTGGAGCTACGCCCAGCTTGAGCAGCGCAAAGAAGGTGATATACAGCTCAGCCACATTGCCCAGTTGTACCAGCGCGGTTTCGCCGGGTTTGATCCCCTGGCAACGCAAACTGCAGGCAAGGTTGTCAGCGGCCTGATTCAGCTGGCGATAGCTCAGATGGCGTTCACCATCAATAACCGCCGTATGGTCGCTGTCGGCGTGACGGGTCAGAATGTCGGTCAGCGGCAAATCCTGCCAGTAACCTTTTTCACGATACCTGCGGGCAAACTCTTCCGGCCAGCGGGTGAAAGGAATACTCATTATTGCTCCTTAAAGCCAGTCCACAAGGCTCTTAATGCAGTCCAAAAACATTCAACATCGTGGAGAGCTTGGCCCCCGTTTCACGCCATTCCGCAACCGGGGAAGAGGCTGGAACAATTCCTGCTCCGGCAAAAAAACGCACCTGATTGCGCAGCAGCTTCGCACAGCGGATCGTCACCACCCACTCACCGTTACCTTCGGCATCACACCAGCCGACAATACCGCCGAACAATTCACGATCGAACGGCTCCAGCTCGGCGATAAGCTTGCGCGCAACCTGATGTGGGAAGCCGCTTAGCGCAGGCGTCGGATGCAGCAGGCACGCCAGCGTCAGGGCGTTTTCCTGCGGGTTGGCTTTACCTTCAAACGGCGTGCCGAGGTGCCAGAGCGTCGGCGTGGTAACCAGCTGCGGAGAAGAAGGCAGTTGCAATTCACGGCTGCGATCGCGCAATACCGTTTTCATCGCCTGCGTCACCAGTTCGTGCTCATGGCGGTCCTTCTCAGACGCCAGCAGGCGGATCCCTGCTTCGCGATCCAGCACATCATCAGGCTGACGACGTGCAGAGCCAGCCAGCGGCAGAGAACTGAAACGATCGCCTTCTTTGCGCAGTAGCAGTTCCGGGCTGGCACCAATCAATACGCCGCCGTCTTCAATCGGTACATGGAAGTTGTAGCTCGCTGGATTTTGCGCCACCAGACGCTCCAGCAGCGCACCGCTGTCAATGTTGGCATCGGCGGTGATATCGATCAGGCGTGACAACACCACTTTGTCGACTTCCGGAGTGGACGTCAGCGCAGCCGCCCGGGCGACCATATCTTCAAAAAAGTCCTGTTCCGGGATCGATTTACGTTCAACGACGTTCAGCGGCTGATGCGCGGTAAAGTAACGTGATGATTGCTGCTTCGCCGTACGAGAGAAGCTCTGCCATGATTGGGGAATAAACAGCGATGATGGCTGGCGGGTATCAAAGGGAATCGCCCCGACCATGACAGGGTTCGCGATGCCCTGCGATTTGGCATCAGCAAACAGTGCGTTCATTTTCTGTTGGAAAGGGCTGTCTGGCGAATCGCCATCAATTGCCGGTTCCGCATAGCGGGCGAAGCATCCTGACGTCGTAAAACTACGGTACGGCGACATAAAGAAAAAACTGTCGGGAGCGAGCGTCGGCATAGTCTGCGTTTTTTCCTCGGCCAGTGACGTATCCATATCATCCTCCAAAAATGATAAAGGCTCTAATAATGATTATCATTTATATTTTCGGTCGCTAACCTAAAAGTAAAGCGGCGGTATGTCAACTCTTGTGGTAGCACAATGTGCGACTTTGGCTTGCATCCTTGCTCGCTAACAATGAAAATGAGAAGCATTACTCATACTGATAACAGGAAGCCGATTCGTGAGTCTCCCCTCTTTTTGCCGCACCGTGCTCTTACTGGCAGGTTTATCTCTTTCAGGAATTTCTTCAGGTCACGCCGCCGACTGGCCGCGTCAGGTTACTGACAGCCGCGGCACGCATACGCTGGAGCATAAGGCGCAGCGAATTGTCTCCACCAGCGTGACCCTCACCGGCTCGCTGCTGGCGATTGATGCTCCGGTCATTGCCAGCGGTGCCACTACGCCGAACAATCGCATCGGCGATGCGCAGGGCTTTTTACGTCAGTGGAGCGAAGTAGCAAAAGAACGCAAACTGAGCCGCCTGTATATCGGCGAACCGAGCGCCGAGGCCGTCGCAGCTCAAATGCCGGATCTGATTCTGGTAAGCGCCACTGGGGGAGATTCTGCCCTCGCGCTATACGATCAGCTGTCCACCATTGCGCCAACGCTCATCATTAATTACGACGATAAAAGCTGGCAGTCGCTGCTGACCCAGTTAGGTGAAATTACCGGTCAGGAGCAACAGGCAGCTGCGCGAATTGCCGAGTTTGATAAGCAACTTCAGGCGGTTAAGCAACATATTACCCTGCCACCACAGCCGGTCAGCGCGCTGGTATATACCGCCGCGGCGCACAGCGCCAACCTGTGGACGCCTGAGTCAGCGCAAGGCAAGCTGATGGAGCAGTTAGGGTTCACGCTGGCAACGCTGCCTGCCAACTTGCACACCAGCCAGAGTCAGGGCAAACGCCACGATATCATCCAGCTTGGCGGTGAGAACCTGGCAGCAGGCCTGAACGGCGAAGCGCTGTTCCTGTTTGCTGGCGACAGCAAAGATGCCGACGCTATTTACGCCAATCCGCTTCTGGCGCATCTGCCAGCCGTGCAGAATAAACGCGTTTACGCCCTGGGTACGGAAACCTTCCGTCTCGACTACTACAGCGCCACGCTGCTGCTGCAACGTCTGTCGGCTCTGTTTTAATGTTCAGCGCCGGATGCGGCTAACGCCTTATCCGGCCTACAACCGTAGAGCACAACGCGATCAGACATTCACGGGGACCTGCCGGAATCGGCGCACTTCTCCCAACAGCAGCAGCAGTAACAGACCGACAATCACCAGTCCAAATCCACTCACGCTTGCCGAAGCAACCGGCGTCATCATCGCGCCCAGACCACCTAACAACGCCGCGCCAATCGCATCGCCGGTGACGTTTTGCGCCGTCCACAAACCGTTAATTCGTCCGAGCATCGCTTCCGGCGTCTGCGTCTGTAACAGGGTGTACTGCAACAAAGAGCTGACCGCACTCAACCAGCCAAACAGCGCCAGACAAACCACACCAAGCTGCCAGACGGGCATCAAGCCAAACAGGCCGATAGCCAGAAATGAAGCCACGGTCGATGCCAGCATAATCAGTCCCGGACGAACGCTGTGCGCCAGTTGTCCGCTGGTCAATGCGCCCACGGCTGCCCCCAGCGGAATAGCCGCATACAGCAGGCCAATTTGCGCACTCGACATGTGCCAGTTAATCGCCAATGCCGGATACAGCACACGCACGGCGCTCGCCATGGTTAACAGACCACCGAGCAGCGCAATGCCGCCAATCAGCGGGCTGGCAAGCAGAAAGCGAAATGCTGCCAGCAGCGATTTCAGCGGATGCTCGCGCGGCTGCGGCGGAGGCGGCAACGCAGGAAGGCTCAGCAGCGGTAGTAAGGTAATGAAGGTTCCCGCCGCCGCCAGTCCGTAGTTCCAGGCCACGCCGCCAGTCGCGAGCAGCACCCCGCCAAGCATCGGTGAAATTACCGATCCAAGACGCACCGTCAGCATGGTAATCGCCCCAGCCTGCATCAAATTCTCGCGCCCAACCAGCGCTGGCGTCGCAGCCAGCAATGCGGTCACGCCCAGCGAGGCAAAGAAACCATCCCATAAGCCAAGCAGATAAATCGCCAGCAACGACGGTTCGGGCAGCAGCGCATTCAGACACAGGCCAATAAAGCCAATACCACAGGTTCCACGCGCCAGCAGGATCACTTTTTTACGCTCATAGCGGTCGGCCAGCACTCCGCCCACCATCAGGCCAATAAACATTGCGCTACCGGTCAACGTCACCGACAAACCCACCTGCCAGGTCGACTGGGTCATCATCTGGATCTGTACCGGAACCGCCACGCCGAGTAGCCCCAGAGAGACAATGGAAATAAAACGGGCGAGGAAAACAGCGCGAAATGCTGGGTGGGTCTTTAACAGGCTGAGATTGAGCAGCCAGGATTGTCGATTCATTACAGAGCCTTACCAGGTACTTTTTCAATATCCATTCGATGGCTGCACATGCTAACATATCCAAATAAGATCGATAACGATAATTACTATCATTATCAGGGAAGTTGATATGTCATGCTCTGTTTCCGCGACACGCGCCTTCGCCGTGCCCGGACTATTGTTATTACTTGTTCTCACCACGGTATTAAGTCTGGTTATTGGCGCCAAGTCGCTACCTGCCTCCGTGGTGCTGGATGCGCTCACCGGCAGTTGTCAAAGTGCTGATTGCACCATCGTGCTGGACGCGCGCTTGCCGCGCACTCTGGCGGGGCTGCTCGCCGGTGGTGCGCTGGGCCTGGCTGGCGCACTAATGCAAACGCTCACGCGTAACCCTCTCGCCGATCCCGGCATTCTGGGTGTCAACTCCGGCGCCAGCTTCGCTATTGTGCTGGGGGCCGCGCTGTTCGGCTTTTCCTCTGCGCAAGAACAGCTGCTGATGGCCTTTTGCGGTGCGCTGGCTGCATCGCTGATCGTAGCTTTTACCGGTAGTCAGGGCGGCGGGCAGTTAAGCCCGGTACGTCTGACCCTGGCGGGCGTCGCGCTGGGCGCGGTGCTGGAAGGATTATCCACCGGCATCGCCCTGCTCAACCCGGACGTTTACGATCAGTTGCGTTTCTGGCAAGCCGGCTCACTGGATATCCGCAGCCTGCAAACGCTGAAAGTTGTGCTGGTACCAGTACTGATTGCCGCGGCTGTCGCACTGTTCCTCAGTCGCGCTCTGAATAGCCTGAGCCTCGGCAGCGACACCGCTACCGCGCTTGGCAGTAAAGTCGCTCGCACGCAGTTTATTGGCCTGCTGGTTATTACCGTACTGTGCGGCAGTGCGACCGCGATTGTTGGTCCTATCGCCTTTATCGGCCTGATGATGCCGCACATGGCGCGCTGGCTGGTGGGGGCGGATCACCGCTGGTCACTGCCCGTAACCCTACTGGCAACGCCTACTCTGTTACTGATTGCCGATATAATCGGTCGCCTGATTGTCCCCGGCGAGCTGCGCGTGTCGGTAGTCAGTGCTTTTATCGGTGCACCGGTGCTTATCTTTCTGGTACGCCGTAAATCGCGCGGGGGTGGCGCATGATACACCTCTCCCGCCGCCTGATAATCAGCAGCCTGCTGCTGGTTGCAGGTTGTCTCGTCATTGGTTTGTGGAGCCTGCGTAGCGGCGTTGTTACGCTGGAAACCCAGCAAATTATTGCCGCCCTGCTCGGCGATGCGCCGCGCAGTATTACGCTGGTGGTGACCGAATGGCGTTTGCCTCGCGTGCTCATGGCGCTATTAATTGGCGCGGCGCTCGGCGTGAGCGGCGCAATATTTCAGTCACTGATGCGTAACCCGCTGGGCAGCCCGGATGTGATGGGTTTCAATACCGGAGCCTGGAGCGGTGTGCTGGTGGCAATGGTGCTCTTCGGACAGCATCTCACCGCTATCGCGCTGGCGGCCATGCTGGGTGGGATTCTGACTTCTCTGGTGGTCTGGGCGCTCGCCTGGCGCAATGGGATCGACACCTTCCGGCTGATTATTATCGGTATCGGCATTCGCGCCATGCTGGTGGCGTTCAACACCTGGCTACTGCTGAAAGCATCATTAGAAACCGCGCTGACGGCCGGGCTGTGGAACGCCGGATCGCTCAATGGCCTGACCTGGGCCAAAACCTGGCCTTCTGCCCCGCTGATTATCATCATGCTGGTGTGCGCCGCGCTGCTGGTACGCCGGATGCGCTTACTGGAAATGGGTGATGACAGCGCCTGTGCGCTTGGCGTCAGCGTTGAGCGCTCACGTTTGATGATGATGCTGGTTGCGGTGGTACTGACCGCTGCCGCCACCGCGCTGGCCGGTCCTATCTCGTTTATTGCTCTTGTCGCGCCGCATATCGCGCGACGTATAAGCGGTACATCGCGCTGGGGATTAACCCTGTCGGCGCTGTGCGGCGCGTTGCTGTTGCTGATGGCGGATTTATGCGCCCAACAGCTGTTTATGCCTTATCAGCTTCCGGTGGGCGTTGTCACCGTAAGCCTCGGCGGTATTTATCTTATCGTCTTGTTAATTCAGGAGTCCCGCAAAAAATGATCGAATCAGTAGCCCGTTTGCGTGGCGACCAGTTAACGTTGGGTTATGGCAAGTTTACCGTGGCGGAAAACCTCAATGTGTCGATTCCCGACGGCCATTTCACCGCGATTATCGGGCCAAACGGCTGCGGGAAATCAACCCTACTGCGCACGCTGAGTCGTCTGATGACGCCCGCGCATGGCAAGGTCTGGCTCGATGGTGAGCATATTCAGCACTATGCCAGCAAAGAAGTCGCCCGCAGAATAGGTTTGCTGGCGCAAAACGCCACCACGCCGGGGGATATTACGGTACAGGAGCTGGTTGCCCGCGGACGCTACCCACACCAGCCGCTGTTTACCCGCTGGCGGCAAGAGGATGAAATTGCGGTCTCAAACGCCATGCAGGCGACGGGTATCACCCACCTGGCATCACAAAGTGTGGATACCCTTTCCGGCGGACAACGTCAGCGTGCATGGATTGCGATGGTGCTGGCGCAGGAAACGTCGATTATGCTGCTCGATGAACCCACCACCTGGCTGGATATCAGTCATCAGATCGATCTGCTGGAACTGCTGAGTGAGCTAAACCGGGAAAAAGGTTACACGCTGGCCGCCGTTTTGCACGACCTGAATCAGGCCTGTCGCTATGCAACACATCTGATCGCGCTGCGTGACGGAAAAATAATTGCCGAGGGTGCACCGAAGGAGATCGTCACCGCGCAGCTTATTGAAAAAATCTATGGACTGCGCTGTATGATTATCGACGATCCGGTTGCCGGAACGCCGTTAGTGGTGCCGCTTGGACGC